>JANORL010000831.1:0-2803 GCA_031415295.1 Polyangiaceae bacterium | reverse complement strand
ACCGACAGCAAAGGTGATGTGATCGAAACGAAATTCTTCGGGCGCCCCAAGATTGTCACGACCATCCCCGAATTGGGCGCCATTGCGGTCATCGACGCGCAAACATTGTTCGACGCGGAACGCGATGCCAATGGCAAGCCCCTCGAAGATGAAAATGGCGTCGTGTACAAACACCCGCCAGGATCGTGGAAAGCGTGCCCCATCGAGCGTTGGGTGCCATTGTCGACCAAAGTGCCCGTGTCGAATCCCCCGCCGTCAGGAACGGGAGGTCCCGCGTGCGTCGATGCTCCGATCGCGGTACCGGCGGCTCAAGTGGAATTCGATTCGCGACCCGCGGGTTTGGCACGGACCGACGAGACACTCTTCGTGGCCGATACAAAGGCACCCGTGATTCATACCATTAAAATGAAGACGCCGTGCGAACCCATTGAAGGTGAGCCTCTTCTGCCATCGTCGAGAGAAACCCCGGGTCGTGTGGTCACGACAAACGCCATTTCCGCTTCCGGAACGCTCGCGTCGACGCTCGATCATTTCGTTTATGCCGTCGACGATTACGATGGCAGCCTCATGGTGTTCGACGTCGGGCCATCGTCGACATCACGTCGCCCGATTTCGCGCGAACACGAAGAATGGACGCCATTTCAACCGCCGGATCGTGTCGATTTTGGTGTTCCCATACAAGATCTCGCACTCATCGAGCATGACGCTCCGCAACCTATTCCCGCGACCGGAATTGCTGTCGAAGGTATTCGTTGCAGTCCTGATCCCTCCCTACCGGTGTGCACATCGGATTCGGCATCGTGTGATCCCCGAACTTTGTACCGCACCAGCTCCAACTACGACCGCGGTGCGGGGCCGACACGTATGCGCGGAGCATTTGCGTATTTGGTGCTTTCGACAGGACAAATCGCCGTCGTCGACATCGACGATTACGACAAAGATTGTCGTTTCCCACGACGTCCGTCTTATCTGAATGGCTGCTCGTTCGATAAGATCACGAAGAAGGGGGACAAAGACTTTCAGAGTTCGGGGGAAGCGTCCTGCAATGTCGTTGTGCCGCATACGCTTCGCGGTGCCAACTACATGGGCACAGGCGATAAAATTGGTCAGAACCAGCCAGGCTTGACGAATTTCCCAACTCTGTACAACAACCAGGGTGCATTGCAATCGACGTTCGACGAAAACGGCGTGATCATGCGGGCGACCTTGCCAAACCCACCACCGTCACCGCCACCGCCACCGCCACCAGCCAAACCTCCGGAATTGGAAGAGCCCCAATTCACTCTTGCTGTCGGTACTTCCTTGTGGGCCATCGATTCCAAAACCGGTCTGCTAAGCAGTGGCGAAAAAACCGAGCACGGTTTGGCGTCGAATTTGGAAGATCCCCACGCCCAGACGACGCTCCAATCATTCTCGGTCGTTTACGAAGGTGGGCTCCCTGGATTCTTTGGAAAAGCCGCAAAACTCTCGTCGAAGACGACGCCGGGAACGCTCTCCGATGTTTCGAGCAGATTTTGCGATCAAGGAGTTCTCGGGCAGAAGGCCTTCACCGAAATGCTCATGGCCGAAGATTCGACGTTGACGAAAGCCGAAGCAGAAAAACGGGCTTTGAAGCTTGCGGATTACGTGCAAATTGCCGCGGACACGCCAGTGGAAGACGACGCGCATTGGCAAAGCGAGGGCGTAAAAAATGTCTGTACGTTCGAGCAATGCAAAGGTACGTTCGGACCCCTCGAGATTCCCAAAACGACACGGGATTTAAAGATTATCGAGGCGTATCAGGATCATCTCGAAGTCGAGGTGCCGGACAGCATTGCATCCATCGCCGACTGCTGTTTCCCGACGCTCATTGGATTCAACGTTCGCGTAGGAGGCCAATGGGCAGTGGTCGGCACGAGTTCGGGGTTCATGCACCACGTCATTCCAACATCCTTGGAAAGCTCGTCGGCGGATCGCTCCGTGGGCGTTTGTCGTAATTCGTGCGAACCACGTGATGTCCGGAAAAACAGCCGCGTTCGTTCAATCCCCCATGGCACCATTGTCAAAGACGGTGACCCGCGAATGTTCATCAATCCGTTTTTCCGGTTTGTCATCAATGAGCCGGCGGACGGTAATGTATTCGATGGGAATCCGGATTCTCTGCAAGACAATGCGCCTGAGCGGGGAACGTTTTTCCAGTTCAACACGCAAGGCTCGTTCAAGCCGCTGGTCGCGGATCTCGTGGCGATAGTTTCGCAACTCCAGGGACAGGTGACGACCGAACTTCAGCCGCAATCCATCAGCTTCGTACCACCAACGGGCGAGGTAGTCATCGTCGACGGATCTCTCGAAGGCATCCTCCTCCTCAATGCTTCGCGCCTCGCCTTCACTCGACAATACTACTGAAAGCGGGCGATGAATTGGATGGGGACAAACCGAAGCCAGGTCCGGACTTGGACGGGGACAAACCGAAACCAGGTCCGGTGATTTCCACGCTCGCTGCGCGCGTGTGGGACACGCGCTTCGCGAGGCCAGTCCCGATGGGGGGCTCGCAGGCGGCTCTTTAAGTCTTTTGGGCAAAGCCCAAAAGACGAGCCGACTGCTCTGCCCCCCATACCCCCCGAAAGATCAAGGTGAAAGCAGGCCATGATTTGGACGCAGGGGTCGTGAGCCTCCCACACCCTCTAAAGCCCAATTGTGGTTTGACCGCGAAGCGGACAAACCATGCACGGGTCAAGGGGTATTACCCCTTGCGCGGGTCGAGGGGCGCGGAGCCCCTCGTCAGAGTGTGGCGCGGGGTGAAACCCCGGTAAAACGCTGACAT
>JANORL010000830.1:0-5534 GCA_031415295.1 Polyangiaceae bacterium | reverse complement strand
CGAATGTCACCGAAGGCGTGTCACCGTCGTCGATGTACCAACGGCGTTTTTCCACGAGATCGTGACTGTGATGGCCGACGCCGTTCATGAATTTCCAGCCGAATTGCATACGGTCGTCATTGGCGGCGAAGCGGCACGAATCGACAAGGTGCGTGACTTTCTTGCAAACGCACCCGCGCGCGTGCGCCTGCTCAACACCTTCGGAGTGACCGAAGTAACTGCAATCAGCACGGCGATCGACGTGCGCGAGCCCCCGGGGACAATACCCATTGGATCGCCCATTTCCAATGCAAATGTCCACGTGCTCGATCCTGTGTGTCAATCGACACCACTCAACGTTACGGGAAGCATGTATGTTGGCGGAGACGGTGTGGCACGCGGATATCTTCGCCGATCTGCACTCACGGCCGAAAGGTTTGTCCCCGATCCATTCTCGTCGATACCGGGCGCTCGCATGTACCGCGCCGGAGATATGGCCCGGCGTCTAAACGATGGAACGCTGGTGTTCATGGGGCGCAACGATACGCAAGTCAAGATTCGCGGTCACCGCATCGAACCGGGTGAAATCGAGGTATCTCTTGCCCAGCATCCGGGTATTCGCCAAATCGTCGTGGCGCCGTATATCGTCGGCACGAATGAAAAGCGCCTCGTGGGGTACGTCGTGCCATACGCCGACCAATTTATCGACACTCACGCATTGCGCTCCTACGCACGTAAACGATTGCCTGATTACATGGTGCCGGAAACGTTCGTTTTTCTCGACCACATTCCGCTGTTGCCCAATGGAAAAATCGATCGTCGTGTTTTGCCCGAACCGACGACTCCAAACAAAGCGGTCGACGATTCGAGCGCGAATCCAAACACGCCTACCGAAGAACTGCTCGTGCAGATATTTGCCGAAGTGCTGGGGCTCTCTGATGTTAGCAGAAACGACGATTTCTTTGCATTGGGTGGGCATTCCGTACTCGCCATGCGTTTGATGTCGACCGTCAGAAAGCGGTTGGGCTTGACGTTACCCATGTCGAGTTTATTTCAATATCCGACGGCCCAGTTGCTCGGTTCCTTCATGGATGGTTTGGAGGGACATGCCAATGCAATGAACATGGTTCGTCCGGTCCGCCGACGTGCCGATGAGGCAGCGTTTTCGGGGCTGTCCAGCATGGAGCGTCGACTATGGTTTCTCGAGCGCTTGCATCCCGAGCGTTCGGCTTATCATGCGCCGCACGTTTTCCGATTGTTTGGCGAATTCAACGAACAAGCGCTGCGGGCGAGCCTTTCGGCACTGGCGCGACGCCACGAGATTTTGCGCACGACGTATCCGGAACGTGATGGCGAACCGACCCGGTATGTAGCAACCGACGCCAACATTCCGATGCGAATCGTCGATATTTCCGCTTTGTCTTCGGATTTGAAGAGTCAAACCATCGAAAAGCTGTTTCTTGCAGACCTCGTTTTTGCATTCGATATCGAGAATGGCCCCTTGGCGCGTCTGCTCGTGGTGCACGAATTGGTCGAGCAGCACATTTTTTTCCTTAACCTGCACCATATCATCACCGACGAATGGTCGGCTGAAAAATTGCTTCGTGATTGGTCATTGCTGTACGATGCGGCGTGCAGCGGAAGAGCCGCAGCGTTGCCCCCGCTCACGTACCAATACGCTGATTTCGCACAAGCCGAGCAAGCAGCGCTCGTTGCCGAAGGGTTTGCTCCTTCGCGGCAATACTGGAAGTCGCACCTGTCGAATCTGCCGCGTCTCGAATTGCGCTGGTTGCGACCATCTACGGCCCCCGGGCTCGAAGGTCAAGCTTCGCTCAGGGTTCCGCAACAAATCCGTAATGCCGTGCAGGCAATGGCCACGGCGCATGGAGCCACCGTATTCATGGTCTGGTACGCTGCGGCGCTCGCTCTTTTTTCGCGCCATGCACAGCAAACGGATTTCGGACTGGGATCCTTGGCCGCGAATCGAGACGTTGCAGGAACAGAAAATCTTTTGGGTTTCTTTACGAATCGAATCGTTCTGCGTACCGAGTTGTCTGGCGATCCGACTTTTTTTGAAATCATTGATCGTGCACAGCGCACAGCTATCGACGCCTATCGTCACCAATCGGTTCCTTTCGACGCCGTCGTCCAAGATGTAGCACCCAGTCGTCGCATTGGCGAGAGTCCTCTGTCCGACGTGAGTTTTTTCCAAGTACCTGCGCCGGTGGTCCCTTCGTCATCGAATTGGTCGCGCGTTCTCGCAGCGTTGCCGAACGGCGCCATGACAGCAAAACATCCACTCGCCATCGCGGTCATTCAAGGCAACGATGACGTCGACATTCTCGTCAAGTACGATATGGCCCGCGTCGACTCTACAGCGGTGAACCGATTGCTTGGCCATTTGCTGATGATCCTCCAGGATGCGCTGGCGTGCCCGCAGAAGCGTTTGTCCGATCTTGCATTGCTCACAAAGGCAGAATGCGACCAGTTTGCCAAGTGGAACGATCGCGCGGTGACGTACCAGGCGAACCGATGTTTTCACCAACTCTTCGAGGATCAGGTCACAAAATCGCCGAATGCAATTGCGGTCGAATGTGATGGATCTCGACTCACGTATGCGGAACTGGATATACGGGCAAACCAATTGGCGCACCATTTGTGCCAGCTCGGCGTAGGCCCCGAAGTGCTCGTTGGACTTTGCGTCGAACGCTCGATCGACATGATTGTCGGGATGCTGGGCATCTTCAAGGCCGGCGGTGCATACGTCACCATCGATCCTTCGTGGCCTCTTGAACGTATAGCGAACCTCCTCAATGACGCAACCATTCCTTTGGTTTTGAGCCAAACGCAATGGTTGTCGCGTCTGCCGACAGAAACTTCGCTCGTCGCGCTAGACGCCCTCAACGTCGAGGCACATTCGCACCATCCGCCGCCGATCAATACGTCGGGCGGACATTTGGCATACGTACTGTTTACCTCGGGCTCTACGGGCAAATCCAAAGGCGTCGGCGTGGAACACCGGCAACTCGTCGATTACGTGCTTGCCATTGCGCACGAGTTTGATCTTGGGCCGAACAAGCGTTATGGCTTGTTGTCAACAATCGCTGCGGATCTTGGTCATACTGCAATTTTTCCGTCGCTGGCATTCGGTGGGACGCTGCGTATCGTCGCCGAAGAACGGGTCATGAACCCCGAAGCTCTGGCGGCTGAATTCGAGCATCACCCGGTAGACATCTTGAAAATCGCGCCGTCGCACCTTATTGCGCTGCTCACGGCATCCCGACCCGTGCGAATTTTGCCGCGTGAACGATTGGTGCTCGGCGGAGAAGCTGCGCGCTGGGATCTTATTGATTCGATTCAGCGATTGGCGCCATTGTGCATCGTGACGAACCATTACGGTCCGACGGAAACCACCGTGGGAGTGCTCATGGGCGACGTGATTCGTACAAGCAGCGATCGATTGTCTGCCGGCCCCGCGCTTGGTCGACCGCGTCCGAATGCGCGGATTCACGTACTGGCGCCGAACTTGTCGTATGTGCCCATTGGCGTCGTTGGCGAATTGTTCGTTGGAGGTTTCGCCGTCACGCGCGGATATGTTTTTCGCTCCGCAGCGACGGCAGAGCGGTTTGTCCCAGACCCATTCTCATCCGAACCGGGAGCGCGAATGTATCGCACGGGGGACCTCGTTTGGTGGAATGACGACGGTCATCTCGAATTTGTCGGGCGTATCGACCATCAAGTCAAGATTCGTGGATTCCGCGTAGAACTCAGCGAAGTCGAAGTGGGTTTGTTGTCGCACTCATCTGTGCGCGCGTGTGCCGTACTCGCACGGGAAGACAAACCCGGTGAGAAGCGAATCGTCGCTTATGTCGTTCGGCGTGCGGATGGATGTTTGCCGGATTCGTTGCGTGCGCACCTGCAAAAGACTCTACCCGAATACATGATTCCCGCGGCGTTCGTCCTACTGGAATCATTGCCCCTGACGCCTAATGGGAAAGTTGACCGGAAGGCGTTGGGCGCTTTGGAATGGACGCAAGAAAGTCGAAATTCGGTGCTTGTTGCCCCACGCGATGAAACCGAACGCGCCATGGTTGCGATTTGGGAAGATCTGCTCTCGGTAAAATCCATTGGAATGACGGACGATTTTTTTGCGCTGGGAGGCCATTCGCTTCTCGCTGTGCGTTTGATGGCGGAGCTAAAAAGGCGGTTCGGTGTTGCACTTCCCATGGCTACGTTGTTCGAGCATTCGACCGCGCAAGCGCTTTCGACGTTGATCAAGGGTTTGGCCGGGCATTTGGATGTATCGCCTCCGTTGCGCCCCAGGCGACGAACTGACGGCCAGATCCCGGCTACCGCATTGTCGAGCACCGAACGGCGTTTGTGGTTCTTGCACCGTCTCGAGCCCCATGCGCTGGCCTACCAAGTGCCGACCATTGGTCGTATTCATGGCGAATTCGATGTGGCGGCATTCTGCTCGAGTCTGCGTGCATTGGCCGATCGACACGAAATCCTCCGTACGACATATAGCGAAGTCGACGGCATTCCTATGCGTGTCATTTCACCACGCCCGAACATTCCCGTGCAGTTTCAAGATGTTTCGGGCGTGTCGGCCGAAGGGCAAAAGCTGGAGGTCTCGAAATGTTTCACCCAAGAAATAGGCACACCGTTCGACATCGAAAACGGTCCATTGATTCGCGTGTTGTGCATGCGCGAAGCGCCCGATGTTCATGTCGTGCTCATTCACCAGCACCACATCGTCACCGACGAATGGTCGGCGACTATCATGTGGCGCGAGTTGTCTGCACTTTATGAGTCTTTGCGCTACGGCGCAGCCCGAACGTTGCCCCTTCTTGAATTCCAGTTTGCCGACTACGCGGATGCCGAGCAAGAAGCGCTGGGAAGCGACGCATTGGCGGCCTCACGCTCGTACTGGAAAGAAAAACTTGCGGGCGCTCCGCGTCTATCGTTACCCATTTTGCGTCCGAAAAACACCGCGGGGCCAGGAACCGAGGGACACGCCGTTCTTTGCTTACCGCTCGAAGCAAGCAATGCATTTTATGCGTTGGCTCGGCAGCATGGGTCTACAGTGTTCATGGCCTGGTATGCGCTCTTTGCCGCATTGCTTTCAAGGTACAGCCAAGTGACGGATGTTGTCATCGGGTCTGTCGTCAACAACCGTGACCTTCCTGGGACCGAACGATTGCTCGGCTTTTTTACGAATACCGTTACTCTCCGTGCGGACCTTTCGGGGAATCCCAGTGTTCACGATTTGTTTGCCCGTGCAAAGCAGACCGCCATCGATGCATACAAACACCAAATCATGCCGCTCGACGTGGTCGTGCAAGATCAGGGGCTTCCACGTCACGCGGGGGAGTCGCCGTTTTTCGATGTAAGCTTTTATGAATTCACGACGGGAGCGGAATTCGCAACCCCGTGTTGGCGCGTGACGTCGGAGGGTTTGTCGAGTATTCTCTGCGAAGGAAGAACCACCGCCAAAGAACCCCTCGCCGTGGCTGTGGAACATGGCTCTGGACGTGCAACGCTCATCGCATCAT
>JANORL010000829.1:0-6410 GCA_031415295.1 Polyangiaceae bacterium | reverse complement strand
ATCGAGCTCGATGGGTGGTCGACGCGAAGCAATCCCTCGCGGACCAGGCGTCTGACGAGGACGAGCTTGCTCTGCGTGTCGTGCGGACCAGGCAGATCGGCAATCGCGAACCGGAGGTTATCGCGAATATGGACAAGCACGGGGCCGATCGTCTCCGGTCCTTTGATTTCGACGAGGCCGAAACGGATGCTCGCACCCGCGCTCGAGACGGAGACGTAACAGCCGAGCGACACGCGCCGCTCGATAACACTCGTGGCCGAAAGCGAGGATAGGTGCAGGATTTGCTCGAAATGGTCGTCGTCGCGATAGGGGATATCTGCTTCACGCGCGCGGCCCAGCACCTCCAGGGTGCGTTTGACGTTGTCTTCAGTGGTCAAGCGCGCGATCACATCATCGAAGGTGGGGCGTAGCGACGCAGCCAGCAACGTGGGGTCTTTCTTTTCGAACCCTGGTGGCAAGGATCGGCAAAAGACCGGATCATGCGCCGTCGCGACCTCGGCCAAGGCTTTGACAAACTCCATCCATGAGACAGGCTCGACGGTAATCGCGAGGTGCAGTGAGGGCCCATCCTTAGACGCGACGGCCTTGTGAACTGTGCCTCGGGGCATGTAGAGCAGGTCACCCGCGACAAGCGTCGCCGAAGCAAGCGCGACGTTGCTCTCTTCACGTAAATACGACGCTTTCACGGCGGGATCCGAGAGAAAATCTACGTAGGAAAACCCTTCAATTGGTTCGTGCACACGCTCGAAGGAGACCCACCAATCCTTCGACCCCTCGAGCTGAATTGCGAAAACGTCTTTGATGTCTGGGTGTAAGTGTGCGCCCTGTGTACCGGGCGGCGTCACATACGCGTTGATGCTTATCCGCGCGCTCAATGTTTGTCGCAACATATCGGCGAGGTGCGCGACTGGTGGCCATGTGGCGTCAACGTCCTCGAGCAGCAGCGTGGTGCCGCTGTGAAACGCGGAATGGAGCCGGCTCGGAGGGACGTTCTTTACGGCCACACGTTGCACAGGTTGACCCGCTTTGATCAGCGAGAGATGGCTGTTCGGCTGTCGCGCGGCGAGCGAGAGGTATCGCTCAATATCCGAAAAGCCGAAGAGACCCGCATAATACGATGGATTGTCCCGCCGAACAATGGTCCACTGCTCTCCCCAGTATCGAGAGAAAAACTCATCGATTGGCATCGGCGAAAGGAACCACTCAAAAGAGTCGGTCGCTCCTTGCGGAGATGCAAGCGTCGTCGATGGAGGTGTTGACATCATGAGTGCGTCATCACGTGCAAGTGGAAAGCGTAGAAACGAGCAAGATCTTGAACCGCGACGAACTCGCGTGTGAATCCAGAAAAACACGGGCCGATACGCTCATGCGCTCCGACCCGTGTTGTAAAACTCTACTCTTCGCCGATCGCTTGCTGCTGCGCCTTGGAGCAGCACCAGATGGAGCAAAGGCCGCCGACGACTGCATCGAGATCTTCGTCCGCGAGGGGCTGGATCTCGAGGGTCTCGACTTCGTTCAACTCTTCCTGCTTGACATTCTCGTTCATGGGACAGTCTCCTTTATTTCGAGGTAACAGGTCACACCCGCCACTCTCAACCGAAACGCTATAGAATCCATAAACTTCCGTCAAGTCGTTTTACCGCCATCGGCCAGAAAAATAAAGGCACCCCTGCGTGGCATGACGACTTGATGGATACCGGCCAAAGCGTGACGCATAGAGTCAAACTTGGAGCTGACTCGCCACGAGCGACTTGTACATGCCCCCCTTGACGACAAGCTCGTCGTGGGTGCCATGCTCGACGATTCTGCCTCCATGCACGACGAGGATGCGGTCGGCGTGCATAATCGTGCTCAACCGATGCGCAATGACGATTCGCGTGCAACGGAGCGCGGCGAGCGCATCGTGCACCTTACGCTCCGTAATAGCGTCGAGCGCGCTTGTCGCCTCGTCGAGCAGCAAAATGGAAGGCTTTCGTAAGAGCGCACGGGCGAGCGAAATACGTTGTCTTTGCCCGCCGGAAAGGGAATTGCCGCCGTCGAGTAGGGGTGTGTCGTATCCCATTGGCATTGCGACAATATCTTCGTGGACTTGTGCGAGCTTCGCTGCTTCTTCTACGTCTTCGTGAGGCACGTCGGGATCAGAAAGCGTAATGTTGCCGCGGATCGTCGTGCCGAAAATGTAGGCGGCTTGCGTGACGATTCCGAGCTGCCGGCGAACACTGCGCAACTCGAGATCAACGAGGTTTCCATTGTCGTAAAGGATGCGCCCCGTTGTCGGTATGTACAAGCCAAGCAATAAGCTTGCAAGCGTGGATTTTCCTGAACCGGTGCGACCGACGAGCGCCACGAGCTGCCCTGGTTCGATGCGAATGGACACGTCATCGAGGACGAGAGGCTGTAGCGGGCTATAACGAAAACTCACGTGATCCAGCTCGATTCGCCCCGTAAGTTTCGGAGCGATGCGTGCCCGATCGATGTCTTGCTCGAGGGGCGTTTCGCGAACGTCGTCCACTCTTTCCATATAGCCGCCAAGGAGTTGGAGCTGGACGCCTGTTGCGACGAGGTTCGCCACGGGCGTAAAGACCCCCACGGCGAATGTGTTGAGGGCCAGCATCGTTCCGAGAGTGATTTCGCCATCGAGCACTGCGAGCGCGCCAAACCCGAGCACGAGCAGCGGCGAAGCCATACGGAGCGTGGCGTTTACTGCTTCGACTGCCGCAGCAAGTCGGCCTTCGACAAGCGATGCATTGAGCATTTGTACGAACAGATTTGCCCATTGCTCCTGCGCCCGTCCCTCGGCGCCCATGGCCTTGAGGGTTTCGATGCCCGCGAAGATCTCGACCTGATAACTTTGTGCCTTCGATTGGCGAAGGAGCGACGTCATATTGATCTCGCGCCGTCTTCGGCGCGTGACGAGGAACACGAGTATTTGAAACGATGCGAGAACGAGGACGAGCGCCGCGAGATTGCGGTTCATGTAGAATAAAATGCCGAAATAGCCGAGCAGCATCGTCCCATCAAGGAGCGCCGACAACACGCCTGACGTAAGGACCTGGCGCATGACCACGTTGCTGTTGAGCCTCATGAGCAGATCGCCAATCGATCGCCCCTGGAAGAAGGCATAAGGCAATGAAATGAGGTGCTCCAGGAAATCGAGCGAAAGCCGCGCATCCGCCAGCGTCCGCAGGTGTAGCAACAGGTGCGATCGAATGAGTGACGAGAGCAGGTTGAAGAATGTGACCGCGCCGAGTCCTACGCCAAGGATGAGGAGCATGTGGCGATCACCGCGCGGAACGACGCGATCGACAACCGTGCTCGTGAGCAGCGGCAATGCAATGGGAAGTGTCTGGAGAAAGAGCGACATCGCGAGAATGCGCCCCCATTCCCCAGATGTATAGAGCAAATCGACGAGGTAAGAGCCGCGCTTTTTCGACTGAACCTCGGTCGCGCGAAACCCCTCGCCCGGCTCGAGCGCAAGCGCGACACCCGTGAAGGATTGGCTGAATTCCGCAAGAGGAATGCGACGCCGGCCTACGCCGGGGTCGAGGATCTCCACACCTCCCCGTACCACCTTGTCGAATACAACGAAATGCTTGAATTCCCAATGGAGAATGGAGGCTCTGGCCAAATGCTTCATGCCACTGACCTCGAGCCGTACGCCGCGGCCACGCAGCTTGAAATGGCGCGCGGCATTGAGGATATCCCTGGCCGTTGTCCCGTCGCGGCCAGCCCCCATGATCATGCGCATCTCTTCTCGACCGACGTCTTTTCCGTAATAGCCGAGTACCATCCCGAGGCAGGCCATTCCGCACTCCATAGCGGCGAGCTGCTGCATGTACGGAATCGATCGCTCGAAGCGGCCGAGGCGCTTCAGAGCTGGGAAACGATTAACGAGTTTATCGACGTGGCTCGGCTTCGTCATGTGTCCCGTAAACCAGGGCCCGGAGTCCCGGAATTAGTGCCAAAATAATGGGTTCCGACCGAATACGAGCCTCCGCCGTGCCCGCCATGCCGTGATACAGATGATAGGTTTGTCCGTCAACCTCGAATGTTGGCGAAGGGGGCGTGGCTTCAACGAGCACGATGGGGCCTTCGACCTTCACCGTATCGTCGAGCTCTTGTCCGAGGTATCGCTTCACTTCATTGGGTCCGATGATCTGGCTGCTCACCGACGTAATAGGCATCTCTTGATATGCATATCGATACCCGGAAACCTCGAAACGCAGCGTCATCCCCGGTACGAGTTGGGGGCGATACTGCGCCGGCAGCATTGCAACGATGCCGTATTTCGTGTCATCGGCGACGAGTGATACGACGACATCGCCCGCAGCAAGGAGCTGACCCCGTCGAATTCGTATGTCGCCGACGAAGCCCGCCTTGGGTGCACGTACCGATAGCTGCTCGACGCGCGCAATCGCAAGGTCCCGCTGCGTCCGAAGTGCCGTGAGTATCTCGCGCGCATTCGCATCAGATGGGTCACGCAAGGATTTGACCAACTGCAAGTCGAATTCGCGCTGAATGCGCTCTAACTCCGACGATTCGCGCGTCGTATCGAAACGAGCAAGTAAAGTGCCCGCAAGGACGTGTTGTCCTGGCATGACGTCAATGGAGGCGACGGTGCCCGCCGCTATCGCCGTGACGGCAACACGCCCCGTTACCCATACGACGGCCTGCCCGCTCGAGTATTCGTGCATCCTGCCGAAAATAGAGAATGCGAATGCGGAGAAAAACACGGCGACAAGCAACCAATACGTCCAGCGTGTCCAGCCTGGGCTGATCTCCAACAGATCCCCGTCTTGCTTGCCCTGTTCCAAGTTTCGGACCGCCAATGCACGAAATGCTTGATTGGATTTGTCCGGACTCGTCGTTTGCGCCCCTCCGAGGTATTGCGGGATTGCCGAATTTTCCGGGACCGGAATACCCCCGAGCAACGTCACTTTGGCCTTTGCTTCGGGCGAAGTGTCTGGGCCGCGGGCTCCGCCCGCCGGGGCATTCTCCGCGCCATCCGGCCCACGGCTCATTGCGTCACCTCAAGGGACACATGCACCATTTCACCAACTCGCACGCTCGCACCCGAAGAATCCAGCTTTGCCTCGACAATGACCATTCTCGACGCCGCGTCAATCTCGGGCGCGATTTTTTCGATGGTCCCCCGGATCGCCGCGTCCGGCGTCCTCACCTTGACGACTGCCCCTAGCCTGATGGTTCGAGCGTGCTCTTCAGGAACGGCAAAGCGGGCAATATGATCTTTTGCGCTAATGATACGCACGATGGGCGTACTCGGCGTCGCATTCGCTCCAGGGTCTAGGTACCGCAAAGCGACGACACCCTCGAAAGGAGCGCGAATCTCGGCATCGGCCGTCTTTCGCCGCAACTCCGCTACCCGTGTGCTTTTTTCTGCCAACAGAGCACGAGCCGCGTTTACTCGCGCGCGGGCAAATTTCTCCTGATACCTGGCCATCGCGAGTTCCTCACCCGTGGCGAGCGCCGACTCGGTGAGGATTTTTCGACGCGCAAATTGTTCCTCCGCCTGCGCCAACTCGACCGCCACACGTTCTTCGTCAATTTTGACCAACTCCATCGTTGCTTGGGCAGCGCGCAATTCATACCGGAGCGACGGAACGTCAAGATTGGCAATAAGGTCCCCCACATGGACGACATCACCTAGCCGCACGTGGATCGCATCGACGCGTCCGTCGAAACGGGGCGCTATGTCAACAGAACTTCGTGCAACGAGCACCCCAAGAAACGTCGTTGGAGCGTTGCTCAAAGGTTGATCACGGTCGATCTCGGGATGCATCGTACCCGGAGGCAAACTCGATTCCGCGATCGTTCGCGGATCTGAGCGTGAGCACCGTGCAAGCCCAATCGACACGACGACCGACGATGCCACAAAAATGCAAGCGATGACGGTTTGGCGCAGGCTCATCGCCTCGCCCGCCTCGTCCGTTCACTTACGCATTTGCGCCGCTTTTGATCGTTCATACAACGTACTGTCGTGGCGATTTCACCGAGCCGAAGAACACCAAAATCCACATCCATTGTCAATATTTTTGACGGTGCCGAAGCGCTTGCCGCGGGTGGAGTGGATTTGCTGGTGCGTGGGTGTGCTCATCCGCGAAAACGACGTTAATTCAAGAAACGACGCGGTGTCAAGAGGTTGTCGACGCGATCGGCAGCGCCGTCCACTGGAGCAGCAACCGGGTCGACACCCTGCTCCAAACGACAATGAGGTAGTTCACTTTCGCCACGGCGGCAATCTGCCCATTGGCACAGCGCGTCACACATCCTCTTGCCTGTAACCGCGCCCGTTCGGCGGCGTGCCATTCAGCAGTCGCGGTGTCATACAACAGCACGGGTATGGATTTCACGAGCCGCGGCGATTAATTGCTGCTTAATTACGAAGATAG
>JANORL010000828.1:0-2584 GCA_031415295.1 Polyangiaceae bacterium | reverse complement strand
GCCGTATTTTCTCGTGAGTGCGGCAGGACAAACCGACCGCGGCAAGCGTCGAAAATTCAACGAAGACAGCTTCCTCGTGCTCGACGACCAAGGCCTTTACGTCGTGGCTGACGGCATGGGCGGTTATGCCGGTGGTGAAGTCGCCAGCGCACTTACGGTCGAACTCATCGAGCAAGCGTTCACGTCGCAAAAGTTCGAAGGCCCCACGTACAACAACGTGCCGCGCCGTGGCGCTGAAGTCGCCCGCGCGATTCAAACCGCGAACAAGTCCATCTACGACAAAGCGCAGACCGATCCCTTGCTCAAGGGCATGGGCACGACGGTCGTTGCCGCACGTTTCATGCTCAACAAGCAACGCTTGTACCTCGGTCACGTCGGCGACAGCCGTTGTTACCGTCTGCGTGACGGCAAGCTCGATCAAATCACCACGGACCATACGATGGCCGCTTTGGGCTTCAAAGGTGCCGCGTTCGCACATCGCTTGCACCGTGCTGTCGGGACGACACCGGGTGTCGAGATCGATCTCATCATGGGCCGACCGCGTCCCAACGACGTCTACCTCTTGTGCTCCGACGGTTTGTCCAAGATGGTGACCGACGACGACATATGTCGAATCCTCGTCGAAATGAAGGACCCGCAAGCCACCATCGACGCGATGATCAAACTCGCCAACGACAACGGCGGGCACGACAACATCACCGCCATTCTCGTCTGCGTGCGCTCCGCCGCCGAATACGTTCGATCGCTCGGTGACAAGCAGAAGCCCGCGAGCTGAAGTTCAGCGCTGGGTTGCACGAGTCGGCACCTTCGTTGTCGCTCCCGTCGCACTCGCGCTTGCTGGTTTGTCCTTCGCTAACCCTTCCGTTCCCGAATTCCGACAAGCTGCGCATCTGCCTCGTTTCGTCCATCGAGTGACGTCACCTGTCGCTTCATCCTCGAGGACCGTCCGATCTGCATCGGTGCCTGCCGATGCAAAATTCGACCGTTCCAGATATTCGGTCAGTGGTTTGGGCGTGTTGTTCGTCCCGACAACTTTTCACTCGGCAGACGGTACGTTCGATCTGCTCGTGTTTTTTCACGGCAACGCCGAACTCGTCGCGTTAAGTGCCGTCGCTGCAAAACTCAACGCCCTCGTGCTCGTCATCAACCTAGGCATTGGTTCAGGTGCGTACGAATCGCACTATTTCAACGAGGCTATGTTTCAACGCGACCTCGATCGAGTCGTTGAAGTAGTGACGTCACGAGCGCTCGTGGGAGCTCGTGTGGGACGTTTGGCGCTTGGAGCTTGGAGTGCTGGATATGGCGCGCTTCTTCGCATTCTGACGTACGACTCCGTCCACTCGAAAGTCTCCGCGGTTCTCTTGGCGGATGCTTTGCACTCGAACCTTGTGGACGAGCGAACGCGCACCGTTGATCTCGAACGTATCGCGCCGTTTGTTCAATTCGCCAAGGACGCTGCGGCCGAAGACAAACTGTTCGTCATGACGCACTCGGAGGTGAACGAGTTTCGTTACGCGACCACGACGGAAACGTCGAACGCGCTCATTGATGCGGTGGGTACGTATCGTTCGCGATCGACGGATTGGCCAGATCGCCCGACGTTTCCGCTGGCTCGGCAAGTCATGTCCACGACGAGCTGGCTCGAGCAGCGCAGCGAAGCGCACAAGGGCAATTTTTACGTGCGTGGTTATCGCGGCTATCGCGCAGACGATCACGTCGCGCACTTGGCACAAATTTCGTCGACGCTTTTCGCCGAACTCGTCACGTACTGGTCGCCGCCGAAACCGAAGCGTCGACGTTAATCAGCAGCGTCTTCGATCACTGCGTGGGCCGCGTTGAAGCCGCACGCGCCGTGGACGCCTGCGCCGGGGTGCGTGTAGGACGAACCGAGGTACAAGCCACGAATAGGCGTGCGGTAGCGAAAATAAGGGAACACGGGACGAAAGAAGAGCTGATGTTGGATCTGTGCGGAGCCTCCACCAAGGTCACCACCGACGAGGTTTTCGTCCATGGCTTCGAGGTCTGGAGGTGTGACGATGAAGCGTCCAAGCACGCGTTTTTTGAAGCCGGGTGCAAGTTGTTCGATGCGGTCGTCGATGCGATCGGCGAAGCGTTCGGCGCAAGCTTTCCAGCCTCCAGCGATGTTCGAAGGTACGCGCGAATAAGCCCATAGCGTGTGTTTTCCGGCGGGGGCACGCGTGGCATCGACGATCGATTGTTGTCCGATGACCAAGTACGGATGGTCGGGTAGTTCGCCGCGACGAACCTGCGTCGTGAAGTGCGCCAAGTCGTCGACGTTGTCGCCGGTGTGTACGACGGCTGCTTTGGACGCTGCTGGTGAGAGCCACGGTACGGGGCCATCCAGCGCCCAATCCATCTTGAATGTGCCGAAACCGTAGGGAAATCGGCGCATGGATTCGGCGATGGGCGAAGGGACGACCGCGGCATCGAGCAGCTTTAGGTACAACGCTGGCGCGGACGTGTCGGCGATGATGGCGCGCCGAGCTTCGTACTCTTGTCCGTCGTCCGTGATCACTGCGCTTGCACGCCCTGCGCGCACGACCACGCGGCGCACACGCGCACC
>JANORL010000827.1:0-3369 GCA_031415295.1 Polyangiaceae bacterium | reverse complement strand
ACAAGAAGTACGACCCGGGGGCCAACAATCGTTTGCAGAACATTGTCGTCCTGAAGCATTACTTCTACGACGCCGAGGCGCAGGACGTACCCGTGGGTTTGACCGTTCAGAACCTAGATGTCTCTGGCTTCCGATTTGGCGTCGGTGACAGTCTGCGGTTTCGTTTTACGAAAAATATTACGGCCAAAGCGTCGTACGAACTGGCGACGCGTATTCCGAGTGTCGATGAATTCTTCGGGGATTCGTTGTACGTCATTCCGAACCTTCTCGTTCGACCTGAATACAGCCACAACGCGAATGTTGGTATTTCGTTCGAAACACGCCGCACGAAACTTGGAAATTTCACCGTCGAAGGTGACTGGTTCTTGCGCAACATCAGCAATCTCATCGTGGGGCTTGCCGAATCGCTCGGTACCATTCAATACCAAAACGTCGAAGGGGCGAAGATTTGGGGTGTCGAAGGTGCGGTCAAATGGATTTCCCCAGGCAATTGGCTCGTGCTCGATGCCAATGCGACGTGGCAAGATGCACGCAACGTATCCACGCAAGGGCCATTCCAGGAATTTGATGGTGAGAGGATTCCGAATCGACCTTGGCTTTTTGCAAACTGGTCGGCCCGTTTTCAATGGCGTAAGATCCTCACGTCCGACGATGGGGTTTCGCCGTACTACAACGGGCGCCTCGTGAATGAATTCTTCCGCAATTGGGAAAGTGTTGGAGACAAGGACTTCAAGCTGGTGGTGCCGACACAAGTGTCCCACGTGCTGGGCATTTCTTACTTCAACAACGTTCCCTCACGCACGAGCGTTGCGTTCGAAATCGATAACCTGACGAACGCGAATTTGTATGACTTTTTTGGGGTTCAAAAACCTGGTCGAGTGTATGCCGTCAAAGTGACGGGAGAACTCTAAGCGTTAGTGTGGAGGTAGAAGAATGAGTTTCATGAAACGGGGATCTTGGCTTTTGGTGGTGCCGGCGTTTGCTGCAATTGCCGTATCGGCGATTGGTTGCGATGAAAAAGCGGAATGCGTGGGTGCTGAGTGCACGACGGGGGGATCGTCGAGCAGCGGTTCGGGAAGCGGTTCGAGTAGCAGCGGTGAGGCATGTCCACCTCCCGTGGATGTGGCGAGCGTGGGACCGCTCGTGGCCATCAGCACGATTACATTTTCGCCTGATTTGTCCATGCGCACGGATTCGATTCAGTTCGCCGACAAACTCTCCGTGGATGGCAAGCCTGAACCGGGACGAACCATTGAACTTGCCGGGACGAACTCGACATTGTGGGCATCAAAGCATCCGGGCGAGATGTTTTTGGCCGAAGCAGATACGGGATCGGTCATCAAATACGGCCTGGCCATGGACGGCTCGATCGAAGAAAAAGGCAAGATTGGTTTTGCTGCCTATGGAGTGACGTCCTTCTACTGGACGCTTCTTGCGATGGACACGTCCACGCACGCTTTCCTCTTCGACGAGAAGACGTTGCAAGGGTTCGTCTGGAACCCTGATTGCTTGACCATTACGAAGAACATCGACCTGAAGACGAAGTTCAACACGATGGAAGGCGGCAAGGCGTATACGGTTTGGCGTGAAATCCAGACCCTTTCGGTGGGCGGAAAGTTTTTTGCTTCGTTCCATTATTTCGATCCGGCTACGGCGGCGATTTTGCCGCGTTCGGGTATGATCGTGATGGATCCTGCGACCGACGACATCGACGTTGTCGAAATTCCGAATTGCGCTGGTTTGCACAATTCGGTGGTGGGCAAAGATGGCAAGATCTACAGCGGTTCCGGCGTGATTGCGGCGGGCGCGAACTTCCTGGGTGTACCAGGGGCGATGTGTCTCGCGCGATTCGATCCTGCCACAATGAAATGGGATGATACCTTCAAGCCCGACATCCCCAAGCTCGTCGATGGAGCGGCGACGCAATTCGTGGGAGGGCTCTTCAAGAATGCGAGCAATCCGGACGCGCCGGCGTATGTGCGCGTTCTCTTGAAGGACTTCGTTCCTGGCACCATCAAGAGCCCCTTGAATGTCGCCGCCGCGCCGCTCTGGAAGACCTACAAACTCGACAATCTCACCAATCCAATGTTGGCGGCCGACACGATGATTGCTCCTGCCGGGGGCATCATTTATCCCATCGAAATGGACGGCAAAACGTATGTTTCCGATGCTGCCGTTCAGATGGGCAAATCGTGGATGATCGATCTTTCGACCGATCCGCCCACGAAGGCGCTCGAGCTGTCTGGCTGGGGATACTACGGCGTCAAGTTCCACTGAGTAACGGTTTGTCAAGGGCACTTGCAGTTTGTCTGCGGGGGCCCTTGACGCCTTTCAACATTCGTGGTGCGTTTTTCCGATGCATCGCGTATCCTTCCTTCATGATTCCCAGCCTCGATGTGCTGTTCGCTCCGCTCGGAGCTTCCTCGTTTTTCGCGGAATATTACGAAAAAATGCACCTTCATTTACGCGCCGAGCGTGGTGAACGAGCTGATCTCTTGTCACATGACGATCTTTTGCGATCGCTTCTCGAAACCTCTGCGGCTCCCGAGGGGCTTGTCTGTTTTCCAGAGCAGATTGGCACAACGCGTTCAGACCTATTGTCCGATGTTTCCCTATTGACGGAATACCTTGAAACGGGGCACCCTTTGGTCTGGAACCGGGCGCGTGGAATTTCGGATCGTATTGACGCGATGTCGGCATTCTTGGCAGAAACGTTTGGCGCACATGTATGGCCTAATGTTTATGCGACGGGTTCTGCAGGAACACCTTTTGATATGCATTTTGATGCGCATGAAGTGATTGCGATCCATTGTGCGGGTCAAAAGACGTGGGAGATATCGCGGGTACGCGTGGACCGACCGATCGAGGCAAGCGAAATGGCGCCATCCATTGGGCATGTTTTACGCGGGCGTCGGGAAGAAGCTGAGGCAAACATCGCGGATTCGTTCGTTGTGCAGGCAGGAGACTTGGTCTATGTTCCGCGAGGGCAATTCCACAATGCGCGTACGATCGAAGGCCGATCGCTCCATGTCACATTCGGCATCGAATTACCAACGGGGTTTGACGTGGCGAAACGAATGATGCTGGAAATCTTGGCCAATCCCGCGATGCGTGAGTATCCGCTTCCACGCGCGATTGATCCGAACGGTGCACGGGCCAGTGTTTGGTGCATTGAACTTGCAGCGCGTATGCAGCAGGCTTGTTCACCAGACGTTATGGGGATCATTCTCGACGAAGTTCGGCGAACATGGGTGAACAAGTCTGGCAAGATCTAGGTGGCTGGTGTCAAACTGCTGCGCACCCGAAATCGTCGGTCGACATCGCTCGAAATCCAGGAGGATTCCTCGCTCCGTCGCCCTAGCTTTCGGG
>JANORL010000826.1:0-7540 GCA_031415295.1 Polyangiaceae bacterium | reverse complement strand
CATGCGACGCCTACGCCGTTTTCTCCCCGACGAGAGTTACTTCGTAACCATCAGAACCGTTGAAGAGCGGTTCGCGCTCGACCCCTACGCCTGTCCCGGAGCCTGGCAAGAGGCCGATGGAAAACAGCTCGATTTTGCTGCCAAACAAGCAATGCGCGAACGCGGTCGTGCATGCGTCGAGGCAACCGAAGCGCTCACGGAGGCAATTTTATTCTCGGAAAACGCCCCAAAGGTGCCTCGCCCCAACGTTCCTTATACGACGTTCACCGATTCGATCCGGAACATCATTGGGAGCTGCATGGCGCGCGGCATTGCAATGTTCGGCGTGCATCTGTATGGGTTTGTTTGGATGAGTAACCACGTGCACTTGCTTTTGCGAGCGCCGCGGGGCAACTTGGCCGAATTCATGGCGTACTTGAATGGTCAAATAGCCGTCAATGTGAATCGGTTTCTCAGGCGAAAGCATCAATTGTGGTCACGACGATATGCTGCCGCCCAAGTTCTCGACGACGAGGCAGAACTCGAGATGCTGGGTTATCTCTTGGCCAATCCGCAAAACGCAGGCATCGCAGATTCCATTGATGAATGGCCAGGTTTGTCGAGTGCCGCGTTCTTCTTCCAAAAACGCGAACAACGATTCTTGTGTTTTGATCGCACAACCTGGCGCGACGAAGGACGCCCGGACGACATCGCGCCATTCTTGTCGACGGTGAAACTGGAGCACAAGCTATTGCCGCAATTGTCGAGGCTTCGCGGGAAAAAATTGCGACAAAAGGTGCGCAGATCGATCAAAGCCAAGGTAAAACCAGTACCCGTTAACGATGCGAAAGTCGATCTTGATCCGAGCTTGCCGATTCGGCGCCGACTCGCGGCCAGAACAGTCATTCCAACAGATCGACCCGAATCGTCCAAAACGAATCCACGAAAGCGCTCTAAGCAGCCGCTCTGTCATACAATGAAGGCTTCGTTGGGGAAACTATACAAGATATGGTATCGCGAATTCCGCATTGCCTATGCAGATAGCGCCCGCGAATACAGACTCGGCAACATTGATGTTGAATTTCCACCGGGGTCATTCGCACCGTCCAAATACCCGCGAGCACGTTATTGGAGCGACCCTGACAAACGTTGCGACTTACATCCGACGCGTAAGAACTTGGAGTATGCGGATGCAAATGAAGCGCTGGCGGTGTAGATAAAAGCCGTAGGTGGCAGAGTGTTGAATTTACAAATCTGGCGTTATCAAATTCGCATATACGCGTGCGCATAGGGTACGTGTGTCTGCGTGCGACACCGATAACGCAATGCGGGACGACGCGTTCCATTGAAACAAAGCGGAAGCTGATTTGGCGGCGCTCGTGGTTGACTTGGGGCGTTGACGAAGGCCTGCGCGCTGACGAAAAAGGCGACATTTGACCCGCCCCGAAAGGTGGTTGGCACCTTTTAGGAAAGGTGGACCCGCCCCAAAAGGTGGTTGGCACCTTTTGGCAGCACCGGCAGGACAAAGGTGGTTGGCACCTTTTAGGTTGGCACCTTCTAGGGCCCCAAAAGGTGGTTGGCACCTTTTAGGGGCGCAGCACCTTTTAGGGGCGCACCTTTTGGGAAATGAAATCGGGACGGACACTCAACGGTCACCGACAGACGTTTACACTTTTCTCAGTCGGTTTGCTTGACAAGGTGGTCGTCATGTGTCTAGTCGAGCGTCACCTCGAATGTCTCACGTTCCGCTTGGAAATCAGGCGTTTGTTGCTTGATCGGCGTCACTCGTTGCCGTCGTGGAGATGCGAAACACACCTTAGAAGTCCTGGCGGACCTCCAAAACAGAGAAGAAACTCTTCTCGCAGGTTGAGAGGCATCCGTTGCGCAGAGAAAAAACTCAGCTTGCAGGTCGAGGCACATCCGTCGCACAGAGAGAAAACTCAGCTTGCAGGTCGAGGCACATCTGTCGCGCAGAGAAAAAACTCAGCTCGTGGGTCGGGTTGGCCGCATGAGCGAGAAAAAAGTGCGGAAGAGCGGTGTAAGTGTTTTAAGTGTGGCAGCTCGACGCAATTTTCGCCGCCCGTGAAGTCCATGTTTCAGACGGTTTGCCGAGGGAGCGGCGGTCGGTTGACATTGGTCGCCACGGACTTGCGACTCCGGTCCCTTGCCTGCTAGCACTGTGCAAGGAGCGAACTTGTTGCGCAAAGCGATTGCGATTGGTCTGTGCGGAATCTGGACGCTCGTTGCGAGTGGTTGTGCAGATCGAAACGCGCGTAGTTCGCCAGCGCCTGTGGATGCGCGTCCTGGCGAAATTGATGCGTCGCCGTTTGTGGAGGCGCCGGCGGTTTCGGCATCGGGCATGTTTCCAGCGGCGGAAAGTTTGTCGGAGAAACCGTCAGCGACGCGTGCTCAGTGGATTGAAGCGATACGGCTCGAACGGTGGGATGCGGCGCAAAAGTTGCTCGATGCGCTCGATGCACCGGAGCAAAATCGTTTGGAAATACGTTATGTGCGTGGACGTGTTGCATTTGAACGAGGTGATGCGGCCAAAGCGGTCGAGTGTTTTACGGGGCTCGACAAGGAATTGCCGATCATGGCGGACGACATTGTTCGTCGGCGGGCCGAAGCGGCGGCGATTGCGGGGCCTTATGCGGAAGCGGCGGCTTATTTTCGTGCGTCGTCTCAGCCGGGGGATTTGTATCGTGCGGTGATTTCGCTCGAAAAGGCGGGGCAACTTCCGGAAGCCAAAGCGTTGGCGGACAAAGCCATCGTTGCGACGGCGAAAAGCAAGGGGAAAGCAAAACGCGAGGAAGCTCCGTTGCGGGCAGCTCGTGCGCGTATAACGGAAGCTCAAGGCAATGCGGCGATCGCGATTGCGGATTTTCGGGTGCTGGCGGTCGATTTGGCGGGCGAACCGGAAGGCGACGTGGGAATGGCGGCATTGTTACGTCTTGGTAAATCGCTCGATGTCCAGGAAAAACTCGGGCGAGCGCAAGCACTTGTTCGTGTGGCAAAAACGCAGGCTGCCGTATCTATTTTGGATGAACTCGACAAGCAAAAATCCGTCAATGGGCTGGACGTGCAGCAATTGCGAGCGGAATTGCGTTTACGCGCTCGTGATTACGTAGGAGCGGAAAAAGCATATCGAGGATTATCGGCGATTCCGGGGACGCACAAGCAAGAAGCTTTGTATCAATCGGCGATGGCACTGGCGCGTAGTGGTCAAACGGATGCGGCGATCAAGCGTTGGCTGGATTTATCGACGCGATACAAGAAAAACTCGTGGGCCGAACGCGGGTTGTTTCAGGCGGCGCGTTATACGCTTTTGCGTGGTCGGTATGCGGAAGCGGCGCCGCTTTATATGCGATATTTGGCGATGTTTCCCAAAGGTGTATTTAGGTCCGAAGCCGAATACGATCAAGCGCTTGCATTGTTGTCATCTGCGCAGCCGTCTTTGGCGCGTAAAAAATTGGCAGACTTGGTGGCTCGCGAAAAGAAATCGGATGAAGCGTTGCGCCTGCATGAACTCGAAGGTGTCGCGGCATTTCGAGCGGGTGATCGTGATGGTGCGGTGCGGATTTGGACCGAGGTCGCGCGGACGTTTCCATTGTCTTTTGGAGCGCAAGCGGCGCGAGGTCGCTTGGCGTCGGTGGGGGCGACTGTGCCGGCGCTGATTGAACGATCGATGCCGAGTTTGCCGAATCCGATCGAATTGGAATTGCCTGACGTTCCGCGATTTTTGGTTTCACTGGGCCTCGACGCGGATGCCGAACCACGATTGCTTCCATTCGAACGCGATACGTCGGCGCGATTTGCGGGGCGTGAAGGCGAGGCATTGTGTGGGATGTACGGCAAGCTCGCGCATGCGCGTCGTCGTTATCGAGTGGGCGTGGCGCAGGTGGGTTTGTCGCAGCTCATGCGGGCGCCGAACGAAGCCGAACGATGGGCGTGGGAATGTTTGTATCCGCGTCCATATGGTGATGAAGTCACGAAACTCGAAGCCTTGCACGGTGTTCCGAATGGCCTGGTGCATGCATTGATGCGGCAGGAGAGTGCATTCGATCAGGAGGCGCTTTCGCCGGTGCACGCGGTGGGTTTGATGCAGTTGATGCCGGGGACGGCGGAAAAAGCGGCGGCAGAATTGCAATTCGAGTTCGATGGTACGAAGTTGAAGAGTCCGCACGTGAATTTGAGTTTGGGGACGTATTACATTGGAAAGCTGATGGGTATGTTCCAGAAAAACCAAGTGCTCGCGGTGGCGTCGTACAATGCCGGACCGAAGGCAGTGGGGCAATGGACTCGGCGAGGCGTGGATGCGGACGTGGATTTGTGGGTGGCGCGCATTCCGTATGATGAAACGCGTAATTACGTAGCACGAGTGATGGGCAATTTTGCGCGGTATCAATGGCTTTCGGGTGGAGACGCGGCGGTTTTGCCATTGCCGATCGAAGTGCCGCTCGACGTGGAAGTACCGGCAGACGCGTATTGAGCGGGGAGAATTCTGCGCGCTTGCGTTTTTCCGAGTCGAGTGGTAGTTTGTCGCCATGGCGCTCCGTATTCCGATTGGCATCGACGATTTTCGTAAAATTCGCGAGGAAAAGCTCGAGTATGTAGACAAGTCGGACTTCATCCGGCAGGTGATCGATCGTCACGGTGTTGAAGTGATCCTTTTGCCGCGACCGCGACGTTTTGGCAAGTCGCTGAATTTGTCGATGCTTCGGTGTTATTTCGAGAAGCGGGACGAAGACTTGTCGTTTTTGTTTCAGGATCTATCCATTTGGAGTGCCGGGGACGAATACCGTGAGCATTTTCAGAAATATCCGGTCATTCAATTTGGGTTCAAGGAGTGCAAACATTCAGATTTTGAAAGTGCCTTTGAACTCATCAAGAAAAAAATTCAGGAAGCTTATGGTGAGCATCGGTATTTGTTGACCAGCGATCGTTTGAGTGAATGGCAGGCGAAAGATTATCGCGCCGTTTTGGCGGGCTCAGCATCGAAAACCCTTTTCGAGCGCGGGTTATTGAACTTGTCGGCCTATTTGCACGCACATCATGGACAACGCGTGATCATTCTCGTCGACGATTTCGACGAGCCGATACTTGCGGGCCAATTGCATGGTTTTGGTGCTAAAGTAGCCGAATTCATTTTCGGGTTTCTTGACGCGGGACTCAAGAGCAATCCCCATTTGCAGCGTAGTGTCATGACGAGTGTGCTGCGAATCATCGAGGAAAAGGTGTTGACGGGTTTTAACAACGTCAGCGTCTATTCGCTTTTGGCTACGCAATTCGATGAAGCGTTTGGATTTACGAGCGACGAAGTGGCGTCATTACTCGAGCGAAATGGACGCGGCAGAAAACTCGCCGATGTTCGTGCTTGGTACGGCGGATACGTTTTTGCTGGAGACGTCGTGTACAATCCGTGGTCGGTATTGGCTTATCTTCATGGTGAAGAAGACGTATTGGGAGCGTATTGGCTGCAAGCAGGATCGAATGATTGGATCAGCGAACTTGTGGATCGGTCGGCATTGTGGTTGGCGTCGGCATTCGAAGGACTGCTCGAAGGTCGAAGTGTCGAGACGTATCTCGATGAAAATGTGGCATTGAGTAGAATCGCGGTTGATGAAGAAGCTTTTTGGAGTTTGCTCGTGTTTTCAGGTTACCTCAAAGCTGAAGCATTGCCCTACGATCCCGTGGTCGGGCGTGTGGTGTATCGATTGTCCATTCCGAATCGCGAAGTTCGGCAGTTTTATGCGGCGTTGTTTCAGCGTTGGTTCAAAGCGCATTTGGACGGACAAGGCGGCGACGTCACTAAATTGACTCGGGCTTTGTTTTCAGGTGACGACGATGAATTCGAGCGGCAATTGCAATTGTTCGTGCATAGCATTCTATCATCGTATGAACATGCCGCGGTGGATTTGGTGCGTATCTACCAAGGGTTCGTCTTGGGCCTGTTGGCGATGCTCGAACCAGATTACATCGTGCGGCCGAATCGAGAAGTGGGGCCGGGACGCCCGGAAGTGACGATTCGTCCGCGTTTGGCAGGAAAACCAGGAGCGTTGCTCGAATTGAAGCTGGCGCGTAAAGGCAAGAAGACGCCCGCAGCGGCATTACGCGAAGGTTTGGCGCGTATCCGTTCGAAAGGTTATGCGGCGGATTTGTGGTCGACCGGCGTTTCGGAGGTCCACGCGTTTGCCGTGGCATTCGACGGCAAACGCGTGTGGGTCAAAGCGAGCGAGACGGCGGACAAGAAGAAGGGGAAGGGAAAGAAGTAACCGTCAGGGGCACGCGGCGACGTTGTTCATCGCGCCTGGCGTGGGAGGTGCACCCGCGAGAAACTTCGCTCCATTCCGACGTCCATTGCCGCAACGTTGGATCGAATTCATTTCCGCGGGACCACCCATACCACCAGCGCCTTCGTCCACTTGCACTCGGCCCGGTCCCATTGGACCGAAAAATGCGTCGAGCAACGTGACGTCGTCCGCGTCGTTCGTATCGTACGCCAATACGTCAATGAGCCGAGTCATCGTGGCTGCCGTGCCCAAGGGGAATGCCGCAGGCAAGGTTTGGAAGATGGCGACAGCGTCTGCTCCATTTTGTAGGCCATTGTTGGCGAACGTGATGGGCGGTAGGGGGATGAGGCCCGAGTTGCCCACGAGCAAGAGGCCATTCATATCCGCGGTCGTATTCAAGTGCAGCGCGAGGTACGACGGATCATTGGCGACGTTGCCATTAAAGAAGACGAGCGAGTAGTTCGTCAGGTTTACGCCAGGAACGCCTGTGGAGATTTCAACGAATTCTGCCGCATCGGTTCCGGGTGTATCGGAATCCATTTCGCTGATCTGGAGGCGAATGACGGTCACGCCAAACGGCATCGAACCACCCATGGGGCTGGTCACGACGATGTTTTGCATGGCAATCGGTGTCGTATCGGAGACGGCAGCGACGGTGATTTGCGTGTTGTTGTTGACGGTGAACATTTCGTTCGTCCCGCCAATCGTGACGCCCGTCGCGCCCATGAAACCATTGCCCGTAATGATCAGCGTTCCGCCTTGTGCAATCACCGGGTAATCAACGCTCGTGATGGAGATGACGTTGCATGCTGCATTCATTGCACAATCGGGGTCGACACAATCGATGAGGCCATCGCAATCCTCGTCCATCATATCGGTACACATGGCTTCCGTGGTCATACCCGACGGACAGGCGCACATGTTCATGCTGCATGTGAGGCCGTTCATGCCGCAAGCTTTCATGTTGCAATCGGCGTCGGCGCAATCGATCATCATGTCGCCGTCTTCGTCGAGGCCGTTGTCGCAAATTTCGGGGCTGCACGTGGGTGTGCTGGTGCAATTGGAATCATTGCAATCGACTTTGCCGTCGCAATCGTTGTCCATCATGTCATTGCAGAGCGTTTCCATCGTGCCGCCTGGGCAGGCGCACATGTTCATGCTGCATGTGAGGCCGTTCATGCCGCAAGCTTTCATGTTGCAATCGGCGTCGGCGCAATCGATCATCATGTCGCCGTCTTCGTCGAGGCCGTTGTCGCAGATTTCGACATTGC
>JANORL010000825.1:0-2252 GCA_031415295.1 Polyangiaceae bacterium | reverse complement strand
TCATGGTTGGCATGGGCGATCGGGCGGTGGAAATGGCTCCCGAGCTGGCCATGGGGTTTCTGCTCAACTTCGTCGGAGGACGGGCAGCAGGCGGAGGCTGCACATTGCCAAACTGTCAAGCACCGATGACGGGCGAGCAGTTCGTGGACGAACTCAACCAAGCAAATCCGCTTTACGGCGTGAGCATTGGTGTGATACAGATCGACGAAGCTCACGAGAAAGGAGATTACGTCGGCGTCGGTCGTGCAGGAATGGATGTCCTGAGCATTGTGGTCATTACGGCGATCACGTTGAAGGCGGGAGGCGGGAAGAAGGGCGGGGGCGCAAAAACTAGCCCTCATGCGACGCCTGAAATAAAGGTTGGTTCGGCTGGTGGCGCTACCGCTGGTCAGCGGTTTTCAAAAAGCGTAGCTAGGCAGACGTATGAAGCCAATCCAAACCAAACATGTGTTTACTGTCGTCGCGAAGGTGTCGGCACGGAGGTGGATCATGCAATTGCGCGTGCGCGCGGCGGAAATGCTACCGCGGAAAATGCACAATTGGCTTGCCTACATTGTAACGCTTCGAATGGCGCGAGGGAATTGCCCAAATCTCCACCAAAAGATTACAAGGGAAAATGGCCACCTTGGGAGGACTGATTGACGTTGAATGCGACAATGAAAACTTTCGTGCACCTTGAACCCGTATGGCGCACTCGTGCGAACTTCATACTGATGGCTAGGGTTCCGGACGAGGATTCTCTTGAGGAATCTCTAGAGCAGATGTGGGCGGAAAGGCTTACTAATAACGAGTTTTTGCTCTGTTGCATACCGTTCAGAACATATGGCCTTGCTCTTGGCGATGTTGTCAAAACTGCGCCTGAACTCGGACGGGATTACGTCATCACAGAACGCGTTCAGGCGTCTGGTCGCCTTGTATACCGTGCATGGTTTGGCAACGTCGAAAGTACGATTAAACATGACCTCCGCTTTCAGGCGGTGGTTAAGTGCCAATGTGAGGCATGGTTTTTCGAGTGGTATTCGGATAACCTGCTTGCCATTGATATTCCGGGTGTGGAATTCAAGGGCCGCTTCGACGAGGTGTTTACTCCGATGCTTAAAGTCGGTGTCTTGTTCGAGCCGGGATGACATCGAGGACGTAGAGGGCACCCATCCGACGTTTCACCACTACAACAAGTAAAGAGCAAGTACGACATGGGACATCAATTCTACTTCTACCAAACGCCAAAAGATATCGCGGCCATGGAGCAACGGTTACGCAAACACACTGATTTTGTGATTTTTCTCGACGATTCGAGAACCGTAGCTCCGCTGGTTGTCGATTCGCTGAACGCGGAAGAAAA
Organism: Polyangiaceae bacterium; assembly: GCA_031415295.1. GTDB lineage: Bacteria > Myxococcota_A > Polyangia > Polyangiales > Polyangiaceae > Polyangium. The sequence goes on along the minus strand of JANORL010000825.1, from coordinate 910 downwards.
TGGGCGCCGCATACTCAGTTATTATCTCGCACGGCCGGAAGACATCGGCTCCGTCGTCATGCACCATGTGCCCGAACAGGGATATTGGACGGTGCAAGTGTCGCCTTCACCAGTGATCGAGTTGGGCACCTGCTTCTTCGACGGCAAGATTCTGCGGAGGGACCGCGCCTATTATGTTGACGGCCAGTATGGCCCTGACGGTCAGTGGATGATGAAGAGCGAAGAATTCCGCAAATGGGCCAAAACGATGCTATCGACGGCAAAAAAAACGTTAAAACGATTGGATCCGAATTCCAAGGCTGTCAATTACATCGGCGAAGATGCTGCCGCTTGGCATGCCGCAGGCGGGAAACTCGTAACGTAGTAAAACGATGCAATCCAAGCGCTTTGCGCTAACTGCCAGATCTATTGCATCCACACGCTGTCAAATCTGCCGGACCGAAGCAATTCGCGCACGACGCGGTCGGCAATCAAATCGAGCGGCCTGGCGAAACGATTACGTACACCGATTGGGATTTGCCGCGGCAATACATTCCGAAAGGTGGCGGAGTACCGACGACGTTTGAGTACTCGGGCACGGGATCACGCGTACGGCGTATACGTGCCGAATCAGAAACGGTTTACGTTGGGGAGCTGTACGAGCGTGAAACGACTGGCAACGCGGTTGTCGATCGTTTCTACGTGCACAACGACGAGCGCGTGGTGGCGATTATCGAGCGTGCTGTATCTGGCGAAGCGTGGAGCTTTGTGCATGCGGACCATTTAGGATCGGTTGACACCATTTCGAATGAAGCGGGCGAGGAAATCGACCGACGCAGCTTTGACGTATGGGGTGCACCTCGCGATCCGAAATGGGGCGGCAATGGTCCGGCGTCGCAAAATGCGATAAGGCGTCGTGGATTCACATGGC
>JANORL010000824.1:0-6515 GCA_031415295.1 Polyangiaceae bacterium | reverse complement strand
ATTGCTGACGAGCCGTCGCGACAAGGTCGCCATGACGCGAATGGTCCGCGAAGCGCAAATTCTGGCGCGTATGGATCATCCGAATCTCGCCTCCATAACGGATGTGGACGTCACGCCCGATGGCCTTTTGTATTTGGTGATGGAGTTATGCGAAGGCGAACCACTCCAGCGCCATAAAGCGCATTATCGTGACGTGCCGTGGGCGCTTTCCGTTCTGCGTCAAATGGCTCAAGGCCTTGCAGCCGTGCACGCGCAAGGCGTCATTCATCGGGATCTGAAACCGGGCAATGTTATGGTGTTCGAACATCCCAATGGTTTGCCGTCGGTCAAACTCGTGGATTTTGGTATCTCAACCCTGACGCGAGAAGCCATCGATGGTGGACCGGTTTCGGAACGTGGCCGCGATGTGGATGCCGCACCCGTTTCACGACGAGCCGCCCCCACGCTGCCCGCAATTGATACCTTTCCCAAAGATGCCGAACAGCCGCCCATTTCACGACGTTACATGTCCTCAATGCCGACCATGCCGGCACTCGATTTTAACGACACGCCTCCACCGTCACGTCGAGCGAGTCAAATGTTGTCCACGATCGGTTCCCTCGATTTGACCGATACGCCGCCGCCTTCACGTCGAGCAAGTCCGTCGATATCGAATATGCCGGCCGTCGAAATTTCCAATGCACCTCCTCCTGCGCGCCGCAGTTCGCCAGGTTTTGCGTCACCCGCATTCCGTGATCCCGATGCTCCGCCACCCTCACGACGCAGCGTACCTCCGCCACCACCGCAAGAAGTGACCCGAACGGGCATTTTGGTTGGAACTCCAACGTACATGGGCCCGGAACTCGCCCAAGGGTCAAAACATTGGAAGGCTCATTCAGATGTATTCAGTTTTGGCGTCATGGCGTATGAAATTTTGACCGCAAAAAAACCATTTCAAACTCCTCCCATTTTCGCCGGTATGCAGGGTCAACCTTTGCCGCGACCAACAGGCCTACGTCGCGTCAAAGGATTGGATGCCGATATCGTGACGCTGCTCGAACGTTGCATGGACGAAGATCCTACCAAACGTCCCACAGCTGTGGAAGTTGCCGAACGATTGGCGCGTGCCGAACAAGCAACAGCTCGTACAGGTTAATCAAGACATACCATTACCCATTCAATCGCGCCCCGACCGAGCAAGACAAACCGACGTCACCTCGCGCGCACCAGCTCGTACCAATGCTTGACGACATGCAAGCAAAGTCGCTCCAGTCGTCAAAACATCGTCGACGACCAATACCGATCGTGATGCCACAGCGGGTTTGTCGCGTACTTCAAACGCTTCGGCCATATTCTCGAGGCGTTCGGCTCGTCCCAAACGTGCTTGTTGCGCAGTTTGACGACAACGTTCGAGTGCTCTGGGGGCAAATGGCACATCGAGTAATTGCGCAACGGATCGCGCCAAAAGTGCAGATTGGTTGTACCCACGTTCCGCCAACCTTCGCGGGTGAAGCGGCACGGGAACGACGACATCTGCTCGAATATCGGCGTCAATGACCGCGCGCCGTAACAAATGGCCTAGCGGGCCGGCCAAATCGGCACGTTCTTCATATTTGAAGCGTTTCAGCGCCCTTGCGATCGCTCCACCAAAACGTGCAAACGTTATGGATCCGTCCGCTTGGGGTGCATCACGAACGATCGTCGCTGCACAATCGGCGCAAAATACCTGTCGCGAGGGAATCAGTTGATCACACGCAGCACACGCTGGAGGACTCAATGCATCGCAAAAAAGGGAAACGGCGACCTGGGCGAAGGCAAAGAGGGTGCGTGATGTCTTCATGATCGCTCCATCGTCGCGACGGGGTCGCCAGTTGCGCGGGCAAACAAAAATTGTCCTTTTTCTTCAAAGCATGGGTACGATTCGCTTGAAGTGGCCGTCGGACACCAACCCGAACAGCACCGATCACGCGTCGGTGCAAACGCGCCAAGGGGGCGTGCTTGAGCCAGTCCGACATGTGGCGCTGGGCCGACGAGCAAGGAGAGCAGCGGCTCGTTTCGGCAGAAGAGCTGCGAACGGCGATCGCCGAGGGGGTCCTTTCGCCTTCAACGCTCGTGTGGCGCGAAGGAATGGGCGCCTGGGTGGAGGCGATCTCCGTCGAGGAATTCGCAGATGCGCTACCCAACCTCACCGGTACCGGCACGGCAGTGCAACTTCTGCCAACGAAACCCGGCGCTGAGCCAACGAAATCACCGGCCGTCGGGCCTGCGAAACCGACACTGCAAGGGCTCCACGCTCGCGAGGTGTACGCGGCAGTCAAGAGCGACGAGAAAAACGAACCGAAAGAGAAACGCACGCCAAGCGTCGCACCACCACGGCCAAAGTTTACCGGTCCGAAAGGTCCACTCATCAAGACACTGGTACCGAATTTTGGCCCCGCGATCCCCGCTGCACCACGTTTGCCCTCGGATGCCCCCGTAAAACCAGCGCTCGCGCCACGCCCCGTCGGTACGATTCGTCCCCCCGCGACAACTCCGCCGCCCCCTCCGGTCCAAGCTCCAATTCCAGCTCAAACTCCAGCTCCAGCTCCAGCTCACGCTCCACCAGCTCGCGCTCCCTCGACGTCGGCAATCGACAAGGATTGGTCGATCACGGACGACGAGACCACGAATGTTCCAGGAAAAATTGCCGTCGCGGCACCTCGACCGGCACCGCCAGTCGAGGCTGATCCACGCGACGAACTGAGTCCTCGAGGTGCATCACCACAAGCGCAACCAGGCCACGCGAGTGTGGTGCGTTCGTCGCCTGTACCAAGTCCCCACGCCGAGCGTCGACCCACGGAAGAATCGACCGAGTCGTCGACGTTTCAGTTTGCGAAAAACACGCTGAGCATACGCGCGGGCAAACTTCCGCTGACGGCAAACCAAGGGGAGAACGCAGAAACAGGGGCGAACCCATCGGCAGCGACAAACCAAGGTCTTCCGAATGGTGGAGCACCACCGGGCTTGATGGAGTCGTACGCCAAGCAGCCTGTCGCTACGCGCAACGGGGCGGCAGACGATGCACCTCTGACGGCATCATCGGCCGATCTTGGGCTCTCGGACGATCTCATTCCGGCATACGCCGGATCAACGACACGCATCCCTCTCTTGTCCGCGCCACTACCGGCACCACCGAAGATGCGTGAAACGACGGCAACGGCGATGTTGCCTTTCGATTTTGAGGAGGGTCACGCAGCGGAGGAGGCGCACGGCGACGGGGGGAAACTTGCGCACGAAGTAAGTCACACGGTTCGTTTGGACCTGAGTTTACTCGCCAAAGCACAACAGAATCCCAATCGTGCCTTCAACGCCGCTCTCACCGAGCCGGCTGACGGTTCTGGTCGCAACGCGCCGATGCAATTCAAGCCGCCGCCGTTGCCTCCCTCGTCCGCGCAGCAGGTCACAACAGGGCCTGCTTTACACGCGGTGAAGGCACCGGAAGCTCAACCGTCCCCTCAGCTTCCCTTAAACGCGTTGTTCCTCAGCGGTGGGATGCTCATCACGATGGTCATTGGCGCGTTTTTCCTTGGCCGCTGTTCGGTCAAACCTGGCGCGAACACTGCACCAACGGTTCGTACAGGCGTGGCGAATGCCGCACGGGTGTTCCAAGACAAACTTCCCGCACCACCGAAACCTTGCTGGGTCGCCAAACAACCCTCGCGTTGGGCACCGGTCGTATCGAGAAACATTCCGTTTGAACTGCTTACGTTGGCCTCGGGCAAGGTCGCCATTGCTTATGCCAAAAGCGAGGATGAAGCCGTCGGGATCGAAGTTTCGCCGGCGACCGGCCAAGTCGATGAAGACTACGTGGACAAAGCGGGATCGGAAATCGCGCGCGTAACGCCGACGGGCAAAGGCTTTTTCATATCGACGGTGGAACCGTCGGGCAGCCTGAAATCGATGATTCCGGTCAACGCCGAAAAACCGTTTTACCTTGGCATTGCCGACAAACACGTGGCTTGGTCGGACCAACCGAGCGGTGTTGCTGCGCGTATATGGGCCATCAACGACGAAGATGCTGCTGCTGGAGGCATCCGTGTGTTGTCGTTCGGCAATCGAGGCATCTTGACGGCATTAAGAACGGGTTCGTCGCGACAACGAAAAGTCTTCGCTGGCTTGCTCGGTCAGGATCGCAAACCCGTGACCAATCTCGTCCACGTCGTAGGTTCCGGCGGCTTGTCGGGCGAACCGATGATTGGATCGAATGGCCGAGAAGTCGCGGTCGTTTTTGGGGATCAAGCCGCGGAGCAAGGTCCCTGGAAGCTACGAATCGGTCACGCGCCCATCGGAAAGATTCCAGCAACGACGACCATGTTCGAAACGCCTCCGGGCGGCCCTGGTGGAGAAGCCAACTACCCAGCGATCACTGGTCTACCCGATGGTCGGTGGGTGATGGTTTGGACCGAAGGTTTGCCCGGGTCCAAAGTCGTACGTGCACAAACGTTTGCCGCAAACTTCACGCCCGTCGGTGATCCGATCGTGCTCTCTCCGCCGTACGGCAACTATGGCTCGAGCGTGATTGGCGTCGTTGGCAACTACGTGACGATCGTCTTCGCGCAAAAGGGCAGGTCGAACAACGAGCTTTGGGGAAGCGTTCTTCAGTGCGGCTAACGCAACGAGGACGATGCAACCAGGACCGTCCTTGTCGCGCGACGGCGTGACGCATAAACTCCGCGAACGCTTTTTCCGCGCTCACTCACCATTTCGGAACCACTAGCCCACGCATGATGCGAACGACCACGCACGCACTCGTCCCCCTCGGCTGCACCATGGCGGTGCTCGTCGCGAGTTCGACGGCTTTCGCACAAGCAACGCCGCTGCCTGAATCGATTCCGATTGGCGGCTTTACGTTTCGCCCTTCGATCGAACTGCGCGTACGTGGCGAATACCGTCAGGCTCCTTTTGACATCGGCGGCGTGTATTTCACACGTTCGGCAGTCCTCGAGGATGACTACAAGTCGAACCTGCCTCCGCACTTCGAGGGGGCCACGTACCTGACGCCGCTGTACTCGAACCAATGGGCCGGCACATCACGCGCACGCATTGGACTCGCCGTCGATCGTGGAGCGATCACGGCATCGCTGATGCTTCAAGATGCGCGCACGTTTGCCGGAGCGAACACCTACGGCTTTGGGATCACGCAGAGCGAGTTCATCAGCAACCTGGGTCTCTTCGAAGGGTACGTCGACATTCATGCCAAACAACGCAAGGTGTGGTTTCGTTTCGGACGACAACGCATCGTGTGGGGTGATGGTCGTCTCGTTGGCGAAGGCGATTGGACACAGACTCCCCGAGCTTTCGACGCGTTACGTTTGGGTTTGTCTTTCAAACATGTCGACATCGACGCCTTCGCAGCGCTGATTGGAAGTGGCCTCGGCACAGGACTCGGGGGTTTGGCCGGTGGAACTGCAGGCGGCACGTTAGGCGCCAACACACCATCACCTCTTCCAGCAACCACAGGCAGTCAACTGTACGGCTTACGTGCCGTTTGGCATGCGGCGCCCTTGTTCAACGCCGAACTCGGAGCGTTGGCCCGAATCGCTCGACCTCCAACGGCCATCGATTTGACCCCTAGCGACACGTTTGTCTTGTCCGCTCGTTTGTCCGGGGACAAGCGTGGCGTGCGGTATGCGCTCGAAGGCGCGTACGAACTTGGACGGGTGTCTAGTTACGAGGTGAACCGCGACATCAGCGCTTTCGCGCTCGCGGGCCGAGCTACCTGGGAAACGGCATTGCCTTGGCATATGACGTTCGGAGCTGAAGCTGCGTACGCTTCAGGTGACGACGGCAGCACCGATCCCGCAGCCACACAAACACGTTTTGATCCCATCGCTCCCGACAAACGACCCGGCCACAACCTCATGGGCCTCTACGCGTGGTCGAACCTGCTTCTCGCTGGTGGTGACATTTCTGTTCGTCCTGCCGAACCTATTGGGATCAACGTCGGCTATCGTTTTGTTGGACTTGCGGAGCCGAAAGGTCGCTGGACTTCGGCATCACTCATAGCGATCGGAGCATCGTCCACGAATGAATCGCACGTGCTTGGTCATCAGATCGACGCGGCGATCAGCATGCGTTTCTGGCAGCCACTCACGATCGATGCGGGTTACGGGCTGTTCATCACGGGAGATGGCGCGAAAAACATTCTCGAGGCCTCCAGCCGCGGACGTTTGGAAGCGCAACATTTTGGTTACTTGCAAGCGACGCTGAAGGCGCCCTGAACCAGGGGCTCCGCGCCCCTGGACCCGCGCCAGGACCAGTCCTGGACCTTGCATGGTTCGTCCGCTTCGCGGTCGAACCACAAGGAATGAGCGTCCAGCTCAAGACCTGCGCTCTCGGTTTGTCCTCGGGGGGTATGGGGGGCAGAGCAGTCGGCTCGTCTTTTTGGGGTTGCCCAAAAGAAATAAATAGCCGCTTGCGAGCCCCCCCACGTGACTGGTCACGCGCAGCGGGCGTTTAAGCCCGCGCCGCGGGGGTCCAAATACTGGCGGGGGTTC
>JANORL010000823.1:0-3242 GCA_031415295.1 Polyangiaceae bacterium | reverse complement strand
GATGAACAACGTGCCTTGGAAGTGTGGAAGCAGCAGCAAAAACAGCGGATGTTCTTGGGCCAACTGCCTATGTGTGGCGACAACAAATGGCTCGATGAGCAAATGCGTGAGGCCGAGATGGCTCACAAGCTCGTGGAAGTTGCCATCAGCCGATTGCACGTGAATCTTCGCGAGCGTCCAGCTTTCGGCATCATCCGCATAAAAGACTGGGCTGGAATTGCCCGGGACTTGGCTGCATTGAATGGCCACGGGGCGGAGGGTTTGGCGATCCTTGCTGAGCACGAACAACGCGAGCGGCGCGCTGATAAACTTCTGGCCCGCCGGATCGGTTCCTCCCACGACGTCCTCGAGGCTCGCATAATCAACGAGGTACACGCGGCCACTCGACAAAGCTGCATTGAGTGTTTGGCCTGTGAGCCGTTCAAAACGCGATGCATCGACAGGGAAGTTCGACGGCAAAACGTCAATTTTGGCGATCAGCAAAGGATTCGGCCCCGCGACGCGCATTTGGGCGAAGCATTCATCGCTGAGGGTCGTGGCGAGGACGTCGGGCACCACAATCGTCTGAAATTGCGCAGCAAACGCCTTCATGTTGGACGCGGCGCCATAAAGCCCGGCATGGCCAAGAACCTCCTTCACAACATCCTTGGCCAGCTCTTCGAATACCTTTTTGACGATATCCACAAGTTCCTGAAATAGCTCATCTCGTGGTGCGTCACTACCCTCATCCATGGTGTGGTGGGCCTTGACCAAAACCTGATGACCTGATTCATGGTGCATACGGAGCCGAGTAAGTAGCGCCTTCGCTCCCTCCACGTCCTCCACAACATCCTTGGCGATCCCAAGCGTGTGTTGCACATCTGCGAGCACCTGCTCGCCCACTTGTTTTACGTCCTCCAGCGCATGTTCTCCCGCTTCCCGGAGCTTGCCGAGAAATCCCTTTGGCTCGGGCGGAGGAGGCATCATAAACGAAGCCGGAGGCGGTGGATCCAGTTGCACGGCACCAGCATTCAATAGATTGGTGATATTGACGATGATGTTGCCAATGATTGCGAGAAGCTGCGTCCCGAGCTGGATGATCTGCACAATGTCGAGCTGTTGGCTCTTGGGAAACGGATGGTCAGCATCGACATTGAGCACCGCGATGGGCTCGAGCACCAAGGGCTTGCCAGAGACCTCGTAGGTATGCGAATGCGCCCACGTGTATTGCGTACGCGCCCAAGCGAGTGCGCGCGAGCGTGAGGTTTGCTGTTGAGAATCATCATGTTGGGGGAGGCTGGGGTTGCTCATGGAGAACGACGTTATCGGGATTGAAGGCGGAAAACAATAGGAAACGAGCAAAAAAAAACGGCGGCGAACGGATAAGCATCGCGAGCGGTTTCGATGTGTCGAGCGCGTGGCAGGGCGCAAAATGCACGAGGCCTTACGTCTCGCCAACGCACTCGAATTTGTGGAGCAAAGGCGAATATCGCTCGCAGATGTTTGGCTCTATGGCGACGAGTCGCATACGCTGCACGAATGGATGCGGTCGATGATCACGACCTTCGAGCCCCCCCTTGACAGGAGCGTGTTGATGTAGCACGCATGGCAGGTATTTATGAAGTCTCTTCAAATGTCTGAACCCTCTGTGGAACAAACAACCGAGGATTACGAGGCAATCCTTGAAGGTCTCGGCGAGGGCATCTTGGTCGTGACGCGTTCGGGCCATGTTCGATACACCAATCAGTGCTTACGCACGATGTGGAATCTCTCGAACCTCCAGTGCACATCCGGTGACCTCGGTGCCTTGCGCGAGCACATCTCTCTGCAACTGGTATCGCGAAATGATTTCGACGGAACGCTCTTGCATTGCAAAGACGGCCGCACCATCGAGTGGGTCGAGCGGGTGTACCGAGTGGATGGCGTTGATTCGGGCCAGATTCATTGCTTTCGTGACATATCGATAACGGCATCGGATGCGGCGTTGCGCGCGGCGTTGGCGGCGAAAGAGCAGCGCTTTATGCGCATGGTGTCGACGATTCCGGGCATGGTTTACCAGTTTTGCCTGCGTGCAGACGGTTCGTCGGCGTTTCTTTTCGTCAGCGATGGTTGCCGAGAAATTTACGGCTTGGAACCGGACGAAATCATGCAGGATGGCTCGACGATCTTGAGAATTGTGCACCCGGACGACTTGGCCGGATTCCAGGCAACGATCGAGGCTTCCGCGGTCTCGATGCAGTTGTGGATCTGGACGGGTCGCGTGGTCTTGCCCAATGGGCAATTGAAATGGTTGCAGGGTGCGTCGCAGCCGTCTCGAGCCCCCAACGGCGATATCATTTGGGATGGGCAACTCATGGATATCACGCAGCGCAAGCTCGACGAGCAGGAAGCCATGCGTGCCAAGGTCCAGGAAAAACTCCTTGCCGTGCAAGCCGCCGCATTGTCGCGGCTATCGACGCCTCTCGTGCCGGTGCGCGACGACATCATGGTTATGCCGCTCATCGGGACGATCGACCGGGACCGAGCAGACAAAATCATGCAATCGCTGCTGGAAGGCGTTTCCCGGAGCGGAGCACGTTACATGATTATGGACATCACCGGGGTTACGGATGTCGATGCGGAGGTAGCGGAATCAATTGTCCGAGCGGCGCAGGCGGTTCGGCTGTTGGGGGCCGAGGTGATGTTGACGGGGATACGCGCCGATGTGGCGCAAACCTTGATTCGCCTCGGCGTGGGCCTTGGTAGCCTGACGACACACGCGACGTTGCAATCTGCAGTGGCCCACGCAATGCGCAAGCGTGCGTCCTGAATACACATTGCTGGAAGGCGTCGCTCCTCCCATACCCCCGAAATTTGCCAGTTTGCAAACTGAACGGCGTGCTAGGTGGCTGGTGTCAAACGTCGCGAGCGCCCGAAAGCTAGGGCGACGGAGCGAGGAATCCTCCTGGATTTCGAGCGATGTCGACCGACGATTTCGGGTGCGCAGCAGTTTGACACCAGCTACCTAGCCAGAGCCTCCCAACGCTGATAGTGTGAACGACGCGGAGGCTTATCAATGAACCGAAAACATTCTCGACAATCTCGCAACCTAACGACGTGGTTCGTCACGACGCTTGGCGTGGCATTTGGAACGTGGACCTGTGGAAGCGAAACCATCGGCACCGGGAAATCAAGCAGCTCGAGTAGCTCTGGGAGCAGCGGTCAAGGCGGTGAAGGGGGCGGGTTTTTGTTCGATGGCGGCCCAGACGGGTCTGGGGCATTCG
>JANORL010000822.1:0-4731 GCA_031415295.1 Polyangiaceae bacterium | reverse complement strand
CCGGTGATTTGAACCGGTCCATATTGAATGCGGGTCCGGTGATTTGAACCGGTCCATATTGAATGCGGGTCCGGTGATTTGGACGCTCGCTTCGCGCGTGTGGGACACGCGCTTCGCGAGGCCAGTCACGATGGGGGGCTCCGCAGGCGGCTCTTTAAGTCTTTGGGACTTCGCCCAAAAGACGAGCCGACTGCTCTGCCCCCCATACCCCCCAGCCCCGAAAGAGAATCAGAGCCGCGTCAATTCGTGAATCTGAGGGCGAAGCCCGGATTTTCGCGCATGCGCGAAAATCTGGGCTTCGGCCGACCTCTCACATTGAGACGGGGTCCCGCGCACACGCGAAAATCCGGGCTTCGGCCAACCTCTCACATTGAGAGGGGATCCAGCTAGTGCGCGCGAGACAAACCTCGCTCACCCGATGTTACAAAAACCCTCGTAGTCGACGTACGTCGTGATGGTCGGCGCATCGCCGCACACCGGGCAGTTCTTGTCCCGACGCAGTTTCAACTCGCCAAACTTCATCCGCAACGAATCGTACGTGAGAAGCCGTCCGATCAACGGTGTCCCCTGACCCAAGATCAACTTGATCGCTTCCGTCGCCTGCAACGTTCCCACGACACCCGGCAAAATCCCAAGCACACCCGCTTCTTGACAACTCGGCGCAAGATGCGGCGGCGGCGGCTCGGGGTAAAGACACCGATAACAAGGCCCGCCCGCTGCCGGATGAAACGTCGTCACCTGCCCATCGAAACGGAAAATCGATCCGTGAACGACCGGCTTCTTCATCCATACCGACGCATCGTTCACCAAATACCGCGTCGGGAAATTGTCACAACCATCCACGATCACATCAAAGCCCGCAAAGATGCGCTCAATGTTGTCACTCATCACGCGCTCTTCAAACTTGATCACCTTCACATCAGGATTGAGATCGCGAATCGCCCTCTCACCACTTTCTACCTTGGGCAAACCAACACGCGACGTCGCATGCAAAATCTGTCGCTGCAAATTCGACGCATCCACCACATCCGCATCGACAAGACCAATCGTACCCACACCCGCCGCCGCCAAATAAAGCGCCGCCGGACTACCTAACCCACCAGCCCCCAACAACAACACCTTGGCATTCAGAAGTTTGGCCTGACCAACTTCACCCACTTCCGGCAAAAGCAGATGTCGCGAGTACCGATCACGTTGCGCTTCCGTGAGCGACGGCGGCATCTCGATCGGGTAGTTCAAATCTTTCCAACGGACAAACCCAGGGCTGGCGCTCTCCACGCTCTTGTATCCAAGCTCGATCAACGTCTTGGTCGCGAGCGCTGAACGAGTGCCTCCCGCGCAATACAAGACCACCCGCGCATCCTTGTTCGGTACCTTCGACTCGATCTGCATCTCGAGAAAACCACGCGGAACACTGATCGCCCCGGGTATGTAGCCCGCCCGCGTCTCCTCCTTCTCGCGAACATCGACGAGCACCATCGCCTCCTTCGACTCGATGCGTCGCTTGATCTCTTCAAGAGTGACCGTCGGAACCGTCTTGCGAATCTCAGCCAAAAGCTCGGTGTAGGTCGTCGCCATGCGCGTGTCCTTTTAGGAAACGGAAAATGTTGTGGCACCGTTCTTCGAGCAATCACGCCCATCGTCAAGGGCCCGATTGCTCGACGTTGCACGTACTACTGCTTCGCGACCGGCAAATCCTCAGGCCGCACACGCAAACCCGGCAAGACCTCGTCCTTGCGGATTCCGCCTTCGCACACGAGCTTCACGCTGCGCTGATCCTTCATCATTTCTTCAACGAGCGTGATCTGCATTTTCGCCTGGCACTGCGTCAAAATCTTCAACCCAGGCTCGATACGACCCAACCGCAAAACACCCTTCTTGACCGTAATCTCTTTGTCGTCCGCAAGCCGTTTGACGACGACGTCTTGACCCTTGGTCGACGCTATCGTTCCAAGCTCGAGGTTTGGCTCGTCCGCACGAAGCGGCGCCCACACACGAAGACCAACCATCTGATCGTCCGGTGGCAACCAGTCCACCGTGTTCTTTGTAGCAAGACGTCCCATCGGTACCCAACCAACCGCTTTCTCGAACAACGCTTCAACCGCCGCCGTACCAGGATCAACATCCGTCACAAGCGCGAGATCCTTGGCATGCCCGATGATCCACACAACCGTCGCCGGATTGAGATCACGCTTCGATGAAGCTTCACTATTTCCAGACGGACGCACCGACACTTTGCCATGCGTGAAGCGCCTCTCCGGCTTCTTCTCCGGCTTGAACCGCACTCGCTGCGCCTCGATCCAAGTCGTCAACGCTTGACGCTTGCGAACGACCAAATCGGGCGCGGAATTTTCTTTGCCAGCAACTTCGATGTCCCACGCCACAAGCTTGATCAACCCATCGATCTCGACAAGCACTTTGGCTGCATCACGTTGTCCAATGTTTCGCTGCGCCAAACCCGCAACTTCCGGCGTGAGTCCCTGACGAACCATCGCCAGCAGAGCCTTGCCACCTTCAGCGTTCGTGTCGCCCTTCTGCACCGCTTCTTCTGCAACACGAGCCGCATCCACCCAACGCTTCGCCGAAATCGGTTCGGCAATGCCCGTCTTCAGCGCTTCCAAAATCGATTCCTCGAGCGTCGCCAGCATCTTCTTGTGCGGCCCAGCTCCGAGAAACGTCTTCACATCGCCAAGCATCATGAACGATCGCGCGTCGGCAAACTTGCCCGCTCCCGTCGACGCATCGAGCTTCACCTGCAAACACTTGACCAAATCGGACCCCGCCAAGTGCCGTAATTCTTTGTTGAATACGTCGCTCTCGAGATCCTGCATCGGCGACGCGAGCTGAGCGAAAGCACCTTTGCAATCGCCTTCTTTCAACGTCTCGTCGACTTCGTTCGCCCACAACTTCGCGTGACGTTTGTCGACCTTCTCGATCTCTTCCTTGATCTGAAACGTCAACGAGTCGACTTGCATCTCGTTGGCTTCGCGCAGCAACTTGCGCGCCTTGTCAAAGTCCTTGTCGCCATAAGCAACGTCCGCCTTGTCCATCAACGCCTTGGCCTTGCGGTACTTGTCCTTTTCAGCGCGTTCCTCCGCCGATTCGACCGGTTTTGGAGCTGGAGGTGGACCACACGCCACAACCACTGAACCAAGACACGCCATGGTCGCAAGCCGAGCTCCGACCATCACGACACGACGCCAAAACACAGGACCAGACACAGAACCAGACAAGAAGCGCATTCGCATGGTGCGGCACTTTCCCATCGCGTTACGCCCAACGTCAACTTGCGTGCGAATCATCGCGCACCCGTCTTGACCATCACCACTGATCGACCTACGACCCGACAACCATGCCGGACGAGTCCAAATCAGGAAGCAGCAGCGAAACCACGGGCAACCGTACGTTCAACAAGCCGCGAATCACCATCAACCAGGTCTATACGAAGAAGGGTGATCGCGGCGACACAGCCCTGGTCGGCGGCCAACTCGTCTCAAAAGACGATCCACGCATTGACACCTACGGAACCGTTGACGAATTAAACGCCTTCGTCGGTGCTGCACGCCAAAGCCTGCTCGAAGGAGCCTCCACCGCTCCCACCGAAAGCGCAGAACGCCTCGTCTCACTCGCAAACATCCTGCGCCGCGTACAACACGAACTCTTCAACCTAGGCTCGATCCTCGCCACGCTGCCCGCCGACGTTCACCCAAAACAACCGCGCGTCACGACCACCGACATCGAACGACTCGAAGAAGAAATGGACGAGTGCCAGGAACAACTTCCCTTGCTGCGCTCGTTCGTGCTTCCCGGTGGATCACGCGCCAACACCGACCTGCACGTTTGTCGGACCGTCTGTCGACGAGCCGAACGGTTATGCGTGACCTTGGCGCGACAAACCGAAGTGGATCCCGCCGCCGTGATCTACTTGAATCGATTGAGTGACGCGTTCTTCGTCTGGAGTCGCTACGTCGCACTCCACCTCGGAACAGGCGAACTCTTGTGGGAACCCGATGCGTCAGCGACCGGGCAGAAAAAATAACCCGCGTCGAGATCGTTGCGCCTACGGACAGCCCGCCGGACCGCTTCCTTCATAGGCGTACACGACGCACGCATCGAGCGCGACACCAAGATCCGAACACGTCGTCTGCGCCTTGAGATGCGCGATGCATCCATCAAGGCTGCCCTTGTCGTACTCGAGGCACTCCGCACCGCTCTGCGTCCGAAGCAGGGTAGGGCAGGTGCGCGAAGTACCAGCGCACCCAATCGACAACAATGCTTTGGAATGCGCGTCGGACAACGCACTGCACGCAGCGGGTTCCGTCGTCCGTTCACCATTTGGCGGTGGGCGGATCTTTCCATCGTCAGGCGTGATCGGAGTTTCGTCCGAGCCGCAGCCAGACACGAAAAACAATGCGGCTGCGGCGATCAGGATTCGCATGACGCGATTATTCTTGGTCTTCAGCGAGTGTATTGGCGAGTTCGGCGAGCACGTCTCGTGCAGCAGCCACTTTACGCGACGGAATCTTCGCCAACGCTTTACGTACGTTCGATTCGACCGTCCCGTTGCGTAGGGCATCGACCTCTTTGCCCTTGGCCGAGAGCGAGAACAACGCCCGACGCGCATCACCAGAATCGATCTTGCGATCGATGATGCCGCGCGTCTCCAGACGCTTCAAAACACCCGTCAACGTGCTCGGATGGATGTGCAACACATCCGCGAGTTCACCGGCC
>JANORL010000821.1:0-2978 GCA_031415295.1 Polyangiaceae bacterium | reverse complement strand
CCCCGCCCCGCTCCACGAAACCAACGATCACGCTCAACTTCGCGCACAGGTTCGTCGTTTGGCCGAACGTGACATCGCGCCGTTTGCCCACTCGTGGGACGAGGCCAACGAATTTCCTCGCGAGTTGTATAAGAAGGCTGGCGAGGCAGGACTACTCGGCATTGGATATCCGGAAGCGTACGGCGGCTCGGGGGGAGACCTGTCGTACATGCTGGCCGCTGCCGAAGAGATGATCGTTGTTGGCACATCCGTTGGAACGGCAGTGGGCATCGGAAGCCACGCGATCGCGCTTCCGCCGATCCTCAACCACGGCACCGAAGAGCAAAAACGGCGCTTTATCCCGCCAGTTTTGGCTGGTGACCAGATCGCCGCCCTCGCCATTACCGAACCTGGTGGCGGCAGCGACGTTGCTTCTCTTTCGACACGTGCAGTGCGCGACGGAGACCATTACGTCGTACGCGGGACCAAAACGTTCATCACGTCGGGTTGTCGTGCGGACTTCGTGACGACGGCCGTCCGTACGGGAGGCCCGGGTCATGGAGGCATCTCGCTGCTTGTGATCGAACGAGGGACGCCTGGTTTTTCCGTAGGCAAGAAGCTCGCGAAGATGGGCTGGTGGGCATCGGATACCGCTGAACTCGTCTTCGAAGATTGCCGCGTGCCTGTTGCCAACTTGGTCGGCGCGGAAAACGCAGGGTTTGTCCCGATCATGACGAATTTTGCGGTTGAAAGACTCATGCTTGCGGGCAACTGCGTCGCCATCGCCATGCTGGCGTACGGAGAATCCGTTCGTTACGCGCGTGAACGAAAAGCGTTTGGAAAAACCCTCATGGGTTTTCAGGTGTTGCGCCACAAACTCGCGGACATGCTCACACGTATTCACGGCGCTCGAGCGCTCATGAATGAAACCCTCACGCGACATCTTCGCGGCGAGTTTGTCCCGGGCCTCGCCGCCATGGCCAAGAACACGGCAACCGACATGTGTTGTTACGTGTGCGACGAAGCCGTACAGATTCACGGCGGATATGGCTATATGCGAGAAACGCTCGTGGAGCGCCTTTTCCGCGATGCGCGTCTCTTCCCCATCGGAGGAGGAACGCGCGAGATCATGAACGAAATCATCTGCAAGACGGAAGGTTATTGAGCCATGTTTTCGCCTGCTCGTACCGCTGCGCTCGCCTTGACCTTCGGGTTTGGCGTTGTCGCTTGTGACAAACCTGCTGAACCGACCCCGAAGACAGCACCCGAACGTGCACCAGCGGCAGCTCCAACATCGAAGGCGCCCGAGAAAGCAGCTGAACCTGCGCGTCCTTCCGAGGTTGTTTTCGAGGCGCCTGCTGGTTGGCAAAAGGTCGAGAATCCGAGTCCGATGCGCAAGGCGACGTTCAAAATTCCGCGTGCCGAAGGCGATACCGAAGACGCGGAAATGAGTGTCTCGCAAGCGGGCGGCAGCGTCGATGCCAACGTGCAACGTTGGGTCGGGCAATTCGAGCGTGGAAAAGACGATCCGGTCGCACGCAAGCAAATCAAGGTCGGCGATCTCGACGTCACCACGGTCGAGTTACACGGCACATTCGCTGGTTCGGGCATGCCTGGTGCGCCGAGTGCAGGCCCCAAGACCAACTGGGCGTTGTTGGGCGCAATCGTCGAAACGCAAGGATCGCTCACGTTTTTCAAAATGACCGGGCCTGACAAGACGATCCAATCCGCCAAACCTGCGTTCGACAAATTCGTCGAAGGCTTCCGCGCCAAGTAATTCGCTGAGCCCCCCCAGATGCCGCGCTAGACTCGCTCTTCCACTTGCTTCACCTGCGCGCCCTGTTCGTAGGCGAAAGGAGTCTCATGCGCCGCCCTCGTCGAAATATTGGACTGGTCCTTTTGGTGCTTCTGGGTTTGTCCGCAGGAGCAGCCGTGGCTCCTGGCTGTTCTGCGGGAGGTACCAGAGGAACGGGAGGCGATGGGGGCGACGGCGGAAACAGCGAGACAACGTCGACGTCAAGCTCGACTTCCAGTGGCGATGGCGGAAACATCTTCATCCCTGATGCGGGGGGCGACGTCGCGATCGATGTTCCGATGAATCCTTGCGGCACGAAGTGTGGCGCCATGGAGCTTTGCGACGACTTTCACTTGGGCCTCGACGACGACTGTGATGGTGAGGCCGATGAAGATTGTCCTTGTTCCGCGGGCCAAGTGCATTCTTGTTTCCTTGGCGATCCGTCGTATCGAGATGCCCCTGGATGTTTCGATGGCGTAGAGAAGTGCAGCGAAAACGGCAAATGGGGACCATGCATCGGTGGCGTGCACGCTACGCAGTCGTGCTCGACCAACGACACGGTTGGTTGTCACGCGCTCAGCAGTTCACCGTTCATCACGACAGACCTGAAGAAGGGTACGGGTACCTTCAGCGACAATGCCGTGCCGGGTTCGGAAACATGGACAGTAAAATGCCCTGATGGTGTCAGTCCGTGTCCGTCCGTGAGTGGCGCGAGTCCACAAGACGACTTCAAACCGCTTCAATCTGGCGAATACACTGTTACGTACACAAAAGGTTTGGCGGGGGGCGGTACCGATACCTGCACGTATCCGCTCTTCATTGGAGCACCGGGACTACGTGTCGAGCTGTCTTGGGAACACGATCTTGGTGGTAATGGTGTCGACCTCGACCTGCACCTTCATCAGCCAAACGACACGCAACCGTGGGCGGTCGATGGGGCGCAGCAAGATTGCGGTTACAACAACTGCACCGTCAAAGCGTTTGCGGGGTCTTCGCTCGACGCGCCTCAATGGTTCATGGGTGGCGGACCTCCTCCCCTTCCCGTCGATTGGTGGAAAGATCCCGACTTCGAGCGGAACAACTGTTACTTCGCGCCGCGTGGTGTTGGTCAGGAATGGCAAGTCGAAAACAAAGGGTGCCACAACCCGCGTCTCGATCTCGACAACATCAACTGTGACCCGGCCATTTCCGATCCCGACAGCAC
>JANORL010000820.1:0-2256 GCA_031415295.1 Polyangiaceae bacterium | reverse complement strand
CGTCGTATGTTGCAAGAGCAATTCTTCGACATCCGCCGCGGTGAACAAGCTGAGGGTCATCGCTTCGGCATTGATGTTGAAAGGGGATGACGTGCCTAACCACGCAATGGCATGACGATCATCCGTACGCAGCATGAAATCGCGCACCTGCCTTCGTCCCACGAGCGCGATGCTTGCAGGAAATGGCTGCTGACTACGCCCAAGATATCCTTCGCGCAGTTGCGTCAAGAAAGACACCATGGTTTCACCGACCAAACAGTCGGCTTCGTCGAAAAAGATGACCCACGGTTTGTCGCTCTGCTCCGCAAGGTGCGACAACGCCTTGGAAAGTGAACGGCCGGGCGTTTCCAGCAGTGATGCGAGCGTCGGCAGAGGCACATCGGGATGAACTCGGCCACACACTTCGAGCAATTTGTCCAAGATGATGCGAAATGCCTTGGCCAGATCCGGTTGTTCGCGGGCGGTTTCGAGGTCCACCCACAAAGCGCGCCACTGACCCGTCGCGTTCAGGTTGTCCTGAAGCCACTTCGCGCAGGTGGTTTTTCCAATCTGCCAACCACCCGTGAGCGTGAAATACTTGTGATCCCTGATGAGCTCCCTGATCTCGCCGAGCCGCCGTTCGGGCGGGAGCATGTAGTGGTTTCTGGGATCACACGGGCCGGCGACGTTGAACTCGGGGTTCATGCGCGGGACTTTGGCACGGTCACGTGCGACGTGTCAACATCCGAGCCGGATTTCACTGGAATCTCTGTTCAAGATCCTCGAAGGACTGGAGTTTGTCGAGGATCGGTGGTTCAGCGACGACGTGGCCTCGCGACACGCGCGCTACGAAAATCAACGACGCTCGCGAGCACCTAGTCCAAACAAAAGGCGATTTTCGAACTTTGCATTGCACGCAATCGATCCGAAAGCGGGTCTTGGCTTGCACGCTCGCTGCGCGGCGCAAGCGCCGCTTCGCGAGGTCTGGTTTACGATGGGGGGCCGCCGGCGGCGCCACAATTCTTTGGGCCTTCAGCCCAAAGAACTGCGCCGACGGCTCTGCCCCCCAAACCCCCCGAGATCGGATTGAAAGGTTTTCACCCGTTCGTCCGGGCGTAACCTTCCTGCGTTGACCACGCGTGCCTTCGGTGTCTTCGCCGCTGCGTCGTAACAAGCCAAAAGCGCCTGGTCGTGACCCTCGTGGACGCTGGACAAAGATCGATGGTCTGTCGTCTCCCGTCTCCCGTCTCCCGTCTCCCGTTCTCCCGTTCTCCCGTCTTGCGTGCGCGTGCGCGTGCGCGTGCGCGTGCTCGCTCTGGATCCGGAGCGAAGAGAAGATCGCGCACGTGCACGCGCACGCAGGACGCAAGACACAAGACGAAAGACGAAAGACGAAAACGGCTGCTGGAAAATCCGTTGGCCAAGATCTCCCGCGAAAAACAACGCATTCGCACGCCCCCCGCCAAGTGCCGCAAGGAATCGAACGTGGGCCACTCCTAGATCTTGTGCCTCGTCCACCACCGCGAAATCGAATAACACGTTCTTCTTCGCAATCGCCGCCGTCACCGCCCCAAAAAGTCCCGCCTCCGTCACCAACGCACGTTTGGCCAATTCGGCACGCACCTTCTGGAAAATAGACCAAAGCACCTGCCGTTGAGCCTCGGGGAAACGCGTCTTGCGACCAAGTCGCTGCACGTCGCGGTATGCTTCCCACGTAGCCAATCCCCAAGCATCGACCACTTGCTCCCATTCCGCAATGAGGAACGGCAAACCAAAATTGTGCCCCGTTATGGCACCCGCCGCCTCACGAACCATTTCGTAACGCGCCTTTTCTCTGTCCGCCGGAAAGGCCGCCAAGTCCCGCCATGCCTCGAACAGGGCGTCCTGCACGGCATCCTCGACGTCCGACGAGTGCACGCGAAATCGAGTATGCATCCAACGCGAGAGCGACGCGCCAAAGGCCATCCTGAGCGCCGCAAACGACCAACCTGGCTCGTCGGGTGGCGTTGCTTGAACCGTTCGTGTTTCCATCTCTTTTCGGGTCAGGTGCGACAACCGAACCGGACAATAACTCGTACCGGGTCGCAAGGGGTAGGGAATTCTCAGCGCGCCTCAAGAATCCGGCGCCGAGCCTGAGTGCGCCGCGCAATTGCGATTATGATGGGCCGCAAGACGCATTCCTTCGAGCTTTGCTGCCAAGATGCTCAAAGTTCGGACTCTCAAGTGCATAGGTGGGTCACGGCCACAGTGTGGCGCCGATTTTCAATGCGATTATGA
>JANORL010000819.1:0-8295 GCA_031415295.1 Polyangiaceae bacterium | reverse complement strand
ACGCTGAGACCGCGCAGAAAGAGGGTCTTGCATCCGTGCGGCCGCCGGCAGAAGCGTCGGATGCACGCCCGATTGTCGTGCCAACCGCGCCAGTTGCGCCCAGGATTGACGTCACGTCTCCGAAAAAAGGCGTCGCGATCTTGGATGCATCGGACGAACCGTTCGACGTTGATCTGGCGACCGAGGACAAGCGTGGGCCCACGAGTGCTTCGCCGAAGTCATCGGTTCCGCCGTCTGCCAGCGCAGGTCCGAGTTCTGCGCCTCCCGCGCCCACATCGTCGCCTTCGTCGTCGCCGCCGATGTTGGATCTTGCAGGTCCAATGTTCGAGCTCGATCTGGATCGGGTTGCGCCTCCAGCGCGTGGTTCGGCGCCCGGAGCATCCGCGCCTCCGATAGCCATTGGTTTGTCCACGGACGTGCTCGCACAAGTACTGGCCGCTCCAGGACTCCCACCGCCTGTTCGAGCGTCGGTGCGTGTGGAGTTCAAGGTTGAGGATTCGATCGACGCGGTATTGCTTGCGGCGCGTAGTGAAGGGGCGAGCGATTTGCATCTCGTGGCGGGACGGCCGGCGTTATTTCGTTTGGCGGGGCGGATTATACCGCGGGGTGAGCCCATTGATCCTGACGTGTTGACTCGAATTCTCATGCCGCGTATTCCGGCGCGACTACATTCGCAACTAGAGCATGATGGGTCGTGCGATTTTGCGCTTCAAGATACGAAGATTGGTCGACTCCGCGTGAACGTCACACGGCAGAGGACGGGTCTCAAAGCATCGTTTCGGATCATTTCCAACGACATTCCGACGTTAGCGAGTTTAGGATTGCCCGAAGCGATTGGTAATGCGACGCATCATCACCAAGGTCTCATCGTGATTACGGGACCAACCGGGCATGGGAAAACGACCACGATGGCGGCGATCGTGGATCTCATCAATTCGAATACGACGCATCACGTGATCACGGTAGAAGATCCCATTGAATACATTCATCCGCGGAAAAAAGCGATGCTCAGTCAACGTGAAGTTGGTACGAACACGAAATCGTTTGCTGCGGCATTAAAGGGATCTTTGCGCGAAGATCCCGACGTCATCGTCGTCGGGGAATTACGCGACACAGAAACCGTGAGAATGGCGCTTTCCGCGAGTGAAACGGGTCATCTTGTACTCGGAACGATGAACACGCCGAGTGCCGCGAAAACGATCGATCGATTGATAGATTTGTTTCCACCGGGAGATCAGGCGCAAGTGCGTATTACGTTGGCAGGCGGTTTACGCCTCATCGTGGCGCAGCGACTTTTGCCGAGAAAAGACGGTCCGGGAATGGTTGCGGCGGCGGAACTATTGCCCGGATCAATACCACTTTGGAATTTGATTCGCGACAACAAGACGTACCAGATTCCCAGCTTGCAACAACGAGGCAAAGGGTTTGGCATCATTCGTCTCGATGACTCGTTGGCTGAATTGGTCAACACCTTCAAAGTGTCGGCGGAGGATGCGATTCTGGTGGCGGACAGTCCCGAGGAACTGGAATCGACATTGTCCGGAAAGCGTCTGCAAGCGACGCCGCCCGTCATGACCGACGGCATCAAACCGCCACAGCCAACATCCGCAGCGCCTCCGGCAGAATCGGCACCGAATGCGCCTGCGACAGGAGCCAAAGGATTGTTGGGTCGGGCCGGGGCATTTTTTGGTAAGAAAGGCGGCTCGTGATGGCACAGATCGACCGTTTATTCGACGAACTTTTGGCGCGTAAAGGCAGCGACTTGCATCTTGGAGTTGGTTATCCGCCACTCATACGCGCACGCGGCGAACTTTTGCCCCTTCGTGATAGGCCGATGGACACGGAGGAAATGGAGAACCTACTTTTCGAGATTACGACGCCTGAAGAGCGGGAAAAAATCACCAAGGATTTCGACCTCGATTTCGCGTATCAATACGAGGACAAGGCTCGATTTCGCGCGAATTATTTGTACAAACACGCGGGACTAGGCGCCGTTTTTCGTATCATTCCGACGAAAATCTTGACGCTCGAAGATTTGGGATGTCCACCGATCATTCGCAAACTTTCGGACAAGCGAAATGGGTTGATCCTCGTCACAGGGCCGACGGGCAGTGGTAAATCGACAACGTTGGCAGGAATGATCGATTACATCAATTCGAATCGCGAAGTCCATGTTCTCACGATCGAAGATCCCGTCGAATTCGTCCATCAACCGAAAAAATCCCAAGTGACGCATCGTGAAGTAGGTCCGCATGCTTCGTCGTTTGCCACGGCTATTCGTAGCGCAGGTCGAGAAAACGCCGACGTCATTCTCATTGGCGAGTTGCGAACGAACGAAACCATGAAACTGGCATTACAGCTGGCGAGTTTCGGCATTTTGGTGTTTGGTACGGTGCACACGAACAGTGCCGCGGCGACGATTGATCGTATCGTCAATGCATTTCCTGCAGACGAACAACCTCAAGTCCGCGGTATGTTGGCGGAAAGCCTGGTCGCGATCATTGCGCAACAATTGCTGAAGACGGCCGACGGCAAAGGTCGCGTGGCGGCGCACGAAATTCTCATTGGCAACAGTGCTTTGGCGTCTATGATTCGTGAAGGAAAAACGTACCAAATTCCGAACATCATGCAGGTGGGTCAATCACAAGGCATGCAAACGATGGACATGGCACTCGAGCGGCTTGTGGAGAAAGGTACGATTTCGGTGGAAGTGGCTATGGAAAAAGCTATCGACAAGGACAGTTTCCAAAAGGCGATGACGAATAAAAAAGGCGCCAAACCCGCAGACCCTCACTGATTTTCCGCGACCATGTCCAATCCCAATTACATCACCCCCGATGGGGCGCGTCGTCTTTCTGAAGAACTCGGGCGCTTGCGAACGGTCGAACGCCCGAAAACGGTCACGGAAGTGGCTGACGCTGCGGCTCAAGGCGATCGCAGCGAAAATGCCGAATACATCTACGGCAAGAAAAAACTGCGCGAAATCGATCGGCGTATGCGTTATTTGACCAAACGGCTCGAAAGTGCCGTCGTGGTTGATCCCAAAACGCAAAAAGGCGAAAAAGTGTTTTTCGGTGCGACGGTCGATGTACTCGATGAAGAAGAACGGAAAGCTCGGTATCGTATCGTTGGAGAAGACGAAATCGATAGCAAATCTGGCGCGATTAGTTGGCGTTCGCCTGTCGGTCATGCTTTGCTCGGAAAAAGCGTGGGCGATGTTGTCGTCGTTATGCGGCCTGCCGGAGCCATTGAACTCGAAATCATGAAAATATCCTATATCTAGCATGCTCGACACGGTTCCTGAATTCGTTCTCGCGTACTGGCGCGATCTTGCCGGGCAGCCGGTGTCGGTCCAAAGCGGTGGCCTGATCAATCGCACGTTTCGTGTCGAAGGACGCCGCGGTCCGGTGATCGTCCAGCGTTTGCATCCGGTGTTTGGCGGTGTCGTCAATGAAGACATCGACGCGATAACCGCGCACTTGCAATCCAAAGGGTTGACCACGCCCCGACCGGTGCGCACCGACGCAGGCGCGTTATGGGTCGACGATGGGGAAGGTGGCGTGTGGCGCGCACTCACGTTTGTCGACGGACAAGCTTTCGATCGTATTTCCTCCCCGAAAATGGCGCATGAAGCGGGCAAACTTGTGGCCAAGTTTCACGTGGCCGTTGAAGACCTCGATCACGAATATCGTCACGTGCGGACGGGCGTACATGAAACGCGACGACATTTCGACATTTTACGTTCGGCCCTCGTCGAGCATCCCGGGCATAGATTGTTCGACCTCGTTGCGCCGCTGGCCGAGCGGATTTGGAACATTGCTGAAAGATTACCGGATCTATCGAATTTGCCGCGTCGTCACGCCCACGGCGATTTGAAGATATCCAATTTGCTTTTTCGGGAGGGAGCCGCGTCTTGCCTTGTGGATCTCGACACGCTGGGGCGCATGATTTGGCCATTCGAAATGGGTGATGCTTTGCGCTCCTGGACGAATCCGAATGGGGAGGACGCTCAGCGCTGCGCCGTCGACGTGGAAACATTTGGGTCAGCATTGGCGGGTTATGGCGATATCACACGAAATGCTGGTTTGGTATCGGAAGAAGAATCCGAAGCTCTGGTCATGGGGCTCGGGACGATCTGCGTCATTCTCTCGTCGCGGTTTTTGGCTGACGCATTGCACGAACGCTACTTCGGTTTCGATGCCCAGCGGTTTGCCACACGAGGTGAACACAATTTGTTGCGTGGCCAAGGCCAGTTGGCGCTTTTCGAGAGTGTCGAAACGTATCGTTCACAGCTCGAGTCTATCGTGCGGCGCGAGTTTGGACGGGCGTAACTTGATTTTACGGAATACCCGTTTTCTGGAGTGGACAAGTACCAAACTTTCGAGATACTGTCGACGCCGTCGGTTTTGATGCGGCTTTGGCCCGGCGACAGGAGAACTGCGATGCGAAGGCTTTTTGGACTGATTTTCTGTGGCGTGTTGGTGCTTGGGTGCGGTCCCTCTGTTGATGACACATTAGACACACCGTCCACGTATACGGTGAATTTCCCGGCCATTACGGTCGCCCCAGGCGTCGAGAACACGCAATGCATCGTTACACGTCTTGGCAATGATGAACTCATTCGCGTCCATCAGATTCACAACGTTTTGCCGACGGGATCGCATCACCTCATCATTTATCGCACGGCGGATACCGAAGAAAAACTCGCTCCGTACGAGTGTACGCCGTTCCTCGATTCGCTCGATCCGACGAAAGGGTCGACGGTGATGGTCACGCAAAAGCACGATGAAACGTTGACCTTACCCGACGGCGTGGGTTTCTCGATGCTTCCAAGTCAAATGGTGCGTCTCGAAATGCATTACATCAATACGACGCAAGCGCCTCTCGACGTTACTGCCACGTCGACGTTTGTCTCGATGCCAGCCAAAGACTACAAGGATGAAGCGGATTTCTTGTTTATCGGAAATCCCGACATCAATATCTCCGCGCATTCGAAGGAGACGCTCGGGCCGACGTTTTTCGGGATTCCGGACGACCTGCTGAACGTGAAGTTTTTCGGCATCACGGGGCATACGCATCAATGGGGTACGAACGTGAGTGTTGCCGCGGCGGACTCGCAAGCTGGCCCGGACAAATCGGTGTACGACGTTCCCGGATGGCTTTGGAGCGAGCCGGAGACGGTCATTCATGACCCGCCGTTTGCGATTGCGCAAGGTGGCGGATTCAGATTCACGTGTGAATACAACAATACAGGCAATCAACAGGTGGGTTTCGGCGAATCGGCGAACGATGAAATGTGCTTTTTCTGGGCGTATTATTATCCTAGCCAAGGCTCATATGTTTGTGTACACACGGACCAAATTGGGAATGGTAGTGGTTACGACATGTGTTGTCCGGGGAATTCCCTCTGTGGTTTCCTCAATTAACGAATACGCACCATACGAAGTAAATTGCTTTGAATGGAAAGGTAGCGGCCGGTGGAACAAAAAGACATCACGTTGGACGTAAATGGGGAAAAGCGGACGTATAGCGACGACCCAGAAATGCCTCTTTTGTGGGTATTGCGCGATATTCTGGATCTTCCCGGAACGAAATACGGCTGCGGAATTGGTTCGTGTGGTGCATGCACGGTGCATATCGATGGCGTAGCCGCAAAGAGTTGCCAAGTTTCAGCGACGCAAGCGGCGGGTAAAAAGATTACGACCATCGAGGGCCTGTCGAAGGACGGTGATCATCCTGTGCAACAGGCGTGGATGGAGGAAGGCGTATCGCAATGCGGATATTGTCAACCGGGCCAAATCATGGCGGCAGCTGCTTTGCTCACCCAAATCAAGAAACCGAGCGATGCGGATATCGACAAGGCCATGAGTGGCAATCTGTGTCGTTGTGGCACCTATCCTCGAATTCGTCGGGCCATTCACGCAGCTGCACAGAAAGGTGGTTGAGCCATGACCTCGAAAATTGAAAATGTGGCCGACAAACCCTTGAATCGCCGTTTCTTTTTGGGCATCGTCGCGTCTGCGGGCGCGGGTTTTGCCGTTGGTTGCGGACCGGCCGTTACCGTCGAGCCGCCCAAGGTGGTGGACGACAAAAAGGACGAAAAGCCTGTCGAACCGCCGAAGGAGGAACCGTCGAAAACGACGTTTGCACCGGATGCATGGATTCGCGTTGCGCCGGATAGCACCGTCACGGTCGTCATTGACAAAGCTGAAATGGGGCAAGGCATTGAAACGGCATTGGCGATGCTCGCCGCCGAAGAATTGCACGTGACCCTGGCGAGCGTCAAAACCGAATGGGCGCCAGTGGATCCGGCGTACAACAACAAACTATTCGGAACGCAAGGAACGGGCGGAAGCTCGAGCATTCGAGGCGACTTCACGCCCATGCGAAAAGCTGGAGCAGCAGCTCGGATGATGCTCCTTGCTGCTGCTGCGGAAAAACTTGGCGTTCCGTCGGAAGAACTATCGACCGAAGCTGGGCACGTATTGCATGGGAAAACGAGCAAGCGAATTCCGTATGGCCAGTTGACGGACCTTGCCGCGAAGCAAAAAGTCCCGCAGGATCCGCCCCTTGCGCCTCGTAATATGTACGAAGTGATTGGTACGCGTGTTCCGCGTCTCGATGCGCGCGCCAAAGGCGCCGGAAAAGCTCAATTCGGAATTGACGTCAAAGTTCCCGATATGAAAACGGCCGTGATTGTACGGTCGCCGGTGATTGGCGGCAAAGCGACGAAGTTCGAGGCTGAAAAAGCACTAGCCGTGAAAGGCGTGCGTAAAGTTTTTCAGATTTCGAACGGCATTGCTGTCGTTGCCGATAACTTCTGGGCCGCCCAAAAAGGCGCCGAAGCCATTACCATCACCTGGGATCCAGGCGCGGGCGCGAAGATGTCGAGCGACAAACTTCTTGCCGATGCCAAGACCCTCGTCAAAAAGCCGGGACTCGTGGCGCGCAAGAAAGGCGACTTCGAGGCGGCTTTCAAAAAGGCCAAAAAGAAGTTCGAATTGACGTACGAGCAACCATTTCAAGCGCACGCAGCCATGGAGCCGCTTAGTGCGGTGGCGCATGTGCGTGCGGATGGATGCGATATTTGGGCGGGTCATCAAGGCATTGGCACCGTCCGCATGGTGGTCGCCAAAGTGACGGGTTTGGATCCCAAAACCATCAAAGTGCACAATACGTTCCTGGGTGGTGCATTTGGACGGCGTTTCGAAGTGGACTTCGTTTTGGAAGCCGTCGAAACATCGAAGCAATTTGGTGGTCCGGTCAAAGTCATGTGGACGCGTGAAGACGACATGCGACACGACTATTACCGGCCCGCAACGTACGTTGCGGCCAAAGCTGCTTTAGGTGACGACGGAATGCCTATTGCCGTGCGCTATCAAGTGGTCAGTGCGGCCATCATGGCGCGGGTTTTCCCTCAAAACTTCAAGGATATCGACAAATCATCCGTTGAAGGTTTAGGCGAGGAATATACCATGCCCAACCTCAGCGTGGAATACCATCGTTTGGAAGGTGTCCCTGTGGGGTTCTGGCGTTCCGTCGGGCATTCGACGAACGCATTCGTCGAGGAAAGCCTCGTTGATGAATTGGCGACGGCGGCCAAGATCGATCCGGTTGAATATCGCCGGAAGATATTGACGGAGTCACCGCGGCTGAAGCGAGTTCTCGATGTCGTGGCGATGAAATCCGGCTGGGGCAAACCCATGGACAAAGGCCGAGGGCGCGGAGTTGCCGTGCATTTCAGCTTCGGCAGTTACGTTGCGCAGGTCGCGGAGGTCACCGTCGACAAAGGTAAAGTCAAAGTCGATCGCGTGGTATGCGCAGTCGATTGTGGCGAATTCGTGCATCCAGGCATTGTGGAAGCGCAAATGGAGAGCGGAATCATTTTCGGTCTCACCGCGGCGCTCAAGTCATCCGTGAAAGTGGAAGACGGCAAAGTAAAGCAGGCCAATTTCCATAACTTCAAGCTGCTGGGCATCGATGAAGCGCCAGCCATTGAAGTGTACATCCTTCCGAGTGGCGAAGTGCCGGGCGGAACGGGTGAACCTGGCACGCCCCCCATTGCCCCGGCGGTGGCGAATGCCATTTTCGCGGCGACCGGAAAGCGTATTCGACGCCTACCGATTACCGCGGATGATTTGAAGTAAATCTGCGGGGGTATGGGGGGCAAAGCCCCATAGGCGTTAAGATAAGCTCGCATTTGATGCCGAGTCGTAACCCCCTCTCCAACTCCGCATTGCTTCGCAATGCTGCGTGGAGAGTCCCGACGAGGCTTCGCCTCACCCACCAGAGATG
>JANORL010000818.1:0-3836 GCA_031415295.1 Polyangiaceae bacterium | reverse complement strand
TTTAACTTCGAGGTTCGGAATCGCCAGTTTGGCCGTGTATTCACCCACTTCCAGCTTCACGTCGACCGTCTTCAAATACCCCGAGAACAACAAAAAATTCCAAAACGCATCCGGACTTTTCTCGATGTCCCGCAACACGATATTCGAATCAATCGGAACCTCGATGGAACCACCTCGCAAAAGCTCTTCCGAGTTCTCCGACAAACCAAGCCCGCGATTGAGCGCCAACGATTCGATGAGGTCGCTCGAACCCGTGTTCACCCAATACGGTTTGAGCAATCCTTCGTTGATGTAATGCAAAATCGACCACGGATTGTAAATGACGTGCCCGCCAAATATGTATCCATTGTACCACGATCGAACTTCTTCGAGTTTGTCGGGTTCGATGATTGCCGCCACTTCGTCTTCCGTGAATCCAAACGACGTCGAATATGGGACATCGAGGATCGAGCACACGCGAATGTGATTTAATCCCGAAAACATGTTTTCTTTCGACACACGCAAAATGCCCGTCATCACGCCTTTGAACAATGCATTGTTGTCTTTTAACGCGACGGAGAAAAAATTGCGGAAAAAGACGACGATCTCGTCAAAAAAGCCATTCGTGTATCCCGATTGAACCGGCGTGTCGTATTCGTCGATCAGAATCACGACGCGCTGGCCGTGATGCTCATAAAGCGCCTGCGATAACCACTTGAGCGAATACTGAAGTTCATCGTCAGTGACTTCGTCATCGATCACGCGGCGAAATTTTCGCGCCAGGCTCGATGCAAGGTTGCCACCTTCGAGCAAGTAAGAATGCTCCTCAAACGCTGAGGCAATTTGCTCACGGATGCCCGTCATGGCCGAGGCCAACGTCTTGGCCTTGACGTCTTTGAACGTGACGAACACGACCGGATACTTCTGGAAGTGCGTCATCGCCATCGGGTTACGCGTGATGGCCAGACCCGCGAACAAATGGGAAAGGTCGTCTTTCGTCTTGCGCAGAAAATATCCGAGCATCGACAAGTTGATCGTCTTGCCAAACCTGCGTGGGCGCGGGAAAAGCAGGACCAAGCTCGGATCTTCCAGAACGTCGCACACGAACTGCGTCTTGTCGACGTAGCCATACCCAGCTTCGCGAAACTGCCGAAAGTCGGACTGACCAATGCCGGCAACGAACTTCTTCATGCGCACCTCTGCGGACGGCGTCGACTTTTAGGCGAACCGTTCGAAGTGTCAAGCAAACGTGGTGCTCCGTCGCCTCAGGGCTGACAACCGCCTCACCCGCCCCGCGCCATCTGCTGAGCCATGTTGTCGTCGAGCACGGGCAACGCGACTTTTTCCTTCTCCCCACGTTGTGTACCCAGCCGCGAACGTACGGACACGGGGTAGATATCGGCGTGGGCCCGCGCAGCGCGCATGAGCTTTTGCCGCAGTTGCTCATAATGCACCATCCCTGCATCAGCCGAGACAAACGTATCCGAAAACAAATCGCTTGGGGCTGCTTGCGTCCTCACGAAAGGCAGATCTTCCATGGATTGCGAGCCCAAATAATAATCGTATATGGGGCGACGTGGCGGGATCGTCCAATCACGAGTTGTCAATACATCGATGCTTACAAAGCATGATTCGGAGCATCACGAAACACGAAGCAAGGCGAGAAAGTCATCGATGAGGGGCGCATGTCGATTTGCTGCGCGTGCGGCGTGAAGCGTAACCATGACCGGCGGCTCGATAGTAAGTGCGACGACACCACCGAAACCAACGCGAATCGCCTCTTCAGGCAGATGGGAAACGCCTAAACCCCCGGCGACCAAAGTGAGCATCAGACCAATGTCGAGTTTGCCCGCGTCATCACGGAGAAACCGTTACCTTGCGGACCAGGTCTCCATCGACAAACGATGCCCACGCACCCGTCGAGTGTCCGATCCATGCGTATTGGCCATCGAGGTGCGGGTGGCGGCCGTGCATCACGAAAAACTGACTCGACCCCGTATCGCGTCCGGCAAGCGCAATCCCAATCGAGAGCGTATCGAACGCGATCGGTGACGTCTCGCAACGTAGCGAAGGTTTGCCCGGGGGACCGCCAGCTCCATCACCAAACGGCGCTCCGAGCTGCGTCACGAACCCTGGCACCACTCGGTGCACCACCATCCCGTCGTAATAACCAGCGCGAGCCAACTCCACGATACGCGTCACCGCCATCGGTGCGATTCGCCCATCGAGTAGCAGGGTCATTTGTCCCGCGTCAGTCTCCAGCGTTAGCGTCACGTCGCCCGTGATCGGCTGCATCGCTTCCGCCGGCACAGGGCCGCCGCCTGCCGGCGCAACGCACGTTGGTGCCTTATTCGAAAGCAACCCCAACGCCTTCGAAGCGCGTTTACGAATCTCTGGCCAGGACGAACCACACAATTCTTCCATGAGCGGTTTCGCTTCCGCCACGCCGAGTGCGCCAAGTGCCTCCATTGCCCCCGACGTCAGCTCGATCTCGTTCTCTGCATCAGCGCGACCCAGGATCGCCATGAGTTGTTTCACGATCGCCGCGTCGGGTTTGACCGATCGTACTTCCGCCGGTGCATCGTCGTCGCGGCGCTTCTTGCGCTTCTTCTTCTGCGGTTTGTCTTGCTCGTTCGCCAGCGTAGGCTTACTCGCGATGACTCCCGCTGCTGTCGCCACGACGCCTGGCTCCGTCGCTGCCAGCGCAGCCTCGATGATCGCTCGCGCTTCGTCCGCCAACTCGTCGTGTTTGCTCAGCAGTTCCACCGCTGCTTGTCGCGCCCGCGGATCGCCACCGAGCGCATACTTCTTGTACAGCTTCAAGTTTGGCCCATCGATACGCGCGCGGTCGAGCACGTCGACGATCGTTCGAGCACCAATCGATCCTGGTTGTCCCTCGGGCTTTGCACCCGCATCGGAGACACCCGCATCGGAAACGCCAGCGTCCGATTCGTTCGCGATGGGCTGTTCCGCCGTTGCCGTCAGATCACACGCGGTGAGCAAACGATCCTGCGGATCAGATCCCGCCACGAGTGCTGCGGACAAACACCGTATCCAGGACAAACGTCGCAACACCGTCGCTGGTGCCGAAGGCGGAGGCGCCAAGGCCGCCAAGCTCTTTAATTCTTTCGTTGCTTTGCCTGGAGCTTCCAGTGCGCCAAGTGCGGCAATGAGCACGCCGATCTCGTCGCCCATCGCTGTCGAGCCAATCGCATCCGTTGCCGGAACCAGTTTTTCGATCGCTGCTTGCAACGTACGTTGTCCGGACAAACCAAGACGTCGCAACACGCGTGCTGCTTCTGCGCGCTCGGATGCAGAAAACAAGTCGCCCGATCGCAACACGCGATCCAAGTCCGGCGCAGCTCCCGGTCCTGCACGACCCAGCGCTCGCACTGCAAGCAGTCGCATCTCGCCCGGCTCACCCAAACGAGCCGCCGCTACTTCGCGCAACCGCGGAATCACCGTGACCGGCACATGCTCGAGTCTTCCAATCGCGAAAAGTGCCACCGGTGCAGGCGGTGCAGACGCACTTCCCGCGGCGACGTTGAGCAGTGCAGCAAGCGTTTCTTCGCGTAACCGTTCCTTCGTCGTTGCCAAATCTCCCAGGGCCAACGCCGCTGCGGATGCACGCGTTGCCGAACCGGAAAGCCACGCCACGAGCGTCGCTTCGCTCTCTTCCGCGCCACACCGACCGATCGCACGAGCGATCGTAGTTTGTGGATCCAAACGGCTACCCGCTCCAGATCCCGCGCCAGCATCGGAAACGTTTTCACCAGATGGTTGGGCGTCAAACGATAACGAACGCGCCGTCAACGCTGCGACCGTTGGTTTTTCCTGTCCCTTGCAAGAAAATCCCA
>JANORL010000817.1:0-2371 GCA_031415295.1 Polyangiaceae bacterium | reverse complement strand
CGGCCTTGTCGACGAACTCGACAGGTCGTCGCAGGCTGTTTTCGCAGGCAAAAGCACCTAGGTTTTTCCTTTTGGAACACGCGTACGCACCGACCGTCTCGTAGCTCTTGCGCGTTCGTGCAACGTGTTTCATGCCTCCGCATGTCGAGCATCGGCCGAGCCCGCTGAGCAAATACTTCGGCGAAGGCCCACGAGTTTTCGCACCAAAGACATGTTTGTACTGCGCAACCTTGAATTGCATGTTGTTACACACGTCATCGTCAACGATGCGCAGCTCGGGCACGTCGATCGTGACCCACTCGTTTGTCGCGCGTGGGATCCTCACTTTTGTACCGCCACGATAGGTCTTTTCGTGTTTGCCCCAGATGATGCGACCGCAGTATCGATCGCGTCGCAACATCTCGCGGATGCTCGAGTATGCCCACACGCCGATCCCACCCGGATTTCTCGCCGCGACAACGCCTGTCCAACTCCACGGCATCCCCTCCGCCCAACATGCAGGCGGTCGTCGTGATGACCGACCTAGCGCTCGCACGCCGCGAAGTTACGTGTCTAACGAGATGGACGACCTCGCACCCATCACGAAAGAACAAGGACACGACCTTGGAACTGTCTCTGCACAACGCGAAAGCGCCTTGCCAACACTTCGACCAGGCGCTTGCCTGCCGCGAAAGTGCTCGCCAAGATTTCGGCAAAGCACTTTCACGACGCGAAAATCCCCCCGCAAAACGTGGCTATGGGGACGGCGGGTTCGCTGCATCGCCAGGCGTGGCCACGTCTTTGGTACCAGGCTCGGTCGCGGCAGGGCGGAAAAAGCTATCCGCGGCTTTCTTGTCCCCAAGAATGCCCACAAGTTGCGCGTGGATCCCAAGCCGATCCTTGTCCAATTGTAACTTCAATTGCCGCACCTTCGATCGCGCAAGCGCCAACGCTACATCCGCTTCATCCACCGCTTTGTCCGCATTTTCGAGCGCCTCGATCTCCGCGAGTAACTCCGCACCATATTCCTGGCGCAGATCGTGATCCGTAGGCAACGCTTCGAGTTCTTTTTGGATTCGGTGATTCTCTTTGAGCTGTTCGGCAAGGGCAAGTTTCGTTACTTGGCTCGGATTGAATGTCGGAAACAAAATGGCATAAGCCTCTTTGTCGGTCGCACGCGCGACGCCACCAAGCTCGACCGTCGTCGCGTCCACTTCATTATCGCGCCGCGTCCGGAGTGCGAGAGCGACCATCCACGCATTCTCGGTATCCTCCAAATCGCTCCGCTCCGCTTTTAGTTTTGTTATGAAACCCAAGACCGTCGGCGCGAGTGCTTTTATGGTGGGCGCGTTTTCCGCCGCATTGATGCCTCCGTAAAGGAAGACGAGATCCCAGCGGAATGTTGATAACGTGGATTTGGGGCCGAGTAGTCGCATGGGCCAAGACGGTACGACAGGGCCAATGGGCGACGCAAGAGCTTTTTTCGTTTGGTAGCGCGCCATCGCCACGCGAAAATCGCCCAGCAAAACGTGGATACGGGGACGGCGGGTTCGCCGGTGGTCTTGGCAACAAGCCCGGTGACTTGTACGGTATCGAATTGCAAGCGGGTCCGGTGATTTGGACGCTAGCTGCACGCATGTGGGACGTGCGCTTCGCGAGGCCAGTCACGATGGGAGGGCTCCGCAGGCGGCTCTTTAAGTCTTTTGGACTTCGCCCAAAAGACGAGCCGACTGCTTTGCCCCCCATACCCCCCAGCGCCGAAGGAGAAGGAGTGGTCACGTCTGGACGTACGGCAGTGCGTGCTTTTCGTCCTCGATCCAAATGGGAATGAATTCGCAACCTTGGTATTGACTCGTCGTACGTTGCGCAGCTCAGAGCAGCATCGCGTTGCCACGGGAACATGATGAGCAAGGGCGCGGCTTGCAGCTCGTCTTCCGTGTACATGTCGCGGCGATACACCCAACGTTCCTCGCCATATTGGTCGAGCAGGGCGAACACCTTGGAGACACGTGGATCGTTCTCGTACTGCTGCATGACGAGACCTAAGATGGAGTCCATGTAATTTCGAGGCTGATGGCTTTCTTCGAGCGTTCTCCGCTACTTCGAGAGTTCGACGGGTTTTGCCACACACGCGTCGAGGGGGCCATAACACGAATCGAAACCAAGCGCCGTGCAGTCGAACGACATGAACACGCCGCCGTTGCAAACTTCGATGAAGTTGTCAACGCAGCTCGTCGCTAAAGTCCACCCTTCATAATCGCATTGAAAATCGGCGCCACACTGTGGCCGTGACCCACCTATGCACTTGAGAGTCCGAACTTTGAGCATCTTGGCAGCAAAGCTCGAAGGAATGCGTCTTGCGGCCCATCATAATCGCAATTGCGCGGCGCAC
>JANORL010000816.1:0-5758 GCA_031415295.1 Polyangiaceae bacterium | reverse complement strand
GGTGGCACTGTACAGATTAACGACACCGAAGACGGCGATGAGGGCGACGGTGATGAACAGCGGCCAATCGAAGTGATCCTTCGCCCGCGTCGAAACGTCTCCTCCGAGGATCAAGGTGCGCCTCCAGCGGCTTTCGCGGGGGTGCGTCCTGCCGAACTCGTGCCGGCTCTTGGTCCTGCTCGGTCACGAAAGATCTTGTTGTAGGCAGCGACGACTTTCATTGCGACGGGAGCGGCGTGTTTGCCACCGGCTCCGCCGTGTTCGATGAGCACGACGACGGCAACTTCTGGCGAGCGTGATGGCGAATAGCCTGCAAACCATGCGTGTTCACGGTTGAAATACCAGACGCGTTCGGCTTCGGCTCCGCGGGCGAGTTTGTGTGAGACCTGCGCCGTGCCTGTTTTACCCGCCACGTCGACACCAAGAAGACGCGCGTTGTAGGCAGTTCCCTTTTCCTCGTTCACGCCTGAATAAAGAGCGTTTTGCACGAGGGTGAGGTTTTCCGGACTGACGTCGACTTGCCTACGAACACGCGGCGTGAACTCTTGCACCACGGTACCCGCGCTCGTTTCGACTGCACGGACGATTTGCGGTTGGTACAAAGTGCCGCCATTCGCGAGCGCGGCGTACGCGAGTGCGAGTTGCAGCACGGTTACGGTCGTCGCACCTTGACCGATGGCCGCGTTGAGGCCGAAACCCAGGCGAAATTGGCCCTTGTTGCGCAACGTCATCCACGCGCGCGTCGGCATACGTCCCGCGGCTTCCGCACTCACACCAAGACCGGTGCGTGTGCCCATGCCAAACCTTTGCCCCATCTCGGCAATGACATCCATGCCCACGCCAAGTTCGGATGCGAGCCAGAAGAAGTAGACGTTGCACGACTGCGCGATCGCTTTGTGCAGAGCAACCGGACCGTGCACGTGTGTGCAACGAAAGGAACGTTTACCGAACTCGATCGCTCCGCGACACTGCGTGGCACCTCGAGGGTTGATGAAACCTTTTTCGAGCGCCGCGAGTGCGGTGAATGGCTTGAATGTCGAGCCCGGCGGATACGCGCCGGCGATGGTCTTGTCGAGCGCGGGCTTCAATGGGTCGTTGTAGAGCCGACGGAACGCGTCACGAATGACTTGTTTGCCCGAACCACCCGAGAGTGCGTTCGGATCGTAGCTCGGCTTGGAATACAGCCCAAGAATGCGACCTGTGCGCACGTCGATGAGCGCCACGCCTCCAGCAAGTTCGCCACGCATCGCTTCGCCGATCGCTTTTTGCAAATCGGCATCGATCGTCAGGCGTAAGTCGCGACCAGGTATCGGATCGACACGGCGCGGTTCTTCGATGACGCCATCGACGCGCTGGCGTCGTCGTCCCTTGGCATCGACAAAAACTTTTTCCCAACCACGCGTGCCGTGGAGGTAACTCTCCCACGCGCGTTCGATGCCGGTTGCCCCAATACGATCGCCTTCGACGTACCCAGCTCCGCGCAACTGAACGAGTTTTTCCGCGTCGACTTCGGCCATGTATCCAAGCACGTGCGCGCCGACTTCTTCATTGGGGTAATAACGCACCGGCACAGGAACGACTTCGACCGCTGGCAGCTCCGCTTCATGCGTCTTGAGCGTCGCTACGACATCGCGCGAGATATCTTCCTTGAGCAAGATTTGCTGAGTTTTGCGCTTGCTATCGCTCTCACACAAACTCCTGAGAAGAGCCTCCATTCGCAATCGCTCTTCGTCGCCCAGTCCGATGTAGTGGACAAGTCGTGGCCAGACGTTCGGGTCGACTTTTTTCGCTTTTGGGTCGTCCTTCTTGGGATCACAGAGGGGATCAATTTTCTCAGGAACGACGTAGAGGTTGTACGAGGGCCGGCTTGCCGCGAGGAACTTGCCGTTGCGATCGCGAACGATGCCGCGAGTGGTGGCGAGTGTGACGCGACGAACGATGTTTTCGCGAGCAATCGCAGCGTTTTCGGCGCCTTCGATAATTTGGAGCTGAAACAATCTCGCGATGAGTCCGAGAAAAATGAGCACCATACCGAGACCGATCCAACGGAATCGGCGGCGGAATTCGCTTACGTCGGATCGTTGAACGACGAGGCTCATCGTTGTCCTCCTTCGCCAGGCCTAGGTGTCGTGATCGTCGCTTGATGTACGCGTTCGGCAAGATTGAAGATGAATGGTGCAAACAGGGCCGTGGCGACCGAATGCGGGAGTACGAGCGACGCGAGAGCCCGCGGCCGGGCTGTGTCCGTCGAGAAGATTGCGGTGAGTACGATGATGAGAATGCCTTCGAGCAGCGCGAAGGCAAACGCAAGAGCGACTTTGGTCAACAGAGTTTGGGCGGCCAAACGCACGCCTGCAGCCCGTGCCACGACAAACGTCGCCACGGTGATGAACGTGAAGAGTCCAATGGGGGAGGCTGAAAACAGATCGAGCAAGTAGCCGAGCAAAAACGCGAGGGCTGCACCTCGTGCCATCGAATATTCGTGCACGCCCATGAACACGATGAGCGGCAAGAGCAAGCTGGGCGTAGCGCCGGAAATCTGAAAGCGGCCGATGAGTCGAAAGAGGTTCGACTGAAGGATGAGCAGCCCGATTCCGATCGCGAGAAAGGCGGTGTTGCGCATCGCTCAGTCCACCTTCATCACTTTCGCGGCGGTGATGCGCCCGGAGCATCACGTTGGGCCTGAACAGGTTCGTCGCCTGGAGGTGCGGTCACGATGAGCACTTCTTCGAGGCGTGAAAAGTCGACAGCCGGCGTGGCGAACACCTGTTGGTAGATGCCGAAGTCGCGTTTGACGACTTGCGTGACGGTTCCGACGGGAATGCCTTTGGGAAAACGACGACCAACACCACTGGTGACGAGCAAGTCTCCGACTTCGATCTCATCGGTGCGCTGGACGTATTCAACGCTGCACAGGTACTTGGATTCGTCGCCCGTTCCGCGGACAAACCCACGTGCTCCCGTGCGTTGTACGACGATGTCCACACCACTTCCGGCATCGACGACGAGGCGCACGTCGACCGTATCGCCCGAGACTTTCAGCGTCGTTCCAACGACTCCGTCGGGCGAGATGACTGGAAGGTTGAGCCCAATGTTGCGAGCGTCTTTGTCGAGGGTGACGCGGGCGATCCGGAAAAACTCGTTGGTATCTTTGCCAATGACTTGCGCACTGATGACGTCGGTTCGAACGCTCCCCCGCAGGTCCAACAAACGCTTGAGTCGGCGGTTTTCTCCTTCGAGTTCTTCGAGCTTGCGGACACGCTCACGCAAACGAGCGTTTTGTGAACCGAGGCGTGCGTTGTCTTCTTTTACGTCGACCAAATAGAAATATTCGCCCCAGATGTTCGACAAGGCGCGTGCCAGCGTAGCCGCTGCGTACTGAATGGGTGTCGAAAGACGAACGATGATCTTGTCGGCCCCCGTCACTTGACGAGGATCACGCATGCTGGCGCGGAGAAACCAAAAGGGAACCGCGAGGGCGAGTAAAACGACGGCAAGATCGCGGTAGCGCTTCAGGTTCATGGCATTCACGAAGGGAGCTGCTCATCCCGTCAGTTGTGTCGAGATCTGCGGCTCGTGCGCGATGTGGACAAGAAACGGTGTCGAATCGATTCGATGCCACGACATGACGACGAGCGCCACTTCATGGAGCGTTTGTAGATGCATTCAGGTGGGAGCTTTGTGGAGCGGGCCCAAAACAGTCGACAAATTCGACTGTTCTTCGGGACAAACGATCAACCGATCGTGACTTCTTTGAGCAGTTCGAGGTGATCGAGTGCTTTGCCACAACCGAGAACGACGGCGCTGATCGGATCGTCACACACCATCACGGGCAAACCCGTTTCTTCACGAAGCAAGACGTCGAGGTTTTTCAAAAGAGACCCACCGCCAGTCAACACGATGCCCTTGTCGACGATGTCGGCTGCGAGTTCAGGAGGCGTTCGTTCGAGTGCAACGAGCACGGCGTCAACGATGGCATTCAACGGTTCCGCTAGAGATTCGCGAATCTCGTCCGAGTTGACGACGACGGTCTTTGGGATACCGGCGACCATGTCGCGGCCTTTGACTTCCATCGTGAGTTGCTGCTCGAGCGGGTAAGCGTTGCCGATGGTGATCTTGATGCGTTCGGCCGTTTGTTCACCGATGGCCATGTTGTACTTGCGCTTCATGTAGGCCATGATCGACTCGTCCATCTTGTCGCCGCCGACGCGAACACTTTGGGAGTAAACGATTCCGGCGAGCGAGATGACGGCGACTTCGGTGGTGCCTCCGCCGATATCGACGACCATGTTTCCGGAGGGTTCGGTGATGGGCAAACCGGCTCCGATGGCGGCGGCCATAGGTTCTTCGATGAGGTAAACCTCGCGAGCGCCGGCGCCTTCCGCGCTTTCTTTCACGGCGCGTTTTTCGACTTCGGTGATGCCGAAGGGAACGCAGATGATGATGCGTGGCTTGACGAGTGTGCGGCGGTTGTGAGCACGCGCGATGAAGTACCGGAGCATGGCTTCGGTGATTTCGAAGTCCGCGATGACTCCATCACGCAAGGGGCGAACGGCCTGGATGTTTCCAGGGGTTCGTCCAAGCATTTCTTTCGCCTCGCGCCCGACCGCGAGCACCTTTTTGCCGCCGCGGTTGTCGCGCTGCACGGCCACCACGGAAGGCTCACAGGAAACGATTCCCTTGCCCTTGACGTAAATGAGCGTTGTGGCGGTGCCGAGATCGATCGCAAGATCGTTCGAGAACAGGCCGTAGAGCCAGTCGAAGATCATTGCATCGTCCTGAAGTTACTCCCCGATGGATGCCGGATTGGCATTGCGGGTGAAGACGGTTCGTACCACCAGAGGAACGAAGCCGCAAAAAAACGGCGAGGGCGGGACGGAATTGTCGATGTGTGATCGGACGATTCGCCCCGTCCGTGCAGAAGATCTCGAAGCATGACCATGACAAACGCGCGAAGCGCGAAGGTCAGATCAGCCTTTCGAGATTTTTCCTTCTTTGTGCTCGTTGTGCTTGCGGCAAGCCGGACAGAACTTCTTGATGACAAACTTTTCCGTCATCGTCCGTTTGTTCTTGGTCGTGTGATAGTTGGCTCGGGCGCATTGGGCGCACGTCATCTTGATCGTGTCGCGCATGGTTATCTCCTCGAAGGCCTCCACGTGTCCGCCACGACGGCGGGGCGTGAAGAGGGCGGTAACGTACGGGATTTCTACCCGCTGTCAATGTTTGACGTGTTTCGTGTGAACGGTTTGCCCCAACGAACGGATCGACAGGGCAAACCACTAAAGGTGCGTGGACGTAGCCGAGCGTTTTCAGCGGCGTTGCATCGCGAAAGCGCTCGGCGAACGATCACTCGTCCCAGTCGTCTTCCCCGCGCCCGCGGGGATCCCAATTCTTGTTGCGTCGACCGCCACCACCGGCACCACCGGCACCGGCAGCGGCACCGGGCGCTCCTGGCGGACCTTCACCATCGTGGACACCACGTCGGCGACGATCATCGAACGTGCGGCGTTGGGGAGGAGGCGGAGGAGCATTGTTGTAGGGGCCGCCCGGAGGGCCGCCCCCACCACCGCCACCGGCAAACCCACCACCGGCAAACCCACCACCGGCAAACCCACCGCCGCCACCACCGCCATAACCTCCGCCACCGGGAGCGCGTCCTTCGCCCGGTGGACGTTCGCCCTTGGGATGGGCGAGGTTAACAACGAGACGTCGACCGCGAACGTCGACGCCGCGCAGTCCATCGATCGCACCTTTAGCG
>JANORL010000815.1:0-11491 GCA_031415295.1 Polyangiaceae bacterium | reverse complement strand
TCGTTGTGATCCGCTTTCATCTCTGGTGGGTGAGGCGCGGTGGGTTTGACCCTCGAGCGTTCCTATGCGGGAAGCCGAGGTTCCTGTGGGCATTCGACGCGGACGAGCAGGCTACGGATTTACCCGGCAGCGCGCGATTTTTTCGTCGTGGTTTGTCCGCGGGTCGCGCCTGCGCGTCGGCCACTCTTTGCGGTTTGCTTCGAGGTTTGCCTCGATGTCGAACGTGTCGGCGTCGGTTCGGTCCGTGTGCTGTTTTGCGCGCGAGCAGCGGTCTTCTTGGCCGCGGCAGCCTTCTTGGTCACCGTGGCGCGTTTGGGCGCGGATCCTCGTTTCGCGGCGGCCATGGCGCGCTTTTGCGGTGACGCCTTCACCTTGGCCGTGCCTCGACGTGCAGGAGCCGCTTTTTTCGTGACGGGCGTGGGCGCAGCCATGGGCACGTGTCGCGCGGCAATGCCAAGACTTCGCTCGAGAATCGCTCGATGACCTTCTTGAAGCCGCTCTTCGAAACGCGCAGTCATCTTGTCGCCGAGCTGATCGAGAGCTTGGCGATCCATTTCGCCTTCGACTTGCGGCAACAGTTCACTTTCTTCTTCTTCGATATGGTTCATCACGACGTCTTTGAGCGTCGCGAGTTTGGCCACGAACGTCTCGTCCGCGACGCTCACGGTGACGAGCCGGTAGAGGGCAAAGTCCGCCAAGGCATGTTCTTCCAGTGATTCGCGAATGCGTGAACCTGGACCAAGTTGTTCGAGTGCTGCGGGGTAAAACAGCTCCTCCTCGATGGCCGTATGAGCTGCAAACATATCGGCAAGCTCGACACGCAACGCGATACGTTCATCATCGTCTTCTGCCGTCTCGATTTGCCGCACCAACTCTTCGAACTCGCGATGCTGTTGCTTGAGTATGTCAGTCGCCATCATGGTCGTAGATCCTCATGTAGTCTGTTGGTGCCACGCGATTGATTTCGGCGGCGCCGTTCTCCGGGCTGCCCTTGCGCAGGGCATGCCAAGCACGAGTGCACACGCGAAGAACGAAGGACGGACCTGATCGCATGACGCTCGATGTGGTGCGTTGCTGCGGTGAACGTGGTGAAGTTGCTCCTCTCGAGGATGAAGGATGAACACGCGATCCTACGTGTGGGTGATGCTTGGTGCGGACGGCGTGAGTGAAATGCACGCGTTGGGTGAACCGTCGACGATCATGAAGTGGTACGGAGATGCCCACTCGATCCTGCGGCGTTCAGCACGCGAGCAACAAACGACCATGGAAACGATCGGCATGCGTGGGTGCGATGATCAGCGTGGCGTGACGAAGGCGAAGAGCGGGCAACGATGGTCGCGAATGCACGATCGTCCGGGATGGAGTAGACTCGCCGCATGCGACTGACAGCACGGATATGGCCGGAAGATGGCGGATACGTTGCGGAGTGCGTTGAACTCAAAGTGGTGAGTCAAGGCGATACCGAAGACGATGCACTGACCAACTTGGGAGAAGCAGTCGAGGGGTTTCTCGAATCCGCTGATCCCTCGGAGGTAAACGAGCGAATGCATTCGGACTTGCGGATCCGGACTTTTGACGTGGCGGTTTGACGTGGGACGGTTGCGACGACTATCGGGTTATGAAGTCTGCAAGATTCTCGAGCGGCACGGGTTCCTGCGGGTCCGTCAAAAAGGCAGTCACGTGATGATGCAGCGTCGGAAACCCGATGGCGGAACGATCACCGTCCCCGTTCCCGACCATCGTGAATTAAAAACCGGGACCCTGCTAGGAATCATTGATCAATGTCAATTGCCAAGAGCGCTCTTCGAAAGTGCGGAATGAGTCCCGAGGCCTTCGACGCAAATTCAAAAAGCGAGCACTTGCGATTTAATTCGTAAAGACAAACTTCACCGGATCAACCGAGACCATACGAATGACCACGACGTCATGCTCGACATCGCCCGATTTAATGACATACGGATCGGCACCGGAACCAAACATTTGCCCGTAATCGACGGTCGAAAGCCACGATTCGAGATCGATACGCATTTCGACGTTTTCGGTCGATTCCGTCACTTGACCCTGTACGGCCACCGTAGGCACCGCTCGTTGCCCTCGATATTGCGGAACAATGTCGATACGCATTTCGAACGGTGCTTTCACGCCAGCCCGAGTCGCAGTGCCGCGAAAGAGCGCCGAGTGGCCACCGGGCGCGCTTAACGCGACTCGCACTTCCTGCTGCGGCAAAAACCAATGAATGCCATGGTCGTACGAAAGGCTCCGGACTTCCCCGACAAACCCGTGGTAGGTCCCAACTCGTTGTCGTTCGGTCGACAAAACGTCAAAAACCGCTTCGTCGCGAATTTCACCGAGCGCCGTTTCACAAAGCGTCGCGGATCCAGAGGCACTCGCACAGAAATACGCCGGACCAAACGCGACACGCGCCTCGGACAAATCGACCGTGATATCGTTCACGACAAACGATTTCGTCACGGGTGGCACGAAATAGGCAGGAAAAGAAATATCCGGTTGCCCCGTGCCGCTCGTGCACCCCGAAAGAACAAAACCCAGCAAAACACCAAAAGCATATTTCATGGATTCACAAACGCAGGGTAAGGGTTCCTAGAATGGTCAGCGGAGGTCCAGCGGAAATATGACGCGCTGGCAAAAGCGAAGGGATGTCGGACGAGCGCCAATCGGAAACGAAAACGTATTCAGAATCGGCATAACGTCGATTCAAGAGATTCATCGCATCAACGCCCACTTCCAAGAAATCACGTCGCAACCCGGCCGTTGCGTCCACGGTAAACACGGGTGCGGCTTCTTGGGCATATGGCAATGGTCGCGACGAAAGAAACGTAGCTCCATAACCAATTCGACCCACCAGAGGTTTGCCCCAAAGTTTGACCAAAGGACGTTGATATGAAACATCCGCGCGCACGACAAGCGGCGGAACATAAGGTAATGCTTGCCCTTCGACATACGCAGGCGTCGGATTTTCCGGCGTGGGCGGAGGCGGTGAATCGAGCGTGGCCCGCACGAGCGTCATGCTGAGCGATGAATTCAAGCCGGGAATAGGGCTCGCTTGAAAATGAGCGACGAGACCGCGACGCGTGGTCGGGCCAATTCGTTCGAGACGTCCTTCGGTAGCATCGAAGGCCAAATCGTACGAAAGACGCGTTTCATAGGCCAAAAGCGTCGTCGATACCTTGGATCGTTCGTAGTTTAGTTTTACGCCACCTTCGTAACTGCGCACTTTCGCAAAGGGAGCTTGTTCGCCTTCTTCGAGCTGCCGACCTTGGGGCGATCGATATCCTTCACCGTACGCAGCAAACAA
Source organism: Polyangiaceae bacterium (assembly GCA_031415295.1). Taxonomy (GTDB): domain Bacteria; phylum Myxococcota_A; class Polyangia; order Polyangiales; family Polyangiaceae; genus Polyangium. The sequence goes on along the minus strand of JANORL010000815.1, from coordinate 8,175 downwards.
TCGCAAAAAAGGCCAGGCGTCGAATTCGAAGGTCGCGCGAGGTCCCATAGCAATACCCGCGGCACTGCGCCGAAAGCCGACAAGATGCGTTTGCTCGCGATACGGCGGAATGAAATTGCCCAAGCGATCATCGATATCGAAAAGAATGAAGTCAGCTCGCGCTCCACCGCGCAAACGAGCGCGTTTCGAGAAGGAGACGAGGCCATCGACGAAAGCGCCGGCTCGAAACGTATGAATAGAGGCATCGACGCGTTGATCCCACGTTTCGTTTTGCGGAGCTTCAAGCAAGTTTTGCGCTTGGTCAACCGAATGCGTGTCGGCATCCGCGCCAATGGACAACTGCATTTCGAGCCATGACGCGGGATTGTATCTACGCGTGCGAATACTCGCCCGCGCCCCTACCCCAACGTCTTGATTCGATTGTTCAATGAGATCTCCGCGGCCTGCCCATTCCGGTTGCACGTGAGAACGTTGCGTGTATCCGGTAAAATTGAGGCGACTGCGATACGTGGCATACGCGCCCCACAACCCGAACAAAACTTCGGTGCCATCGTCGCCAAGACGTTGAAAAGAAACGCTCGCTTGCGTGCGACTCACGTCAGCAGATTGGGATCGCGCCGATGTGTCACCGTAGGTCCCCCAAAAATCGATTTTTCCGGTGTTGATATCGTCTCGACGGACAACACCACCAATACCCGAACGTGCACCGTATCCCGCAACGTGTACCAACGTGGTCCATTCTCCGGGCAATTCGAGGCGGTATTGGCCGGTAAAACCTCCAGAAACACCACCGCGGACTCCGCCGCTCAGTCCATCGTTAAATCCATCCGTGGTTCGAAAGGCGACCGCGCCAAACGTTTCTTCGGATTGCCCAACGGGAGCAAACACGCCGACGAAGCGTAACGTATTGAAAGATCCGTAACTCAAGGTCGAACGAATGCCGCGGTCAGGAACGCCCAAATCAAAATCGACGCTACCAGCAACCGCAAAATCGCCTTGGTGCGGATCGTAGACGCCTTCGAGAATACGTATGCTCCGCACGGTTTCGGGAATCAAGACATTGGTATCGGCATAACCTTGACCGTGAATGTGCGAAGGTTGATTGATCGGCACGAGGCCGCCGGCGGAAAACTGGATATCTTGCCCGTGATCAGCATCGAAACCTCGTAACGACACGCGTTGCGCAACGGCATCGCCTTCGGGACGCATGACGTTGAAGCCAGGGGCCGAGCGTAACAGATCTGCTGTCGTCGGCCGAGGAGCGGCTGCAAATACGGAGCGATCGATTCGAAAATCCGATGCGCCACGGCGCGGCGGCGTGGAACGACCTTGCACGTGGATTTCGATGGGTTTGCCCGGTTCGGCGACAGAATGCGGCAAGGCCAAGCCACTTCCAAGATCCGCAGGGGCTTCATGGGGTTGAGGTTTGTCGTGGCCGTGTTCTCCTGGTGCGCTCTTCGACGGCGTTTCGGGCGTTTCGGGGGGATGAGCATCAGGGGCGAAATGGAAGGGCACGCGAATTCGCGCGCGAATGGGCACACCGGCGCGGGTTGCCGGGGTAAAACGCCAGCGACGAACCGCGGCAAGGGCGGCGTTATCGAAAGCGTCGCCGCCGGATACGGAAATTTTGACGTCACCCACGCTGCCATCGCGTTCGACCGTGACGAGCACTTCGACGTTGGTATCGATGGCTTGTGGCAGTTTGTCCTGAGGATACACGGCATCGACGTGTTCGACGACCGTTGGCAGGGTGACGTTGGGCAGAGTGACGTTGGGCAGAGTGACGTTGGACGCTGCGCTCGTGGGCTTGTTTGCGGGGGGTTGCGCAAATGACGTAAACGCCGACGCTGTGACAAAAACACTGGTCACGAACGCGAGCCCTTTGGGTCCTGCCAATGATCGATGCCTCAACCGCATCCTCCTCGAGCGCTTACGGGCGGGTACATGCCACGAAATTGGATCAATGTTAAAGGTTTATTTGGGATGCTGGGTGTTGGCTTGCTCAGTCGAGTAGGCACGGAAACAAGAACGAGAATCATTATTGATTATCGTGACGACACACCTGCCAAGTCATGAAGTTCTCGCACGACGTCGGTTAAGAGTCGCGCACCAGCAACGCGAAATTGATCTTGCGTGACGTTCTTGCCACTGAGAAGTCCGGACGTCGCATTATCATACGCATCCCGCAACGCGGCTGCATCATTAAGAAGTGCAACCACACCATAGCCAACTTGCGCAGCCAAATCCTTCGCCTCATTCAGGAAATGATGTTGAAGCGCGGACCACCACATCTCATGCCATTGAAATAGTTTGTCACTCGGCGTGAGAAAGGCCAGCGCTAACACTCGCCCCAAGTCCTTGCTGCTACGAAGCACCGCCGTATCGGCAATAAAGGCGGTACCCAGCGTAGGATGGTGCAACAGATTCGCAAGTGCCATCAACGCAGGCGACGCATATTGAAGACCAACGCTGGAAGTCTGTTGATTCGACTGGAGAACGGCCATAAATTTAAAGCACGGTATCATGTAATAACCATCCCGGAGCTGGACGGCCACCTCCAACTTTGGTTCACGCTGCTCTGGAAGGGGCAGCCCAAGCAACTCAATAAAGTAGAGGTCGGTCTGTGGCGGATGTAAGCGAATGACGTCCAGTTCGCTCATCGGATTATCGAAAGGGAATGGACGGCACCTTCGTTTTTCAGTCGGTCGCCAATCCAGATCGAGAAGCCGCTGAGCAATCTGAATGCACTCGTGAAATGCCCCCGCAGGCTGCACGATCACGTCGGCGTCCTTGGTCCTTACTGGTTGGTTTGCTCTCTCCGCGCGATAGTGGTACGCGGCCGCAAGACTTCCTACTAAAAGAATATTCTGGTGCAACTCTGGGGGGACATGATTGGCCACGAGCTGCAGCACAAGTTGAGGATCGACATTTTCATTCATACCGGTTTCTCCTGCCGAAGCGTACGAATAAGGTCGGCAAATTGTTCGCGAAAACCTAATTCATAAAGATCAAGCAGAATCTCCACGGGATCGGCAAACGGGACCGAGCCGTCGGGGTTTTCGTGGAAGAGCGTCACTGCACGCGACAATTGATGCACCGCCAGCACGGCCGTATCTTTCGAGTCTGTTTGCTGCAACGCAGGGTCGATATTTTTAATGAATTGGAGATTGGGCATCGATCCATCTGGAACCCAGAGCGTGATATCGATCCGAGGCGTGCCATGCAAATCAAAGTGTGGATCCAAATGGCGTGCACCCACCACACCACCAAGCGCAATCCCTACAGGCTTCGCACGCTGAATCCGCCGCATCAATGCCACAGGCTCCGGACGCCCCGACGTATCTGCGAACCATAACGTCCTCCGAAATGTATCGGCAAGGCCCGCGCCTTGTTCAAATGTCTGCCTCGGAAAAGATCGCAATGCAAACTTTCCTCGTTCGCGCTCCCCGGAGAGTTCCCCACGCCTCGCGAGGAGATCAATGCCGTGCATTACCGTTGGAATAGAGCAGCCAACCATCGCCACAAGGTCTTTGACTCGTAATGCATCGCCGCGGCTAAGCCATGCCTCGAGCAACACTTTCCAAATTTCAAAAAATTTACGCGAAATTTCAAAAGAAGTACGCTCTGCTGTAGACGAATCACGAAGTGCATTGGAAACCGCGTGGGCAATCTCCTCAACAATAGGGTCCGATTTGGGATCAAGCCATAGTTCCTTCTCGTCGGGCATGACAAGCACAACAGCAAGGCGATTGGCTATGTCAGGACGAAGCAGCTCCGTCGCGCGTTTCCATGCATCACGCGCGCTATCGAGTGTCATCCGTGGAAAACGAATCACCAGACATGCACGCTCAACGTTAGGTTTCTCATGTAGAAGCAGTGCCAACTGCATGAGCCCACCGTGAAGATCTCGTATTCCTTGAGCTCCAAGCTTTACGTCAACGACAACGCGACCGTCCAAACGCTCATAATCGACAGTCCCAGTGCGCGCCTTTGTGTAGTTGGGGGGCATCCAAGAACTGGGCGTTGCTCCATCGTTCCCTCTTCTCATGTTCAAGCTTCTCGCGTTCAACTAGCAACTACATTTTAAGTTGCAACTACATTTTAAGTTGCAACTACTTCTTACCACGCGCAAACCGTCGCATCCGAGCTTCATGCAATAATCAACAGCGGCTTCGCGTATCCGGATGCACAAACGGGGCCCATCCGTTTTGCCTCTGGCAGGATGCGTTGGGCTCGAAGACTTTGCCGAGCAGCAGCGGACGCAATGGATTACTTCCCCCCGTTACCGGCCCATCGATACCGAGTCATTCGGGCAGAAGCGCAAGCTCTCGTTTCTCGCGTTGGGCACTTGGCGGCTCGCGTAGGAGACGCCAAGTGCCTCGCCCGATGGATCTGGAGTAACGCACGAGGAATCCGGCACTGGTTGAACGAAGCCATACCCTGTAGAATCACCCGCACATGACGTCATCGGCAACTTGGTTGGTCGAGTTCGTATTACGAAACCCGGAACGTGTCGAGTGGTATCTCGAGCGATTGTACGAACGTGGACGAATCGAAACCCAGCCAAACCTATGGCAAGTGACGATGGGGGTTGCGTACATGTTGCATCGGATGGTGTTCCGTCCGGCAACGATTGGCCTCGACGAATCACCCGTGCGACGTACATGGCGGGCGCAAATGTGGCACTACCGCCCACTACGATTTCCGTTTCTGCTTTGGCAAAAAGCAATCGATCCCATCGATTTGACGGGTTTGTCGGGAAGTACCGAGCGAAAACACAGCCATCTCGTGGGGGCGTATCATCCAGGCGACAATGCGCTTTACGATTTGGAATGTTTATCATGCGATACCGAAGCAATCGAAAAATTACGCGAAGACGTCGTGGAAATCATCAAAGGTCAAACGGCTCGGGCAAGGTTTCTCCAAGACTTGACGGTGTACGAGGGATACCATCCGCGGCTTTTGTTATTGATTGATCGCGCGATGGCGGACGACTTTGCGCCCGCGCCCGGAAAAGAAGACCATCCGGATACGACGTTACGGGGGTTTCTTCACTGGTGTGCGGCACAGCCAAATTCGCCCGACGCAACGTTTCATGCATTGCTCGCGGGGACGCTGCACTTCGGACCGCGACCCGTCAATGACGGTGCATAACGATTTCGGCACACGTTGGCGCACGTAGGTGCTGCTTTTTTTGGTCATTTTCGGCCTTCACGCGTGGCATGATGGATGCTCCATTCAAACACGGAGGATCAACCATGAAACGTACGATCATGAACCCGCGCCTTTCGTCGCTCGAGCTTTTCGCAAGTGCACTCTTGGTTTCGCTTGGTGTCGAAACGCTAGCCGGTTGCACAACAGAGGTAACCGTTGAAGGCAATGGTGGCTCGGGTGGAGCGTCCAGCAGTTCGTCGAGTTCCGGCAATGGGACCACCACGAGCACTAGTTCATCGACGTCATCGACGTCATCGACATCGTCAACATCGAGCAGCACCGGATTCATTCCGGGGACAGGCGATTGCATTGATCCTCAGCCGGTCATTGTGGATGGCATCGACGTGGGGGTGGATATTTGTGCGGGTGGGCAATATTTGCGACGTGAAGCAATCGATTGTCCTGCGGGCATGCCCGACAACAATCCCTGCTGCGGAGTGTGTCCTGACGGCTACATTTGCGATACGTCTGGCGAAGTGGCGTGTCAATGCGTTCCTTCTTGCGTGAACGACGCTGGATGCATGGCGGGTCAATTGTGCCTTTGCGGACCGGCGGGCGGGCGATGTTTGCCGGGGAAATGCAATACCGCTGCAGATTGCGCCGTGGGCCAGCAATGCACGAGCTGGGATACGACAATGGGCTGCATATACCTTGGGTTTGTTTGCACAACGCCGCTAGATACGTGCAGCGGGGACAAGGATTGCAGCAGTCAAATGCCGTTCAGCTTTTGCGCGGTACAACCCGACGGGCATCGAGAATGCCAACAGGGCGGTTGCGCCATTGGAAGGCCGTTCCTCGTGGATGGGGAAGCGCGAACGGCGAGCGTTGAACGACGCCACGATTGGTGCGAAAATGACGTGATTCCCAACGTCGATGGTCTTGACAAACGTATCCGAGACGAACTCGGTACGGCGTGGGAGTTTACGGCAAAGATGGAGCATGCGTCGATTGCGGCGTTTGCGAGGTTCTCACTGGAATTGCTTTCGCTGGGAGCACCGAGCGATTTGATCATGCGGACGAACGCAGCACTGGTAGACGAAACGAAACACGCGCGGGTCGCTTTTGCATTGGCGAGTGTTTATCATGGCAAGCGAATCGGTCCGGGGCGGTTGTCCATGGAAGGCGTGATGGCGGACGGTGACGACATCACGAGTTTCGTGAGGCGGGTAATTCGCGAAGGTTGCGTGGGAGAAACGGTTGCCGCGGTGGAAGCGGGCGAAGCGGGCACGCGGGCAAACGATCCGGTGGTACGACAAACGCTGGAAATGATAGCAGCGGACGAATCGGAACACGCGGAGCTGGCGTGGCGCACGGTGAAATGGGCGCTCCATACGTTTGGCGCGAACGTACGGGAAACGATTCGCGAGGAAATGGCGCGTCTCGCGGATGAATTGGGTACGGCGCATGAAACGCGACGTACGAAGCACGATGAAGAGCTGCTCGACCATGGCGTGGTCACGGCCGAAGTACGCGGATCGATTCGGCGAGCGGCATTAAAGCAGGTGGTACTGCCGTGTTTGGGAGCGCTGGTTGAAGAGACGCAGCGAACGGAACGCGTTGGGGAAACAATCGCGAACGTTTGTTGAGTCAATCCTGTTCTTCGGGTAAAACGCCGCCGAGCCTTCGGGAGATTTCCCGAGTCAGTTTTTCGAAGGCAACGTAGGCGTCTTTGACGGCAACGGAATAACTTCCTATCGCGCCGTCAGCGGCTTTCAGAGCGGATTGCCTGGCGACGTCGTCGATATCGTGAGGGTTCCGCCAATCATACAATGATGGTGATTGCCAACCGCACAGACGTGGCGGCATGAACGCCGCTGTCTTTGTCGAATCGGCATCGCGCGTTGAAGGTGATGCACGCGCACTACGTTCAGAGTGACGAACTACGCGCGAGGTTTCGGCAAGAAGCGCGCGTGGCCGCAGAGGTCGACTGAGAGCACATCGTGGATGTGTTCGATGCGGGAATCGACGAAGCGACGGGGATGCCGTTTCTCGTGATGGAACTGCTGCGCGGCGAGCAGATCGGCAAGCTGATCAAACGTGCACGGCAAACACCCAATGCGTGAGCGGCATGTGTTACGAGGGCGCGTGTGTCGCAAGCGTCAATGGTTGCAACATCAATACCGCGCAAGACTTCACGATGGTCGCCCCACCGCCCATCACGCTTGCGAACGGCAACTTCACGTACGCTCCGAAGTGCATCAAAGTCTCCGTAGGAACAACCCTGACATTTAATGGTAACTTCGGCGGTCACCCGACCATTGGAGGAACCGTCGGCGGCGGCGTGGCCACTCCAGCAACGAGCGGTCCGTTCATTCCCGTAACAAATACTGGAGTGACAAAGAACTTTACAATGATGTCACCCGGAACGCCAACCGCACGCAACCGTTGGCATGAACGCCGCCGTATTCGTCGTACCGTGAGACTTGAACCGACTCGAACTCGAAGTGTTCGTCCAAGAACACTCCACGTACCGCGACACACCATTCAACGAAATATTGTGGATGCCCGTGATCGTTTCGGCGGAATCAACCGACCTGGACAACCTCGCTACGCTCCAACCAGGCCGCTAACTCAGGCCCCGACAGATCCAGCACCAAATCAGCGATGCGATCGGACCCTTCAACCTTGACGAGAGCGGCGAGTACTTCGCGTTCCGACGAAGTTAACAGACGACCAAGTCGACGCTCGAATAAATGAACGAGCGGCTTGACTTCGACCTGGAGTTGAGTCTCGGCAAGCTTCGTTTCAAGCTCGCGCATAAGCTGCTCGCGTGTTGCTCGTTCACGCTCCGCCATCTTCGGCTCGAGTTCTCGCAGGAACTCGTCCCGCAAGTTACGTTTATGTTCCTCGTACCAAACATGGACGTCCATGAAGAACTCCCTCTCTTCGGAGACAATTGCTACGTTCGACGGTACTTCAAAGCCTAACCTCACGAGCCACTCCTGTGCAAGCCGTTTTTCC
>JANORL010000814.1:0-1533 GCA_031415295.1 Polyangiaceae bacterium | reverse complement strand
ACATCTTCTTGCGGATTGCTGCACGTTGTAATCGACGGGCACATTTCGCACCTTCAGCGTGGACTACGCTGGCTCCGATACGTTCGCGCGGAGTTGGTTCAAAAACGTTTCAACTGCATCTCGGGCGTGATCCGTCAATTCGCCTACGAACTGACCAATAACTTGCTCTTGCTCGGCGGAACCGACACGCACAGTTTGCCATTTGCTCCAAGTTGTCGTCATTGGGCCATGGGTCGGATGGGCTGAAACAATGTGACCAACGGCTATGCAGATGTGGCCGGTGGCGTAAAGGAAAACGGCGCCACCAGACCACAACGTGGCAGGGGAGCGGCCCGGACTGCGAACCACTATCTCGACGCCGGTGTTCCACTCGTCCGGACCGCCAGAAAGCTTGTTGCTGACTGCGTTTCGAATGACCCCGCCGCCGCCCAACGTGACGGGGAAGGGGACAATCAACGAGATGTCAGTCCGTAGCGGCTCAAGACTGCGCTCCAAGGCTTTGACTGCGTCCCTTGCTCTTTCAAGTCGGTGCTCGTGCAACTTCTCGGTGCGCCGCGCCGGCTCTTCGAGTGCCGCAAATCGAGCCGCGAAATCGGAAAGGCTGGCCGGTCGTTGGGGAGCAACGCCGTCGGAACGCCACGCATGGAGTTCGCTGGCCATTTCTCTCATAGTCGGCCGCTCCAAAGGGTTCGGACTGGTAGCGCTTTCGATGAGGCGATCGAGTAGGAAGGCTCGCGGATGCGGCGCATACGCATCGAGGACAAGATTCCGATCCTCCACGCGCTGTAAACCTGGCGGGGGAAAATTCTGCCCAGCGGCGAGAACCCAGAGTGTCTTTGCTAAGGCATAGACGTCCGCGCTGGCGGGGAGCGCATCGGCCTTGCCAAGGAGCATCTCTGGCGCGACAAAGTTCTCGGCACCGAGCTTCTCGCCAACCACTGTCTCGGATCTCTTATCGGGGAAATGCACCAATCCAAAGTCACCGATAACCCACGCACCTTGGAGGTAGTAGAGATTTGCAGGTTTGATGTCTCGATGAAAGTACGACTCCGCGTGTAACGATGCGAGTGTAGCGGCAAAGGCTTGAACGGCCTCAACCACCGCGGAGAGGTTCGCTCCGGTCTTTCGGAGATGCTTTTCCACCAACGTGGCTAGGACTGTGGCCACCCACGGAGTATCGGAGTCTGAAGGGCGATCCGGAAGATGTGCGTCGATGAGCGGCAGAATTCCAGGCTTCTCGCGCAAACGACGAAGAGCCTCCACTTCATCCAGTAAGCGTTTGTAGCGCTGGCTATCGGGGCTGAAGAACTGCTCATGAAGCAGTTTGAGAGCCGCTCGGCTACCGTCGTCTCGAGTTGCCTCCCATACCTCCGCGTTGCCGCCTCTACCCAAGTATCGGACGAGCGTCCAACCGCCAACCTGATCGCCTTTTCGCCGTTTGCTGTTCATAGGTGTGCTTCAGAACTCAGTACTTCACGGGGCGCTTTGATCCACCGAACGACTTGGGCTTCTGCTGCGGGGCGCCGTGCCGAG
>JANORL010000813.1:0-4604 GCA_031415295.1 Polyangiaceae bacterium | reverse complement strand
GCCTGGTCGAGCAGCGCCAGGCCGATTTCGGTATGACCATAATCATCGCCGCAAACTTTGAAACATGCCCTGACCTGACGACGTGTTGCTTCGGGAAGAAAGCTGCGTTGGTCCGGGCACGCTGAGCTTTACCCTTTTCGCCCCCCAAACAACGTTTTCCTTATCTCCACCACCGGCACTCCAAACATTATTTCCAGCCGCAAAAGCACCACCGCATTGAGCCGCCCCGCACGCGGATGCACGACTTCCTCGACGAATGCTTCATCCACGCCAAACCCGAATTCATTCGTAATCCCGCGCAGCAAGAACGCCATTCGTTCCTTCGTCACGTCCGGCTGTTTCGATGTGCGAATCTTGATCCACAATGCCACCCGCATCAATCCGTGATACGCCGCCATCCACGCCATCCACGGCTCGACGACCTCTCCGGAAACTGCCACTGCCAATGCCTGCCGTCGCAACGTAATTGCGCCCATCGGTAACGTATCGAGCTCGCGTAAAACCCCTGGAAAACGCTCCGCCAAAGACTTGAACACCATTCGCTCCGGAATGGGCTCGCCTCGCTCGCGCGCCTCTCGCAACGATTCCATTTGCACGTACTTCGCTTCGAGTGCGAGCAATTCATCGCGCGTCGGCGCACCCCAATTCATAACCACCCAAATGGAAAACTCGTCACGTCCGCAATGCTCCGCGCCGACAAACCAAGCGCCACAAGCCTATCGATGCCCAATGCATTTCCCGCGGCTGGAGGCATTCCTTCTTCGAGCGCTTCGAGAAATCGTTCGTCCAATGGATACACCGGTTTGCCCTGCGCCCGACGATGTTCCTGATCCCGCAAGAACCTCATTCGTTGCTCCACAGGATCCGTCAATTCGCCAAACCCATTACACACTTCAAGGCTGCCGACGTACAACTCGAATCGTTCCGCCACCCGCGGATCCTTCGGCGACAATCGCGCCAATGATGCAAATGGCGCTGGATAATCCGTCAAGAATACTGGCCGGCCAAGCCTGGCTAATGCCGGTTCGACTTGGTCCACCAATACTCGAAAAAATCGATCCTCGTCGTCCGTCGCCCAAGCAATGGCTTCGTCCGCTGCAACATTTGCGTACCGGACAAACGCCTCCCCTACGGTGATCCGTTCAAACGATCCAGAAAGATCCACCATCACGCCTTCGACATCCACCACGCTCTTGCCAGAAAGCTCAGTAATGACGTGCCGCACGAGGTCCTCCGTGTCGGTCATGACTGCGTCCACCGGAGCGAACGCCCGGTACCACTCCAGCATCAAAAACTCTGGATTGTGCCGCCCACCTACTTCACCACGGCGATAACAACGCGCCAACTGATAACACCGCGGCACACCACCAACGAGCAGCCGCTTCATTTGATACTCGGGCGACGTGATGAGCCAATACGGCGCATCCGCCACACCGTACGCATCCAGGTGCAAATCGAGCCCCGGACAAGGGACCATCGACGGCGTATCCACCTCGACAAACCCTTGCCGATCGAAGAACGAACGAACGAGACGCAACGCCCGCGCTCGTGCTGCAAGGGCTCGACCGACGTCACGCAAGACCAAACGTTCCGTTTCTCCCGACGGGACCTCCGTAGATGAACCGCGCGATACCTTGGGTTTGGCTGGACAAAACCGATCGACAACGCGCCCCATGACGAGTTTGTCTTGGAGAAAAAACGCTTCGATGACCACGAGGTCCCCTACGGCGACGTCACCAAGCGCCAGAGAAACATCAACCCGGACAAACGCATCGGCGAGGACGATGTCACGACCCTGGACGTCGATCACGCGCCCAGCAACACGCACTGGACCCGGAGCACCCGAGATAGCTTGAAGGTCACTCGGTGCGAAGGGAGACGCGCGCGAAGGTTCGGAAGGGTCGCTCATCGATCACGCGACACCTTCACGTGCCGGCGTCAGCACCACCAGCACCACCAGCACCACCAGCACCACCTGCGCCGCCAGCACCACCAGCACCACCTTCACCACTGCTGCTGCTCGACGAACTGCTGCTGCTTCCGAGATTGCCGGGGATGCACGCGGGATTCGTACTGCCACTCGGCTTGCAACAGATGTCGGCTTGCGTATCGAGCTCGGTCTTCGAGACGCACACCAAGCCGTCTTCACAATCGGCGTTGATGTTGTCGACGTTGCACGCTTGCCCTTCGACCTGGTTCGAACATCCGGGCATCGACGCCGCTGCCCCGAAAAACCCAAGCCCAACGATCGCAAACGCTACTCGCGAAATCACAGTTTGTCGTTTTGCAATGGCCATGTTCACGCCGGTGGCTCCGCATTCTTCTCAGTGTTTGCGTTGTTCTTCGCGTCGATCGCATCGACAAACAGACTCATGTACTGACCGGCGCTCCAGATGGAAAAGCCGAGCGACGTGTATACGAGAAGTCTGCCGACGTGCACGAGATCGACTCGACCAAAATCGTAGATGCCAATCGTGAAGGTGTACGGATAACCGATGATTAGGCACGCGATGCCGATCATCTGCAGCGCGGTCTTCGTCTTGCCGTCGTTGCCAGCAGCAATGACGATGCCTTCGGTCGACGCGATCGATCGCAGCGCGGTGATGGTGATCTCGCGCGAGATGAGCAGCACGACAGCCCATGCAGGAATGCGACCCATCGGCACGAGCCACACGAGCGTCGCAGTCACGATGAGTTTGTCTGCGAGCGGATCGAGAAACTTACCGAGCACACTCACGAGGCCCTGACGACGCGCGAGCCATCCATCGAGCATGTCGGTGAGCGCAGCGAGTGCATACACACCAGCGGCCCAGAAACAGTCGCGTGGGCTGCCGCGATCAAGCAGGAAGAGCACCACGGGGATCATGATGACCCGGGCAAACGTCAACGCATTCGGAAGATTGCGCGCGTCTTGCCAGAGGGTTTTGCGCCGCGCAGCCTTGAGCTTGCGCATCGACGCTCGGTCCGCTTTCGCTGTTGATCCGTTACCGGCCACGACGCGAAGGGTACACGATGATCGTCATCTGAAAAGGGACGCACGCGTAATCAGGGTTCGGCTCGTACGAAATGGCGGGTAGCAGCGAGCGCTTCTTCGACCGTAAATGCCCGTTCGTAGAGTGCTTTGCCGACAATCGCCCCGACAATCCCCGAGACAGACGAAAGTGCTCTTAGGTGATCGAGCGTGCCTACTCCCCCGGACGCGAGGACGGGAAACCCTCCATCACGTGCAAGCGTTGCTGTTGCCATGACGTTCGGCCCGACTTGCGTGCCATCTCGTGAAATGTCCGTGTAAAGAAGAGCAGCTACGCGTGCGCCAGCAAGTTGTCGGGCGACGTCGATCGCGGACAAACCTGACGTCTCGAGCCAACCCTCGATCGCTACGCGTCCATCTTTCGCATCGAGCGCCACGACAACCCGTTCTGGGTGCGCATCCGCGAGCTCCCGGACCATCCCGATGTCACGAATCGCCGCTGTTCCCAGCACGACACGCGAAGCTCCGAGCGCGAGATACGCCTCGGCTGTCTCGACGGAACGCACGCCGCCGCCCACCTGTACCCCCGCGCCAAACCCATCGACGATGGCGCGCACCAGATCCGCCTGGACGGGTTTGCCCGCGCGCGCGCCTTCCAAATCCACGACGTGTAGCCATTCGACTTTGCCCCGCAAACTCGACGCTAGACGCACCGGATCGTCGTCATACACGGTGACGGCGTCATAGCGACCTTGATGCAAACGCACCGCCTGGCCTTGAAAAAGATCGATCGCTGGAAGGATGTGCATGTTCGTCCGAGCGTCCGCTGAGAACCCGAGGGAAACTGTTTTGGCGCGTTCGCAGCGTAGCGCGTGGAGCTACCTTCGTCCGAGCGATGTCGCTACGCTAGGGCGTATGCGTGCAGAGATTGCCGAGACGAAAGGCGATGTGTTCTGGACCGATCTCACCGCCCACGTAGCTCGTGATGCCGTGATCATCGTCGACGTACAGCTTGATTTGGTCGACGTTGGCGTCGCCCTCGCCACGAACGACACTACAGCAGTCGATGCGTGGATCCAATCGGGCAAACTTCAAAAGCCTTCGAAAGATGACCTTTCGCGCTGGTCTATCATGACAAACTTGACGTTTGCATCTGTCGTCGTGCAGCCGTTTGTCCTGATCCACCGACCCATGTATCCGCCGCCTAGTTGATGCGCAGCATGTGAGTAGATCCGAGTCCGAGCGAAACGTGTTGACGCACTCGGTGCACTCGATGTCGACAATTCGCGCACCGTTTCATGCATCGGACATTTCCTGTCCGCTCGTCAGTTGACACCGTTTTCCACGCGGTTCATACATGGCTGGGGTCGGATTGTCCGAGCCGTACATTGCAATGGTGGCAATACGCGCAGACGTAACGCTCTCCATTGCGTGATCACCTTTGTGCATTCGTCGATTCGAGGTGTCCCTGTGTTCATTATGCGTCGTTTTTTGACCCGCTCGTTTGTGCCAATTGCGTTCGTCGTGAGTGCAGCTTCGCCGGGATGCGAATGCGATTCCGCCGTTGTAGATAAAGCGCCGCACGCTCCGCAAATTCTTGAATGTGTCGGTCAACGAGCGCGCAACCTATCGC
>JANORL010000812.1:0-5479 GCA_031415295.1 Polyangiaceae bacterium | reverse complement strand
CGGGTCCATTTTCGCTTCGATTCGATGCTTACGCGCAACTACGTTTTGGGGAACGCACGTTTGGCCGCGAATTGGCAACGCTCGACAAGCTGAGCCCATTCGGTGCGGGCGCGGTGGCGATGGGCGTGTGGTCGTTTGAATAATGCGGTGATGGTTCCAGGGGTTATTGCCAAAACCCCCGCGACCGATTGATTCAAAAATGAAGTTTGACGATGGTGATCGGGCAATACCACGTAATCAGGGCCGGGAAGCTGAATGCCGGCCCTTAATTCACGTACGATGTCTGTGGCCCTTGCGCCTTACCGCGTGCCGCGTAGACATACGTCAGTATCAACAGCTCCGTCGAGGGTACCTCGCCAAACTCGAAATAGTTCAACCCCACGCGCACGCGGTCCGGTGAGCAACCAAGCAATTCCGCCACGCGCCCCAATTGAGCTTCGGCATCGAGTTCCGTTTCACGCCAAACCTGCGTAAGGTCTTGCGGCGTGGCTCCCGGAACGAGCACGTGTTTCCAATGGTCGGCATTTCCCGCAGCGCCGGCCACTTGCTCCGCAGTCGGCCCCATATCCGCTGGAATCGCTCCCTCCATGTACATGGGGTCGCTGTTGAATTCGTCGACCTTCTTGCCATTCACGAAAAGGCCCAGGAGCAAAACGTCGCTATCGTGGACGAGAATGGACACGACCGTCGATAACGTTGCGGCGGAAAGGATCGCGGCGAGCATATCGAGCCCCGTTGTGTCTTGGTCTTCGGTCGCTTCGTCGCACACGGAAATCCAATCGCCCTCGCCCGCGCGAACAACAATGGTGCGATCGTAGGCGTCCGCATCAGGCGAACCGCGGACCATGCCGGCTTGGGCGGCAAATGCGTCGAGAGCCAATTCGATGGTTTCCAGCGCCGTGCCGGGGCCACGCCGAACCTGAACATTCGTGAAGAACGATTCCATTGCGAGCCGTGTATCCTGTCCAGTGGCTGATTGCCACTTTTCTCGACGGTAGGGGTGGGGCTGGTTGCGCGGCACCTTCGAAGTTGACGCCTCATCCCAACCTGTTCCGGGGGCCAAAAGGTGCTGCCAAAAGGTGCCAGCCACTTTTTCTGGTTCACCTCGCTCCATCCAACCGCCTTGCCACGGAGCAGCCACTTTTCGAAACGGCAAGTCGTTTTGCCGTCGGGTACGAGCGTTCAAGTTGCCAGGCTCGTTCGTGGCGACTTGCAGACGACAGACACGCGCCCAATCCGGACAGCCTCGACTACAGTGGCTCAATAACGAATTGCACTGGACGAAGCTCTCCGCACTGGAGACGTTGAAGAAGTCGCTGCTGCACCAAGCGTTTACTGGAGAACGGTAGGAGAGCCGCCGTGAGGAAGGAAAAGAAACTCAAAATTCGGAACAACACCGCCGAATTTCTCATCTTCACCCGGCAGGCAGGCGAAGACGGCATTGAAGTCCGCGTGGAAGACGAGACAGTCTGGCTGACGCAGAAGCTCATGGCCGCGTTGTTCGATGTGGATGTGCGCACCGTCAGCGAACATCTGCGCTACATATTCGCCAGCGGGAACTCCAAGAGGCGGCAGTCATCCGGAAATTCCGGAACACTGCCACCAACGTCAAACAATACCAACATCATGTGGCGTCTACCGTTCCTGTTGTGGCATCCTTGCAACCACGAACGCAGAATTGGAGCATGATATGCCGATCTCGATCCACGAACTTGAAGCAGAAGTACTGAGCCTCGGCGCAAGCGATCGAGCTCGATTGCTCGAGCGCTTGATTGAAAGTTTCGAACCTGACTCGACGGTACAAGATGCTTGGATCGCTGAAGCGATGCGCAGGGAATCCGAGGTCCTGTCTGGCGACGTGAAACTTGTACCCGGCAATGAGGCCATTGCACGCGCCCGGGCGCGAATCGCGTGAGCTATTGGCTCCACCCGGCTGCCGAGATCGAAATGACCGAAGCAGCAGTCTTCTATGCCGAGCAAGCGAGCAACCAAATCGCGAGTGCGTTCCTTACAGAGTTCGAACGAGTCCTCGCACTCTTGGTCTGGAACCAGCGGCTTGGCAGTCGGACGACGGACGGCCTTCGCGTGTATCCATTCCGTCGTTTTCCGTATTCCGTCATTTACCGCGAAGCTGAAGCAGGGCCCCGCGTCTATGCGATAGCTCACCACAAACGTGAGCCGGGATTTTGGCGCAATCGGCTGTAGGCCGCTCAATTGGAAAAAGCGCGACCCCATTACGGTGCGGACCTTCGAGCGCTTTTTCACCGACAAGGCCACACCACAAGACTGCCAAGATTTGTTGTTGGTGCTGTCCCGGACCCTCTATGAACACTACGGTCAGCGCGTGGTCATTTGGATCGACGATTCGAATATCGTGCTGCGTTACGTGGATCAATGCCAGGACGCATTTGGGAATTGTTTCTGTTCTCGGGGTACTTGAAGGTTGTCAACCTGAAACTCGACGTGGGCGAACATTACACGAAGCTTGCCATTTCAATTGAAGAAGTACGCATTGTGTATCGTTCGCTGTTTCGGAATTGGATCCATAAAGCCGATCCGAAGTGAGTATGTACGGATGCATTGGTCAAAGCACAGCTAAGGTTGCTCGACTCACCGCTCGCGATTTGTGGACGAGTAAATGCAATCCGCGCGTTGAGAAGTTTCCATGTCGTCCGCGATCCAGCTACGATCGTCGCCCTCCGTGCGTTCCTCCACATTGCTTCTGTCTCTCGGGATTGCCGCGTCGTCAGCCGTGACGCTTGGTGGCGTCAGCTATTTTTACGCACCGCGTTCACCCGTTGTGGAAGGCCTCTACATCGGTGATCGTCGCGTTCCCGATCAAGGTTCGTCCGTGTCGTGGTTGTCCGATCGACAGATCAACGTGCTCGCATGGGGCGTGCGTTTGCATCACGACGGCGAGATCATCGATGCAACGTTCGCCCAACTCGGCGTCGAGATCGACGTCAAGGAAACGCTCGGAAAAGCTGGAGAAGTCGGCCACACCGGTTCGTTCGTGCGACGTTTTCGTGAAGCAGCACGTGCGCGTCGCGGCGAGATCGACGTGCCGTTGGTGTATTGGGTCGACGAAGCAAAAGCTCGAGCGTTTTTCGAGACAATCGCGCCGAAGTTTTACCGCGCGCCCGTCGACGCCGTGCTCGACATCAGCAACAAACGCAAAGTCGACGATCAACCAGGCCGCGAACTCGACATCAACGCGTGCGTGGACGAACTCAAGGCGGCGAAGTTCGAAGAAGATGTTCCCATTCGCCTCGTAACCCGACGTGTTGCTCCCAAGGTTGCCTCTTCCGAACTTGCGCAAGTCGATGTCACGCGAGTCGTTTCATCGTTCGAAACGACGTTCGTCACGTGGGGGTCGGGAGCGGGACGATCCGTCAACATTCGTAACGCGGCGTCGAGGATCGATGGCGTCGTCATTCCGATGGGCGCGATGTTTTCGTTCAACGATCGCGTTGGACCTCGTACCAAGGAAAACGGTTTTACCTTGGAACCCGAAATTCAAGGCGACGAACTTACCGACGGATACGGGGGCGGCACGTGCCAGCTTTCATCGACGCTGCATGCCGCTTCTGTTTTCGGCAACTTGCACGTTTTGCGGCGTCAGGGTCATTCGCGTGCCTCAAGCTACGTGAAACTCGGCCTCGATGCGACGGTGCAGTATCCGCTCGTTGATTTGCAGCTCGAGAACAACCTTCCATTTGCGGTCATGATCCACGCGTACACTCCTCAACCTGGACACATTCGTGTGGAAATCCTCGGAGGAGATCCGCTGGCGAAAGTCGAATATGGCTACGGGGTAGGGCATACGTATGAGTTCGTTCGTCGCATCACGGTCAAACCTTATCTTGCTGCGGGAAAACGCATTCATCGACAAAAAGGCGTGCCTGGATTCGATGTCACGTCGACCGTGAAGGTCACGTATTTGGATGGCCGTGTCGAAGAGCGTCGTTGGTTCAGCGGATATCGCCCGTCACCCGAAGTGTTTTGGGTGTCCGCGGAGTATGACGAGACGCAACTACCGCCCCTTCCGCAACGGGCCAAAGGCGTCGAAGGACGTCTTGGCGATAGTGTCACGGAGCCGGCGTCATTTCCGATGCCGTAACGTTTTCCGAAGGATCCGCGCAGCAACGGAAGCCGGTTTCGTAATAGCGAAAGTTCGGTCCGTGGGAATCGTTGGTGCCCCGGCAATGCGCCCAGGGTTTGGCCCAGTAGCCCCCCTTGAGCGACGAACGATATCGCCATGCACTTCGCGACGTCATCACCCACTCTTCGACGTTGCCCACGAGATCCTTCACGCCGTATTCGCTCTGGCACCGAGGTCGCGAACCGCTAGGTTCGCCCTGGTACAAGCGGTACGTTTCGACTTCGCGAATCCGTCTTTCCTCGGCGTTGAGTTTTTCCTCGCTGTACGGCATGAAATCCTTCGATGCGTTGCACGCTTCTTTGTCGAAGGAGTTGCCATAAGGCCACGGTTGTGTATCGGGCCCCTCGCACGCCAGTTCCCACTCGAACTCGGTACAAAGCCGTTTACCGATCCGGTTGCAGGCTAGTTCCGCTTCGACAAACCGGATCATGACACGTGGTTTTTCACCTTCGTGATTGGGCCACTCATGCTCGTCCATGCATACACGCACGGGTGTTGCGATCGGTTCGACGGCGAGAAGATCAGGCAAGAACGAGTAGCAGTGGCCGATGCGCCACGATGTGCAAACACGCTGCACGTATTCGTAATGCACGCCTTCGACCAGTCTCGTTTTCGAAGGGCAGATCGCGCTCGACGTAGGACGGTCGATCGACGCAGCCATCGTTGGAGTGGCTGCAAGGGCTTGGGCTAGGAGCGTCTCGAAGAGCACGTTGACGAAATCGATCGTAGCGCAGGTCGGCGAAGAACCCTCATTTTCGGCAAACCGCGAAGAACTTTCATTTCATTTTCGCCGCATTTCCAGACTAGGATGTTTCGTCATGGAATGGATGAAGGTGGTGTTCGTCGGTGTTGTGGCGCTCGGGATTGCAGGCCTCGAAGGGTGCGGCGGTAAGGTCGTCATCGACGCCGACGGCGCGGGTGGAAGTGGCTTGGGCGGCGCGGGCGGCAGTGGTGGTGCAGCCGGTTCTGGAAACTCGGGTTCTTCGAGTTCCGGCGGAAATAGTTGCATCGAAGGCACATGCAGCCAAACGCCGGACGGCTCGTGCGATTGCGCGGGAATCTGCAACGGCACGGAAGTCAAGGCGACGTGTTTTGCGACGGGTGGATCGCTCTCGTGTGCCTGCGTCGTTGCTGGGACCGTTGTGGCTAAGTGTGAAGCTCCGATAGGCACGTTTGGATGCGACGTGAAAGCTGGCTGTTGCGCAGAATTTTTCCCGTGAATGTTTGTCGCCCGGTTGAGCGCTTAGCTCACAAACTTAGTCAGGAAAACAGTCGAAAAACGCAGTATTGTCGCACTCTTTAGAGCAAATCTCAAAA
>JANORL010000811.1:0-2725 GCA_031415295.1 Polyangiaceae bacterium | reverse complement strand
CGACGCGAAGGACCCCGGTGCAATCGCGGCGACATCGGTCGCTAAATATTTCGCATCGACTGCAGCAGTGCGCGCTGCCAACGACGCCGTCCAGCTCCATGGCGCCAATGGATGCAGCAGCGAATACCCCGTCCAGCGCTACCTTGGGGACGCAAAGATCCTCGAAATTATCGAAGGAAGCTCGCAGATCCAGCAAATTACCATTGCCGAGTATGCATATCAAGATCACGGCACCACATAGCAGGACGTTTAGATAGTCCATGCATTGATCGGAGCATTTCGTGTCCACTGAAAAAGCAAAAAAGAGTGACGAAAAGAACGCACTCAAATGTGTCGTGTGGGACCTCGACAATACCGTTTGGGACGGCGTATTGCTCGAGGATCGGCACGTGACGGTGCGACACTCTGTCGTTGCAGTGATCAAAGCGCTCGACGAGCGCGGGATTCTTCACTCGATTGCGAGCAAAAACGACCATGACACCGCGATGGCAAAGCTCGACGAGCTCGGGCTCGCGGAGTACTTTTTGCATCCGCAAATTCATTGGGACACGAAGAGTGGCTCCATTGTGGAGATTGCAAAACTCTTGAACATTGGCATAGATGCACTGGCATTCGTGGACGATCAGCCTTTCGAGCGTGATGAAGTGCGTTTCGCGCATCCGAAGATTCGCTGCTTCGACGCGATCGATGTCGAAAGCCTCCTGGGTTTGCCCGAGATGACCCCGCGATTCGTCACGGATGATTCCCGGCAGCGGCGAAAAATGTACAGTGCTGACATTACGCGGCAAAAGCTGGAGGACGGCCATAATGGCACACCGGAGGCATTTCTGGCGTCGCTCGACCTCCGCCTTCGCATCGCGCAAGCCAAGCAGGAGGATCTGCGGCGTGCAGAGGAATTGACATTGCGGACAAACCAACTCAACACTACCGGTGATACGTATTCCTACGACGATCTTGATCAATTTCGTCAATCGCCTGATCACGACGTCATCATTGCCTCGCTTGACGACAAATACGGGACTTATGGCAAAATCGGCCTCGTGCTGCTTCAGCGGCACGCAGACGCGTGGACAATTAAGCTATTTCTCATGTCGTGTCGCGTAATGTCACGCGGCGTCGGGACGGTGCTTCTGAATCATATTCTCCGTCGTGCCAAGGACGCTGGGGCGCGACTCCTCGCTGAGTTTGTCTCGACAGATCGCAACCGGATGATGTACGTGACCTACAAATTTTCTGGGTTTCGCGAAGTCGCGAAATTAAATGGGCGAGCAACACTTGAGAATGATTTTTCTATCATTCAAGGGTTTCCCTCGTATATGCAGGTCGATATCGACGATGCGAAGGAGGAGTGAGTTGCATTCATTGGTTCATGCAATTCAAGGTCACACATAAATGTTTCTGTACGAACGTGGCATGGCGTTGATCTCTGAACAAGAGAGCGCAAACAAACCGCTATTCTGGACGCAAATCTCGACCACGTGTATGACGGACACATACACAACGATTCTCGATGCTGAAAAAGAAGTTCATTCCCTCGCCGCTTAAAAGTGTTGGATTCGACACGAGATCGCCGCCCGAGCCAATTCGGGTGACGAGGCGAGAAAAATCGTGGAAGGCGAACTCGGTCGCTCTGTCGACGAAATGTTTCGTGAATTCGACGTCGTCCCCATCGCGACCACGCCCATTGGTCAGATTCACGTCGCGTGGTTACGCAATCGTGACGTGAAGGTCGCCATCAAGATCCAGCGCCCAGGCATCACGGCAACGTTTGCGCGCGACCTTGAAATTGTCCGAAAAATTATCCAGATTATTGCACTTTTTTCACTTGATTCGTCTGCCGCGACTCACTGAAATCCGTTCAAGCATTGAAAACATGGTCGCACTCGAACTCAATTATCGTGTCGAAGCCAAGGCAATGCGCTTCATGCGTCGCAAGCTCGCGACCGACGACGTGGTGGTGCCAAAGATATTTTCGCGTTTGTGCTCGCAACGCGTGCTCGTCGTCGAGTTCGTCGATGGAGTGCTCCTTGCTGATTATCACCAAGCCGCCGCGAACAACGCGAAAACTACGAAGAAATGGTGCCGCGACAATGGCATTCAGCCGCGGAAATTAGTACGTCGCATGTTCCAAGGCGATCTGGCGCCGTTTCTCTCGGGCCGTCTGTCCTTGGGTCTTTGTCCAGGTGACGTGATGATGTTGCGCAAAAATCGCATCGCACTCTTCGATTTCGGGGCCCTGGGGCTACTTGACGAGGAATCCTCTTGTCTCGGGAGCCGATTGATGCAAGAATCGTCCCGACTTTTGCCCTCCTATTGCACTGAGGAACATCATGCGCAAATTTTTGAACCATCCTTCTGACATGAGCCGTTGAAGCCTTCTTCGCGGTGCGGCAGGCATCACGGGTAGTTTGATCATTGGGGGTAGTAGTCCTGGATGCCGGAAGAAGTCCGGGCCTCTCGAGAAAAAAACCGCGGACGTGGTCGTCGTCGGTGCGGGTTTGTCGGGGCTCATTGCCGCGCGGGAATTGCTGAAAGCAGGGGTGACGTCGGTTTTGGTGCTCGAAGCGCGCGATTGTGTGGGAAATTTTGAAAAAGAACGATCGTCATCAGGTGACGAGATTCAGCGTGTACCGGTACGCTTGCGTCGACGCCATCCAGCAAGGAAACTCATTGCTGCGAGCGCGCCAAACCCTTCCATGCCCGAGCTTTGCACCATTCTGCAGCT
>JANORL010000810.1:0-6629 GCA_031415295.1 Polyangiaceae bacterium | reverse complement strand
TTCTCCTCCTTGATGGCTGCCGTCCTTTGCTTTGGTTGTGGTGAATCGAAACCCGTCGATTCATCGTGTTCGTCGTCGGGTTCGTCGTCGGGTGAGATGCCTATTCCTCCGCCGATGAAAGTCGTCTGGACCGCGACATCGATGACGGATGCTCCGTCTAGTCGTTTTGGACACACGGCTGTCTGGACGGGATCCCAGATGATCATTTGGGGCGGTAACACGGGTGGCATGCCGTTCGTGACGAACACCGGGGCCTTGTACGATCCCACGACGGACGCGTGGAAAGCGACGAGTACGACAAACGCTCCAGCTCCGCGTTTTTCGCACGTTGCTGCGTGGACCGGGTCGAAGATGCTCGTGTGGGGTGGGTTTGGAACGACAGACCTTGAACCTGCTGGTGGGCTCTACGATCCGGTCACGGATTCGTGGTCACCCATCAGCACGACGAATCAGCCCGTGTTGCGATCGCAACCATCAGGCGTGTGGACGGGAAAAAAGCTTGTCGTTTGGGGAGGGAGTATCGGGTCGAGCCCCGTTGCTACTGGCGGCATTTACACGCCGGAAACGGACACGTGGGAGTTGGTCAATCAAGCGGGAGTACCGTCACCGCGTGTTAGTCACAGCGCCGGGTGGTCGGGCAAAGTGATGATGGTTTGGGGTGGAAACAATTTCTCGGATTGGCTGAATTCAGGCTCGTTTTTCGATCCAGAAGGCGCGTCATCGGGCGTGTGGACGACGACGACAGCATCGATGGGAGTGCCTCCAGGACGTGAAAAATCGTCGCTCGAGTTTGTGAATTCTGTGTTCGTCGTGTGGGGTGGGTGGAACGGTGGACCGACCGTCGACACGGGTGGAGTGCTCGATCCAGTGAAGAACGCGTGGGCTGCGATGAGTACAGCGGGCAGGCCTTCGGCACGTACGAATCACGCGAGTGTTGCGGCAGGAACGCATCTGCTCGTGTGGGGCGGATGTCTAGATCACTCGTGCGAGGCTGCGGATCTCACTACGGATGGTGGACAGTTCGTTCCAGATTCGAAGGGTGGAACGTGGTACCCGATCGACACGCAAGCGGCTCTAGCTGCACGTTATTCGCCAACCGCCGTGTATACGGATGACGGTGTCATCGTGTGGGGTGGCCGTTTGGATCCCCAAACCCGCACGAACACAGGTGCTTTCGCTCCGCTTTGAGTCACGTTTGTTTCGCCAAACCTCGACGCGAAATCGTCAACGCGGTTCATGCCACGAGCAAGTGATACGCTTCGCTGACTTCGGCAAAACGCGCGGCGCTTCGATCACGGTGCGTGCTTGGAGCCATCGAATGTTTGTCCGGGTGCAGCTCCACAGCCAGCTTGCGAAACGCGCGTTTGACGTCGTTTTCATCCGCCGTCAGCGGTAGTCCGAGCTTGTTCAAAGCGCGTTGTCGGACGTCTAGCGCCAGGTGCAAGAAACGCGATGCGGGTTTGGCTCGCCCGATCGGCGTGGGCGGGTCGACGTGATGCGTTTGCTTTTGCCGAACGCCGCTCGGCGGCGGTGTCGTTGGCGGCGAACTCTCAAACGGAGATTCGTACGTGTGAAACACATCCGGCCAGATCACGGGATGTGTTCGTGGACGAACCTCGGACGCGGGAACTCGATCACGAGCGCGCGGTTTTCCCAACAAGAAGTCGCGGGGCGCCAAAGGAGGCACACGTCTCGCAGCGCGTTTGGGTGGTCCTGCGGCGTGAAACGTCACGAGCGCATCTGTCAGATTGAAGAGCGCCTCGAGCTTCATGCGCACTTGCACACGTAGAGCTGCTTCGACAATCGCAGCATCCGCCAATCGTTCCGTGACGAGAATCTCGCCCGTCGAACGTCGATCGTGCTTGCTGAGCAATGCGATCAGCGTGCGGTACCCGGCATCGGTCAGAAAACCTTCGCGTCGAAGAAACTCGCCCAAAGGCGGCGTTTTTGACAGGTTTGTCTCGATGTCGGACACGAGGCCGCTACGCAAATGCACATAGTGCCCCGATCTGCTTCCTGGCGTGAGCCAACGTTCGGTGAGCTCGAGGGTACCCGTCGTGCTTTCCCGATGGAGCATGCCGAGCAGATCCCCGAGCGTCGTTGCTGACAGCTGGCTGGGCAGGATCATCAAAATCCGCGTATCAGTTGGGGCGGAGACGGGCCAAATTTCCATCGAAGTCATCGTGGCATCGTGCCTCTCGACCGGAAGTCGAGAAGCTGCGTTACGATGCGCGCCCATGACCCACCCCGTTCCCGCCGCAGATATGAATCGTGCGGCGTTGATCGGCTTCTCGAGCCGACTACGAGACCTCTTGGCTACGCTCGAGTCTGCGGCTCTGGTGGGGCAATCCGAGGTGCGCGTGCGCGGGCTCGGTGAGCACTTGCGATTCGCGTGTATGGCGCTGCCTTGTTCCGAAGCGCTCGTGGCACTCGAAGTCGAGAGTCTTGGACGCTTGCGGGTACCGGTTGTGGCGAACGCTGAGGGGTACCGTCGGACAAACGTTGAGTTTTTCCCGAGCGGCACACCCTTTGCCTACTTGCTAGGCGGTGGCAGTGGTCATGCTGCGGAGCTTTCACCGAATGATCCGATGATCGAAGCGTTGGGTCCAGCATTGGGCATCACGCCGACGACGGGCATTTTCGTCCCGCTGCGTATTGGTGAATCGGCGATCGGCGGCGCGGCGCTGCTTTCGGATGGTGCTCCGCTCGGCGACAAACAGCTCGAAATGGCCGAGCGACTTGCGGAAGTTCTCGCGATGACCGTGGAGTCGTTCCGAACCGAGCAGATGATTTTTTCGGTCTTTGCACGGGCGCTTCCGGACTTGCTCAATGCCGATGCGGTTACGTCGTTGCGCGAGTCCCTAGCTCAATACGTGCACACACTTCGACTTGCACCGAACTACAAGGACCGTCTGAACTTGGCGCTTGCCGTGGGCAAACTGTGCGACCGAGGTCCCGCCGAAGCCGCTCTTTGCGCCGAAATACTTGCGCGTATCGACACGTATGCTGCGGGTCTTGGTGGTTTCGCGGGTGATGGTTTGACATGACGATCGAATTCGCCGCGTCGTCGAGCCGTCCCGCAAAATCCGTACGCGTGGCGCTTGTGGATTCAGGGGTCGACGTGTCCCATCCGTCGCTCGATCGGTCGAAAATTCGCTCGCTGCATGTGGTTCGTCAGGGTGAAGGATTTGCAGTACATCCGGACGAACCCATCGATCGTTCGGGACATGGAACGGCATGTGCGGGGATCATTCAGCGCCTCGCTCCGTTTGTCGAAATCACGAGCGTGTGCGTGTTGTCGAACGAAGGACGTTGCTCTCGTGATGGGTTGCTCGCCGCGCTTCGGCATTGTGTACGCGAGGGGTTTGACGCGGTGAACTTGAGTTTGGGCATCGATGTTCCCAAAGGCGCACCGCTGCGGCCGACGGACTACAAGTCGATCATTGAGCTGTATGAGATTGCAGACTTGGCCTATACGGCGGGCGTCGTGCTCGTTGCCGCGGGGCCGAACGCGAGCGCGTTTCGCACGTATCCGGGGCGTTTCAAGTCGCTCATTGGTGTCGGGCGTGCGGCGACGGACGATCCTGAGTTCTTGCAGACGGAGATGACGGTGGACTACGAAATCCTTGCTCCGGGCAATGAAGTGATGGCTCCGGCGCTTGGAGGTGGGGAACGACGTTGGACGGGCACGTCGTTCGCCGCACCGCACGTGACGGCGCATGTGGCTCGGCTGCGCGCGGATCGACCGCACTTGTCGATTCAAGAAATCAAGGCTGCTCTGCATGCGCTCGCGGCCAAGAGACTCGAACGCGAGTTGGTGCGACAAACGGCTGGTTCGCGTATCGAACCGACCGACGTAGGCGCACAAAGCGAGTATGGAGGCGCGCGCTGATGATTGGACCTCTCGATGCACTGAAGGATGTCTCTTCGATCGCGCACTTGCTGAAGAGCGCTCCAGCCGACGAAGTACGAGCGGAGATTTCACGTCTCGAGTTGCTTCCGTTGGAAGTGCTTGCAGCTGCATCGCGCGACTATGCGCGTGGAGCGCTTGCGCAACGTGAAGGCGCGCTCGATGCGGCATGCGCGAATTTATCGGCGGCGGCGCCGCTGTTCGAGATGCTCGGCGAAGTTCATGCCGGAAAACTTGCTGCATGCGAAGCGATATTGGCGACGGTTCGTCGCGGCCCTCGTGCGGTGTACACGGATGCGATCGCGTCACTCGAACGAATTGCCAAAGGGGCTGGCGACGACTTACTCGTGGCGGTTGTCGCGACGCACTATCGCGGAACGGCCGAACGGCTTCTCGGTGATGCCCAAGCAACGCAGAAGAGCCTGTTGTGGGCTCTCGAGCGGTCGACGCCCTTTTTGGAAGAACGGGCCAAGATCCTCAATTCGCTCGGCACGTTGTACGTCGTCATGGGGGCGCATGGCGCAGCGCAATCGCTCCTGGAACACGCGGCAGAACTGCATCAACGTAATGGCGACGTCATCGGCGAAGCGATTGCATATGGACAGCTTGGTTCGGCTGCTCTGGCGCTCGGGGACCTCGAACGAGCACGCCGATTTTTACAACGTCAAGAATGGCTTTCGTCGCGCGTGGGGGATGTTTTCGGGCAAGCACGATCGCTCATTTTCTTGGCGGATGTGGCCCTGTCTCGCGGGCGTCCAGACGATGCCTTGCCCCTTGCATTACGCGCTAAAGAACTCGCATTGGCCGCCAAACCTCCGCTTCGCTTGTGGGTGGCGTATGCAACGCGGGCGATGGGACGCGCGCGTCTCAACATGGGCGACAAAGGTGCACACGCCGACCTCGAAGCGGCAGCCGCGATTTTTGCAGAAGTTGGCAATCCGCTGGGCACTGCACTCACTGGCTGGGATCGTGCACGTCGTGATGCGCATACCGACAACGCCGAAGCTCCGCGCGCCGATTTTTTTCGGCCTGCATGGCAGTTGGCCGCTCTGGGAATGTCCGGACGAGTTTCCGAAGTTTTACGCGACGAACGATTGTCTTTCCCCAACGATGCTCGAGCAACCGAGCGCTCCATTGCGGCTGCTGCACAAGGGCTTACGCACCTTATGGTAGGTCAAGAAGTCGAGCTGTTGTATGGGGCGCCGGAGGAATTGGCGAGTATTGCGGATCAAAGAACGGCGGCAATGCGGAATTTGGCGAGACTTTCGGCGTTGGCGCTGGCGCCGCTGGGATTGATTATCGCGGCGGCGGCGACTGGTGGGACAGGTTCGTCTTTACGAAACGCTGCATTGCCGAATGATCGGACGAATGCGGTGGGGGTTGCGGACATTCCGGGTCTTGTGGTGTGGGCCTGGCCCATGGCCACGGCGGCAGGGCAAATCGGAAAAGATCTCACGGTATTACGGGGTATGCTTGGCGCGGATGCCCGCGTGGCGCTCGTGCGTTTTCCCGATGCGCGCGTGATTGCGGGACCGCTGGCGGGCGAAGTTGGACCAAGGCTCGAAGCTCCTGCATTCGGGTCGGCTATTTTTGCCGCGCTGGCATTGCCTGGTGGAATGTTGCTCGTCGCTCCCGATATTCCTTGGGACGCGGAAGCCGAAGCGATTACCGCTGGTTCCGGATTTACGACGCAACGAGGCGCTTGAGTTTCGTCCTGGGGCTTGACACGCGTCTTTTGCGTCCCGATGTATTAGGTTGCATTCGCGCCGCTTGGGAGTCGTGTCGTCCGTGAAAAAAGCAGAAAACTTCGAGGTACGGATCGTATCGGCACGTCTCATTGCTCCTGCGGTGCGGCAAATGGTCCTGGAGCGGGTCGGTGAAGGCTGCGTCGATTTCGATCCTGGCCAATGGGTAAATCTCGTTTTACCGCTCTCCGATGGTGAAGTTCGGCGCGCGTATTCGATTGCGTCGGAGCCGGACGGATCGAATCGATTTGAAATTGCGGTAACTCGCGTGGAAACTGGGGCAGGTTCCAAATATTTGCACGATCTTCCCGAAGGTGCGGTCATTTCTGCGATTGGCCCGCATGGATTGTTCACCCGTACGGCCGAGGATCCGCATCCAGCGTTGTTCGTGGGAACAGGCACAGGAGTCACGCCATTACGCTCGATGCTCCGGGCTGCACTTCAGCGTAACCCCGGCGCGTATTTGTGGCTGCTCTTGGGTGTGCGGCACGAAGAGGACATTCTTTATCGCGAGGAAATGGAATCCCTCGTAAAAACGCATCCAGAACTGCGATTCGATGTGACGCTGTCGCGTCCAGGACAAACGTGGACGGGAATGTCGGGTTACGTGCAAAATCACGTTCCCGCATTGCTCCGGGAACTCGAATCGAAGAGCGGAGCGGCGCCACACGTGTTCGTGTGTGGGCTCGAGCGAATGGTGAAGAACGTACGTGAATTGTGTCGTGGGGAATTGGGTGTGGATCGCAAACGAGTCCACACGGAGCGATATGACTGAGCGATACTCTTTGTAGCTGGACGTTTGTCGTTCAGTCGAGGAGTTTGTCATGCGCACCCTTCGTTGCTTTGTACCGGTATCGTCACTCATGTTGGCCGTAATGTTTTTCCTGCCGAACACAGGATGTAGCAGCGGCACCGGTGGGTCTGGGTCTGGAGCGGCAGGGGGAGCGGGCGGCGCGGGTGGTTCTGGTGGCGGA
>JANORL010000809.1:0-2361 GCA_031415295.1 Polyangiaceae bacterium | reverse complement strand
CCCGAGGTCATGCGTTGCTTGCAACCCGACTACATTGATGCGCTGATCCGATGGGGTCGTGCAAATGTCGGGCCCAAAGACGAACTCTACGAGCGCGTCACAATTCCCGACGACGTGCGTGCCGCTTGGCACCAAGCGTGGCGCAACTGAGATCTGCCTCCCAATGCCCGACAATACGCTGCACAAACACCGAAACTCGGCCCGGCAAACCTTTGGAGCCCAAGCCGGTGCCACCCACGAAACGAATCAATCTCACTCCTCCGCTGCCGCAAGCCCCGCAATCGGCGCCAGCGCATCGCCGAGCTTCAAATAATTCGTCTTCACGCCGTCGTCCAAATCGATGTCGACACGCTGTTGCGCGAGCGGCAAAATGCATTGCCGTTCCCATTCCTCGCATTCGAGCAGCGTTTTCTGGAGTTTGTCCGCTTCTTTGCGCGCTTGCGTTTTCTCGCTGGCGGTCGTGGCCGTCGTCTGCACCTGCGTGAGGTGCGCGAGGCGCGTGCGCACTTTGACCAGGTAATCGCGCAGATACCGATTCAGCACGAGGTTCATCGTGTCGCGCGTGTAGCGGTGCAAGTAGAGCAAGAGGGAAAAACCTTTTTTGGGGCTTTGGATCATCCAATAAATAGGGCGCTTTTTGTACGTCTGGAGGTGATCCTTGTAAAAGTCCGTCAGGAAATATTTTCGCAGGTCTTTGCCCAACGCTTGCTCGATGAAGCGGATGTTTTCGCGCAGCGTGTTTTCGCCAAACGTTACCCGGAGGAAATCGCGCGTGCGGGCAACGATGTCGTCGTCGAACCATTCGCCTTCGACAAACGGGATGATGCCGTCTTCGTCGGGGGCAAACGTGAGCGCTTCGCGGGGTTTTCCCACCTTGGCCAAGTATTCAGCGACGGTATCGCCGGCATTGGCGAGAATGAGTCCGGGCTGGTCGAGCGAATACCGGCCCATCATGCAGCCGATGGCGTACGAGAGAAACGCGGCGACGTCTTTGCGTTGATCGGCGCGGGCGAGGGTGATTTGCTCTTCGGGGACGTCGGGCTGGAGTTCGTCCTGTAAACCGTAGGCGTTGATGAAGAGGCGGTTGTTTTCGGTTTCGAGTTCCTGCATGCGGCGAATGGCGCCTTGGGTATGGTTTTGCCAGTTCTGCCAGCTTGCTTCGAGGGTGGGGGCTTTGACGTCGGGGCGGAGCAAAGGATGGTCGCGAAAGTCCCAGGAGGTTTCGAAGGCGTCCCAATCGGAACGGGCGATAGTGCAGCATGCAACCACAACGTCAGCATTATCTACCTGCTTGGAGGTTGGCG
Source organism: Polyangiaceae bacterium (assembly GCA_031415295.1). Taxonomy (GTDB): domain Bacteria; phylum Myxococcota_A; class Polyangia; order Polyangiales; family Polyangiaceae; genus Polyangium. The sequence continues at coordinate 1,057 of JANORL010000809.1, read as the reverse complement.
TAGGCACTTGCTTTATGCCAATCATACTGTAGTCGAGAGTTGGGCAGAGCACATCCAAGAATCTCTTCGCCGGCTCTGAATTGAGCAAACCGCTATATTGAAGAAGCAAATTGGGCGGTCCGAAAATACAGGAGCCTTTTGTGTCGAATAAAAAACCTGCATCACAGACTCGGCCACCAAATGCACCACCAGAAAGCGCAGAGTACGTGATGCACGGTAGACAGTAGAATTCGCGGCTTTTGAGTCGTACCCAGGTGCCTTGAGGCAAAGTAGCAGTGAATGCTTTCATCTCGTCGCCATCTCGCTCCCAGTTTACGACATATTCGTTATTTCCATACCACTTTCGAAAGGCGCCCCCTTTATTGTAAGGAAACCATTTATGAGGAGAGCCCCTCAGTTCTTCAGGATTTGTACAAGCAAAGTCCGATTTGCATTGAGCAATTTCGTGCCAGAATCTCAGAAAACGCCCATTGTCGGATGTTGCGACCCCCTGCTTAAACGTCAATTCTTGCCCGAGTGGCGTACCGCTCGCGAAGCATTTGATCATTCGTTCGCTCAACCAATAAGCGATCGGACTACCAGGAATCTGGAGCAGATCATTCGCAGATGGCGAAAATCGAACAGGTGATTTTTCATCCACAATCGCAGCAAGAAGGGCGGAGCGCTTTTCCGCTTCGTTCCGCCCATCCAATATGCGAAAAAAATTACTTTTATCGCTCGGACATCGTCGAGTCTTTATGACAAATGCAGCGACTTGAACAACTTCTCCTCCAAGCGAATCAAATGCGCGGGGACCCAAATGAGCGAGGCTCGATAGTGACCACTGTGTCAGCAATGTTTGTCTAAGCGATTCATAAGATGATAAAAATAGCCAACTTTGCATCGTAATCATGGCGACGTGACCAGCAGAAAGTGCGAGTTGTGCCAGTCGAGTAATGAATAGAGCGAACAGATCAGTTCGACCTTCATCGTTAAAACTCTTCACGAATGCTTTGAGCTTCGGATTGAACGAGACGCTTCCCAAATACGGCGGATTCGCCACCACCACCTGATACCT
>JANORL010000808.1:0-5097 GCA_031415295.1 Polyangiaceae bacterium | reverse complement strand
CGAAGCCATGTCGCCTTTGACACGAACGACGTGTGCTCCTTCGGGGAATTCGCCACGTTTCATGCGGTCGAGCAGATCGAGGTTTTCCTCGACAGACCGATTGCGGTAAGGACTCGGTTTGCCCGGTTCGCTGATCGTCCCGCGCATCTCGCGGATCTCGGCTTCGCTCGAACTGTCGACGTACGCTTTGTCGTTCTTGATGAGTTCAATGGCGAAGTCGTAGATGCGTCCGAAATAATCGGACGCGTAAAACATGTTTTCACCCCAGTCGAAACCGAGCCACCGAACGTCATTCTGAATGGACTCGACGTATTCAGTGTCTTCTGTGGTCGGGTTCGTGTCGTCCATGCGCAAGTGGCATTTGCCGCCGAATTTTTTGGCAAGGCCAAAGTTCAAGCAGATGCTTTTCGCGTGGCCGATGTGCAAATACCCGTTCGGTTCCGGCGGAAAGCGCGTCACGACTTGCTGGTGGCGTCCCTGCGCGAGGTCCTCGGTGATGATGGCTTCGATAAAGTTGAGGTGCGCTTCGGGTTTGTCGGACGTCGTCACGGCTCTGATCTCCACACGGCACGCGATGTTCAGCGCGTTGCTTCGGAGCGGAACCTACCGCAACATGGGGGGGAGAAGCAAAGATGTCGGTGGTTCTTATTTGGCAGCCGAAGTCGATATCCGCGCCGTCACGTCTTCGATGGCGTTCGCGAGTTCTTCGTCGATTTCTTCTTGCGTGAAGTGTCCGGCTTGCGTTGCCGCAACGTACGCGCGCGGAAAGGCCTTCTCGTGCTTCGCCAACGCGCGGCCCAAGATGGGATCACGCGTGCCCCACACCAGCGCCATGGGTCCCGCAAAACCCAACATGAAGGCTTCACCACGACGAAGAGCCGGCACACTTGGATGATTCGGACCATCGGGGACCATGCGAGCAAGCGCCAACGGTCCAACTCGATCTGAAAAACTCCGCAGAGGCCACGTGTACGCCTTCGCTACAACGCCTTGGATCGAGCTACGATCGCCTTGGACCCGGGCGAGGACGTTCTGGGGAAAACCCAAACCACGAAAGACGATGTCACTGACGACAGGCAAACGCGCGAAGCGGTGAAACGCGGTTCCTCGAGGATTGGAAGGAAGAATCACCGAGGTGTTGCTCAAGACGACCCCTGAAATTCGATCCGGCACCATGGCTGCAACGAGCGATCCGATTGGCCCGCCCCAATCTTGCAGCGCGAGCACGATACCGCGTAGATCAAGCGTTTCGACGATTTCCACGATGGCTTCGGCATGCCGCTCGACGGAGTGATCTTCGAGATGCGGCAAACGATCGGACAAGCCAAACCCCAACAAATCCGGCGCCACACAACGCATTTCAGGCAAACGCGAAATGACTTTACGCCACAAGAACGACCATGTCGGATTGCCGTGAATCATGAGTACGGGACGTGATCGTTCCGGGCCATGATCGATGAAATGCACGAGTTTCCCGGCATCTCGACCACGTTCCAGCCGATAGGCTCGACGGCGTTGGGGCAGCTCGGAGACGAGAAAATTCGGAAGGGCGGGAGCCGGCGCAAAAGACATGGGCGCTCAACCTAGCAGTTGGTCGAAGATTTGACACGAGGCATGTTACGAGCGTGAATGAACAGCTTTTCGATCTCGGTGCGTCGAGACCGAGCAATAGTCAGTGCCAAAAAAAAACTTGATTCTGCGGCGAAGTCTCTTGTTCGGATTGACCGGCGCGTGTGCCGCAGCGGCAACGTTTGTCTGGGAACGACGTACGCGCCCACGAGTGCACTACTGGCCTGAAAAAATTGGACTGATTCACACAATTTCGCCCTTGTTTCCTGTGGATTTCGGTACAAGGAAGGTGTTTGTAGATCCGGGACATGGCGCTCCGAACAACCCGGGGAACTCGTCGTGTGTCTGTCGAGACGAACAAGATTTTACGCTCGATGTGGCGCGAAGCATCGCTGGTTGGCTACGACAAACTGGACATTTCGATGTACGTTTGTCGCGTGATGGAGACGAACGCGTCACCTACCAAGCGCGTGTCGAGGCCGCCACGGCGTGGGGAGCAGACGTCTTTTTGAGCATTCACTCGGACATTCGAGGACAAACGGGCGAGACGCAAGTCGTTGGCCGGGACAAAGTTTGTCGAGTCAATCTTGGGACGCCGGGTTTTTCCGTGCTCCTTTCGGAAGATGGCCCTGAATCGCTCGTGGCGGCGCGTCGCACGTTGGCACGCAAGACGGCGCTGCGTATGCGTGAAGCGGGGTTTGGCGCGTACGGCGGTACGGAATACGGAACACTGTACGCGCGAGATTCAGACGAAAGCGGTGTGTTTTTGGATCGACACGCGTACGAGCAGCGGATTTTCGTGTTGTGGAAGCCAACGATGCCCTCGATCATCGTCGAGACACACCACGCACTCGATCCACGTGAAGTGCAGCTTTGGACGGCGAAGGCTACGCACGAAGCGTTTGCCTCGGCGGTGGCGGCGAGTCTCGTCGACACTCTTGCCATCGGCGCCAAAGCCCCTTAGACACGAGAAACGATGAAGATGCCTGCAAGTGTGGGAATGAGCGCGGCCGTTGTGGCGCTCGTGCTCGTGGGTTGCGACGGCGGCGCGCAAAAAGCGACTCCGCCGGCTGAAGCACCGGCGCAAGCAGCGAATAAACAAGAGGGAAAATCAATGAATCTGCACGATTTCACGATGAAAGACATCTATGGCAAAGACAAGGCGCTCGCCGATTACCGCGGTAAAGTAATACTGCTGGTGAACGTAGCGTCGCAATGCGGATATACGCCGCAATATGAGGGACTTGAAAACCTTTACGGAAAATATTCAGCGCAAGGATTCGTCGTGGCGGGTTTTCCCGCGAATGATTTTGGCGCCCAAGAACCAGGAACGGATTCGGAAATCGCTACGTTTTGCACGTCCAAGTATGGCGTGAAGTTCCCGATGTTTTCCAAGATCACCGTCAAGGGTAAGGAGAAACATCCGCTGTACGCTTTCTTGACCCAAGCTGCTCCGGCGGGCGAAGTGAAATGGAATTTCGAAAAATTCCTCGTGGGCAAAGACGGTCAAGTCATTGCACGTTTTCCGTCGTCGGTGTCCCCGGAAAGCGATGTAATGATCGACGCCATCGAAAAAGCACTCGGACACTGAGGTTATGGGCACGATCGAAGACGACGCGCTTTTCGTTGCGATAGCAGCGGGCGATCTGGTTCGCGTGCGATCGACGCTCGATGCGGGAGCCGATGCGAAAGCTGAACGGCTGTACGATACGAATATCGATCGTGAAACCTATAGCGGAACGGAATCGGCATTGTTGGCGGCTTCGCGAAGTGGGCATGAACCGATTGTGCGCCTTTTGCTCGAACGTGGAGCGAATCCAGATGCCGCGGATTCGCTCACCGGTCGTACCGCATTGGTCGACGCGAGCGCCAAAGGTCGATTACCCATTGTCGAAACGCTGTTGGCACACGGGGCAAACCCGTCGACGCGTGATGCGCTCGATGCCCAGAATTGCTTGACGGCGGCGATTGCCGGCGAACACTCGAACGTGGCCCGGGTACTTGTGAAAGCGGGCGCGCGCGTCGAATCCGCGGCATTCGAGCAGGCGTGTTTGCGTGGACGATTGGATCTCGCGCAGCTTTGTGTGGATGCGGGCGGCGATGTGTCAACGTCGGACGCATTAAAGAGTGCGGCGATGGGCGGAAACGTCGAAACATTGCGATGGGTCGTGAAACAAGGCGTGGACGTGAAAAAACGGGGTGCCGAAGCATTGCTGGATGCAGCGAATGGGGGCAAAGCAGAATCGGTGCGGTATTTGCTCGAATTGGGCGTGCCGGTGGAAAGTCGCACGAGTTACGGGTGGACGGTTTTACACTTGGCGGCGTACAACGGCAATGCCGCAACTGTGAAGGTTCTCGTCGACGCTGGTGCAGACGTACGTGCCGACGATGGGACAGGAAAAACGCCACTGGATTGGGCGCGTGAGCAAGGGAAAGGGGAGAACGTCGCCGAGTTGGAGCGGGGGATGAGGAATTGAAGTTCATGCTGAACGAAGTGCAACAAACTTGCTGGAACACCGCGAACGCTGTATAGGTCCACGCCAATGCTCGACAGCTTCGAGATCTCGGGATTCAAGTCGCATGTGAACACGAAAGTCGCGCTCGGACGCGTAAATGTGTTCGTTGGTGCAAACGGGTCGGGCAAAAGCAGCCTTTTGGAGGCATTGGGGGTGTTAGGGGCTGCTTCCGATGGCCGTGTCGATGATTCTCGACTCAAGGAGCGTGGTGTACGCCCTGGAGTTCCGTCGTTGTACAAGAGTTCGTTTGCGTTCCAAGGAGAAGAGATTCCCGAAACCATTGAATTGCGCGCTTACGGAGATGACTGCGTTGAATATCAGGTTTCTCTGAGCAATCCGCTCGAGCAGCCTGAACCCGCTTGGACATATGTAACTGAACGGCTGAATGTTCGCGACAAACCGATTCTCGAGCGCTTGCCCACGAGCGCGAACAGAGGCGATCCCGAGCATGGTTTGGCAGCGCTTCAACGTGCTTCGTGGCTTCATCATGAATCGCATGGTCGATTTTTGCGGACATTATCCGGATACCGCATTTTTACTCCGAGCACGGACGTCATGCGTGGATTGTATCCAGATCCGGCGCAACGCGCGCCCATTGGCCTTTCCGGAGGAATGCTTGCCGAAGCCTTCGACGAATTATGGGCAAACTTCGATGAATCCAGCCGCGAGCATCTCGAGGAACAACTTCGCGAAATGCTCGATTGGGTGCATGAAGTTCGCGCTTCGCCTGTTCAGGGACTACCTCTTTCTCGCTCGGTACCAACGACGCAGAACGTCTTGAAGTTCGTCGATCGATACATGAGCAAAAAACGTAATGCCTTGACAAGTTACGACTCCAGTGAAGGAGCGCTTCACGTCATTTTTGCGGCAGTGTTGTGCTTGCACCCTCGTGCTCCGACGTTGTGCGCTGTCGATAACATCGATCAAAGCATCAATCCTCGACTTGCGCGTGCGCTCATGGAACACGTTTGCCAGTGGACCGAGTGGTCAAAACGTCAACTCTTGGTAACGG
>JANORL010000807.1:0-17032 GCA_031415295.1 Polyangiaceae bacterium | reverse complement strand
CCCAAAAAAACCCTCCTGCCGGGGGGCCTTTTTTGTCGCCCCCCCCCCGGGTTCCCCCCAACGCGAGGTCCAGGCCGCTGCCTGGTCCGGGTCGAGGGGCGGATAGCCCTCGTGGGGTCCGGGGTGAAACCCCGCGCTGCGCTGAGTCGCGTCGCGTCGCGCTTCGCCTTGGCATCCGATGCCAGTCAGTGCAGGCTTCGCGGCCATGCGACCGCAATCTCGCTCTTCACTCCACCGATGGTCGTCGCGTTTACTCGCCGCGGCCATCGGGTTTGCCGTGCCGTTTGCAGCGTCCTCGTTCGTGAACGACGCGTTTGCCGAACAGTCCGCGCGAATCGACATCCCATTCACCAAGTACAAACTCGCCAACGGACTCGTGGTGATTCTCCACGAGGATCACTCGTTGCCGCTCGTCGTCGTGAACACCGTCGTCAAAGTCGGTTCACGTTTCGAAGAGCCGAAACGAACGGGTTTTGCACACCTTTTCGAACACTTGATGTTCATGGGCACGCGTCGAGTTCCGCCGAAGATGTTCGATGGGTGGATGGAAGCTGCGGGTGGATCGAACAACGCGTGGACCAGTACGGATCGCACCGATTATTACGATATCGGACCTTCCAACACGATGGACCTGTTGTTGTGGCTCGAGGCGGATCGTTTCTTGTCGCTCGCCGACGAAATGACCCAGGACAAACTCGATGCGCAGCGCGACGTCGTTCGAAACGAACGTCGTCAACGTTCGGAAAATGTGCCGTACGCCAAGGCAGATCTTCGTTTGCCCGAGCTGCTTTATCCCGTCGGGCATCCGTACCATCACCCCACAATTGGCTCGCACGAAGACTTGCAAGCGGCGACGGTCGATGACGTCAAAGTGTTTTTCCGACGCTGGTACGTACCGAACAACACGTCGCTTGTCGTTGCGGGTGACTTCGATCCGGCTGTGGTCAAACCGCTCATCGAACACAGATTTGGGGCGCTTCGGAATACGCCCGTGCCTGCGGCGCCTGCGGTTCCAAAGGTAAAACTCGACAAGGTCGTGCGCGAGACAATCACGGACAAGGTGGAGCTCGGCAAGATCATCATGGCTTGGCACAGCCCAGCGCAATACGCCCCGGGAGACGCCGAACTCGGGCTCCTGTCGGTCGTGCTGACGGACGGCAAAGTCAGCCGTTTGTACAAGGCGCTCGTTTACGATCAGTCGCTGGCGCAAGAAGTTGTGGCGTACCAAGCGTCTTCGGATTCGGGTTCGTACTTCGAGATCGACGCCATCGCACAACCTGACGTTCCGCTGGACAAACTCGAGGCGGCTATCGATGCTGAACTGAAGAAGATTTCGGCGGAAACCGTGAGTGCGGCCGAATTGGCGCGAGCGCAGAACCAGTACGAAACGGGTTTCGTTTCGCGCCTTCAATCCATTCACACGCGCGCGACGACGCTCAACCTGTATGAAACGTTCGCCGGAGATCCAGGGTTTGCCGAGAAAGATCTCGATCGTTACCGAGCAGTCACGCCGGCGTCGTTGCTGGCGATAACGAAGAGCACCCTCGGGATGAATGCACGCGTGATCATTCACGTGGTTCCAGAGAAGAAGCCCACGGAGGCCGCTCGATGAAAACCCTACGATCGCTCGTGTTGTCGTCTTGTTTCGCGCTGGTGGCATGTGGTGGTGGCCAAGGGTCATCGCATGTCGGAACGAAGCCTGTCAGCTCCGCGAAACAAGATCCGCCGCCGGTTGTTATCGAGCTTGGACCCAAACCCGAACCTGGCCAAGCCAAACCCTTCACGCCTTCAGTGGTGGAAACGTTCGAAACAAAGAACGGTATGAAGGTGTGGCTCGCGTCGCGTCGCGGATTGCCGCTCGTGTCGATGGCGCTCGTGGTCATCGGAGGTTCTTCGGTCGATCCGGCGGACAAACCCGGGCTTATGTACATCACGGCCGACATGCTCGACGAAGGCGCAGGCAAACGCAGCGCCATCGAGATCTCCGGTGCAGTGAGTGATCTCGGGGCATCGTTGGGGATTCGTACGAGCGTCGATGCGACGACGTTGTCGCTCACGGTGCTGAAGAAGAATTTCAGCAAAGCGTTTTCGATTTTTGCGGATGTTGCGGTGCGTCCGCAATTCGATCCGAAGGAGTTCAAACGCGTATCGGATCTGTGGCGGAACGATCTCAAGTCGCGCGCGGACGACCCTTCGCGTGTTGCGCAAGTCGTGAATGCAGCGGTGCTTTACGGTCCCGGAACGCCGTATGGTCATCCGAGCGATGGGCTCATCGAAGCGGCGGAAACGATCGATCATTCGGCCGTGAAGAAGTTTTACGGGGAGAACTTTCGTCCCGATCGCTCGATCCTCGTGGTGGCGGGTGACGTTAACCGTGCGGAATTGACTGCGGCGATCGATGCGGACCTCGGTTCGTGGAAGGCGCCCGCGTTGACTGCGAAAAAACCGTTAAAAATCGCTATTCCCGAACCTCGTCCGGCAAATGAACGACCGAAGATAGTGCTCGTCGATCGTCCGAAAGCGCCGCAATCTGTGATCGCGGTGATTCGGGACGGCGTCATGGCATCGGAGCCTGATGCGATTCGAATCGATCTCGTCAACACGCCGCTCGGGGGCGGGTTTACTTCGCGATTGAACCAAAATCTGCGCGAGGAAAAACACTGGGCGTATGGAGCAAAGTCGTATTTCCTCGGAACGCGGGGCAAGGGCGCGTTTTGGGCGATAGCTTCAGTCGAAACGGCGGCGACGGGGCCGGCGTTGAAAGAAACGCTTCGGGAACTCGAAAAAATGGCGAAAGAGGGCCCCACAGCGGAGGAACTCGACAAGGCCAAAGCGCAGGATCAAGCGGAATTGTTGACGACGTTCGAGACGATCAGCGCAACGGCGGATCGTTTGGCGACTTTGGCGCGGCTCGGTTTGCCGCCGACGTACGATGCGGACGCGAGTTTGTCGAAGCAAGCGCAGAAGCTTGCGGACGTGATCGCGCTGGCGAAAGCGCACGTGGATCCAGCGGGGGCGACCCTTGTGGTGGTCGGTCCGAAAGAAGCCGTTTGGAAGGATCTTCTGGGACTCGGTCTAGGAGAACCGGCGATGTGGGATGCCGAGGGCAAGCCCGTGACGGTGGTTACGGCGGCGAAATAAAACCAGAGGGTTGTTGGCCGGTTGAGCGCTTCGCGCTCCACCTTAGTCAGGGAAAATGTCGACAAGCGCTGCGCGCTTTCGACATTTTCCCTCTACCCAGTTTGCGATGGGGCTGCCACCCCAAACCCCGCCGGATTGGTGACCTGCAACAAGTCGAATCTCGGTGGTTTGGGGAGCGTCAAGGTTTGGAAGGGCTGAAGTCGATAGGGTTCGTCGGGGCACCTTGGTGCAATACGCCGTTACCGAACCAGTAGATGAAGCGGGGGTCAGATTGATTGTCGATGAACGCTTCGACGCGTAGGATCGCGCCGGGCGTTACATCGATTACGGCGGCGTCGTAGTCGCCATCGGTCTCGAAGTGCAGATCGACGGTGCCTTGATCTGGTTGCACGGTGATCGTGTCGAAGCCTTCGAGGTTTTCTTCGGTGGTGGCCGAGATGATCGAGGACGTGTCGACGGATGTGTAGATATCGAACGGACACGTGACGCCGGAGAAGTTCGAGTCGCAGGTGGTCCAGATTCGATACTGCCCACCGACGTAATATTCGACGAACACGCCGACACCATCGCCAGGTTTGGAATCGAGCGCGATGTCGCTATCGATGTTCACGAGCATGGGTTCGACTGGCGTCGTGTTGCCGTTGCCGTTGCCGTTGTCGTTCCATGGCGTCTGGTTGTCGTAGTCGTTGTTGTCGTCGACGATGACGCATCCGGTCAGCGCGCCAATGCCGACGCACAGAGCGACAATGCGCGACCGCCCCCAGAGTGAACCAAGCTGTCGTTGATGAAGTTGAGAGGGCATGGGACGTACTCCTGTTCGTAAGTGAGGGTTCGTGGCGGTTTCGCGGCGAATTACCGACGACCTCCCGAGGGGCGTGAGGGCGAGAACGAGCGCGAGGGCGACGACGAAGAACGCGACGGCGACGAGGACGGGCGCGAGGGCGAGACCGACGGACGCGAGGGTTGGGCGGGAGAAACCGACGGACGCGACGGAGTCGTGGTGGGCGTCGTCGATGTTGCGGGCCGCGAGGTTGTCGTGCGCGGAGTCGAATCGACGCGCGGCGTGGGCGTGGAGCTGGGGCGGCTCGGCGTGGAATCGGTGCGCGTCATCGGTGCGGGCGAGCGCGTAGCGGGTCGACCTTCGACGACGTTTGTCCGGGCACTATGCGGGTCACGTTGAGGTGCGGCGTGCGTGCCAGCGAGATGTCGCGCAGCGGCTGCGTTTGTCCGGGCTTGCGGTGTCGTGCTGCGATGCGCGAACGAATTGGCTCGGGCATCGGGTTTGCTGCGTTTTTGCGGACCGGAATCGCGTGGAATCTTGGCATCCGCAAGAGACGGCGATGCGGGGCGATACGCACGAACGCCTTTTCCGGAGGGCCTCGAAGCGGATGCATTCACGGAAGGACGCGCCGGACGGTAGGGACGCGAGTGTGCACCAATGCGTTGGATGACGTCGCGATCGCGTACGACATAGGTGTGCACGTTACGGTTGAAAACGTAGGTCGACGGGCAGAAGACGTAGGCCGAATACGGCGTGGCCCAAACGTTGACGGCTGCTCCGCCAAACCAGTACCAAGACGGGGCCATCGGTGCCCAACCGACGTAGCCATAATCCGTCATGCGCCAACTCACCCACGCAGGAGCGTACACGCGGCCGGGAATCCAACCCCAACCTGTTCCGCCAATCCAAACCCAGCGGCCGTAATGGAACGGGATGTAGCCCCAATCGTAGTCGCTGACCCACATCCAGTCGTCGTTGACGTCGAGTTCCCAATGACCAGAGGTTTGATAAGGCGCAAAGTCCGCGCCGACGACGGTCGTGTTGGGAAACCAAACCGTGCCGTACGTCGCGTCATCGGTCCATGAGCCGTAGTCAGCCAAGGGTTCACGAAAATCGCTGAGAGCAGACGGGTCTGTGTCCACGTCGAATTCGTCGCCTTCGATGGCCACGTTTGCACTGGCGTCCACATTCGCGTCGACTCGCGTTGCCGTCGTTGCCGTCACCTCGATTTTTACGTCGGCAGGCTGGGCTCCTTCTTCATCCGAGAAGAAACCTTTGACGGGTGTATCTGCGTGTACCGCCGTAGGTGTGAACGAAAAGGCGGCTGCGATGACTGCCAGGGTGATGGTGAAGAGACTTCGGCCACGCGGCGTGGCCTTGGAAGCAAGGGATTTCGATTTGGGCGAGGATTTGAAGGGGTGCATGGCGTACCTCGATGATGAGTCGTTCGTGGGGCGGAAGCCAGACTGGAAAGCGCTCGCCCGCAGCTCTTGCAAGCATCGTTCCTGCGTGGCTGCCGTTCGACGGATGACGGCTCAGATCCTTTCTCACTGAACAAGCTTTCTGTCGACATCACGTACCCAAAGTTTTCACGCAGTGGCAAAACGCATGTAAGGTTGGGACGTGCTTGTACGGAAAGGATGGGCGGGGGTCGTTGCATTTTCAGTGGGTGTCGGTGGTGCCGGCACGGCGACGGCGGCGCCCGAAAACGCACGCCCGACGGCGGGAGTGCGTATCGATCAGCTTCAACCGGCGTCACCCGAAAGCCCGTTTCTTCGTGCGTTGGGCGCGCATGAACGAGGCATCAACACCATTGAGTTCGCGTTTGGTGCCGCCTTCGATTTTGGGTTGAATCCCCTCAAGGTCGTCAGTGTCGACACGGCAGGCGTCGAAAAAGTCGAAGCGAATCCCATTCAGAATGCACTGCTCGCTCATGTGGGCGGATCGATTACCCCTCTGCCGTGGCTCACGGTGGATCTCGCCTTGCCGATCGCGCTGTACGTCGGTGGCGATGTCACCGCAAAATTCAAGCTTTACAACGTTGATTTTGCCAAGCCCGCACCATTCGGCGTCGGAGATCTTCGCGCAGGCATTCATTTCCGTCCCCTCGACAAGAAGTCGATGACGTTTGTCGTTGGAGCTCGTTTCTGGGCACCGATGGGCTCCGATGCCGCCTTCATGTCGGATCGAGGGATCCGTGCCGAGGTGGATTTTGGGTTGGCTGGCGAAAAAAACGCCCTTCGTTACGGCTGCACGGTGTCCATTTCGCCCCTCATGTTCTTCGGTAGCGTCGAAGGATTTCTTCACGATGGTGATCGGGCCGCGTTGGCGTGTGCCGGACAATATCGTCTGGGATCCAAGTTTTGGCTCGGGTTTGAACCGACAATCGCCGTGTTCACCCAGGAACAAACAGCGCTCGGGACAACGGCGAAGGAACAACCGACGTCGATCGACATGATGATCGAGCCGCTGCTTTCTGCTCGAATCGCCTTGGGAGGCTTGCAAATCGGCGCCAGCGCAGGTCCTGGTTTCAGCTGGGCGCCAGGTGCTCCGAGCTTCCGTGGCGTGCTCAGTGTCGCGTATGTCGGTGGTGGCCGACCGAAAGCTCCGGTGCCCAAAGGACCGTCCGATCGCGACGTCGACAAGATCCTGGACAAGGACGATGCGTGTCCGGACGAAGCTGGACCGGACAACAAGGATCCTGCCAAACGCGGTTGTCCAGCGGCCGACAAGGACGGCGATGGCGTTCCGGATGAAATAGACTCTTGTCCGGATACCCTTGGCGTCAAATACGAGAGCGAATTGGCCAATGGCTGCCCGGACATCGACAACGATCTGATTCCGGAACCTGCAGACACGTGCCCGAACGAACCCGGTGTTCCCCCGTATGGGTGCCCGAAGTTCTCGCGACTTGCCGGCGAATCGTTTGTGATCAAACCGCCGATCAAGTTCACGTCGATTGCGAGCGATCAACTCACGGACGACGCTCAAGCCGCGATCGAAGAGATTGCGGCGACGATGCGCGCCAATCCCAAGATCGAACAAGTCAGTATTTCGCTTGGGACCAAGGGTGTGAAGAGCGACATCAGCGATCGCCGTGCTCAAGCGATCATCTTCGTCTTGCGGTCCGGCAGCCTCGATTCGAACCGCTACGAAGTCGTCCTTCGCGACGATTTGCGGGCGGGCATGGTCGAAGCGCGCATCATCAAGTGAACTCGAAAGCGGGCCCGGTGATTTGCACGCTCGCTGCGCGCGTGTGGGACACGCGCGGCGCGAGGCCAGTCACGATGGGGGGCTCGCAGGCGGCTCTTTGAGTCTTTGGGCTGCGCCCAAAAAAGACGAGCCGACTGCTCTGCCCCCATACCCCCCGAGAGACAAACTGGACCGCTCATTCTTCGTCGTACCAAATCGGCGACGAACCTTTCGACTCCGTAGTTGTTGGGGAATCCGTGGGTACTTTTGCGAGCGCCTGAAGTCGTGTGACTTCATCTTCGGCCCTGGACAAACGCCGGTCCGCTTCACGCAGCTTGCGGCTCAGCACTTGAAGTACACCCATCGCAATTTCCACCGCGTCTTGCGATGCCGCAATAAAATCTTCCGCCGACACGCGCAACGCTTCCACTGGTTCTTCGGCCTTGGCCGTAACCACGCGCGGTTCGCGATCGAGCACCGACGCTTCTCCAAACACCTCATTGGCCAAACGCCGAGCGACCTCTTTGGCGTCCACGGACAAACTCACAATGCCCGTGATGACGAAGTACATCGATCCGCCTGGATCGCCTTGCCGATAGATCACGTCGCCGCGTGCGAACGTCAGCACTTCGGCCGTGCGCGCGAGGCCGACGAGTTCTTCGCCGGAGATACGCGACAGGATCGGAACTCGCTGCAAAAAGAGCACTTTTTCAATGGTCGTGTACATGCCATCTCCGGCGTCGAGTCCGCTTTGACCCGTGCGTTTCCAAAAAATTGCCCACGTTCGGACGATGGGATCGGGATCGTCGAGCAGCCGGTTCAACGCTTCCGCAGCGCCTTCGGGTTGCATCTCCACAACGGCAATGGCCGCCGCCTCGCGCACGAGAGGTTCTTGATGCGTCAGCGCTTCGACGGCGAACGAGGTGCATGATGCGATGCGTTTGGTCGCGATCGCATCGAGTACCAACGCGGCCCGGAAGGGATCGTCCGACGCGATTTCTGCTCTGACAAACTCGATGATATCGGTTGTGGCGGGGAGTCTGGTGTTCTCGGGATACGCGCTCGTCAGTTCGAGGTAACGATCGAAAAGCTTGATGAGGCGCGCACCTTGTTGTCGATCCAGCAAGGATTCGAGGACTTCGAAGGCGTTTGCGCGCAATGACGCGTCCTTGCCAAAAACATGGGTGCGCACGCTAGCCACCACGTTTCGTGGATAGACGAGTTCACAAAGGCGCAAAATGCGAATGAGTCCTTTGCGTAGTCGCACGAGAACATGGTCGTCGAGCAGCGGCATCGATACGACGGGACGAACGCGTAGATACAAGTTGCGGTCATGTTCGTGCCCCGCTGCTTCTCGTTCGATGCGTGCGCGAATGGGTCCAAGCGGGGCTGGTGGCGCGCCTAGGGCCAGACGCAGTCGAGAGCCTGAGGCGAGGATCTTCTGTCGTATTCGATCGTCGGGTTCGTCGATGTGGTCCAGTAGTGCTGAAAGAGCTTGGGTCGTTCCGATACGCCACAAGACGCGGGGTATTGCTAGACGTACTGCTGCGGTGGATTCGACATCGGCGAGCGTGATCGACAGAGGTGCAACCGCGCGGTCGCCCAAAGCGACAATGGCGTTCGTTGCCGAGCGTCGGAGTGTGCGGTGATCGAGCGCTTCGATGAGGCGTGGCAACAGCCGTGGTGTGGCCGTCGTCGCCGCAGCAACGAGCGCTGCTTGGCGAACCGTGGGATCTTCGTCGTCCAGCAAGCGGGCCAAGGCTCGTTCGAGTGACGTTTGTCCTGCAAGACCCAACGTGTGGGCGGCGACGATTCGATCGCGTGCGTCGTGACTCTCTAGCAACATGCGTAGCCGCGGAGCGCCGTCGAGCATTCCATCGAGCCCTCCGTAACGCAAAAGCGCGCCAATCGCCGCAGCTCGTACCGCGTCGTCTTGCCGTGATGCGAGTGCGGAGAGTTCGTCATGGGCATCTTCGCCCAACGTACGGGCGATGGTTTCGACTGCCAAACCTCGCACTTCCGGGTCTTCGTCATCCAGTCGTTCGCGGCTGAGTTCCGTGCGACCTTCATGCGACAGCGTCCAGGAAAGTCGAAGTGCTGCCGCGCGAACTTGCGGCGAATCATGTCGCATGAGCGCGGGCAGTTCGGTGCGTACACGTTCAGGATCGATCTGCCGCAGCCGGTCCATGGCGAACAAGACGCGAGGTGCATCCGAACAGAGCAGGGCGGCTAAAAGCGCGCGGTCGAGTCGACCTTGTTCGGCGGGCAAATCGTCCGTCAAGCTTCCGCGCACCAGGGTTCCGCGCATCGTGTCGACGTACCCTCGATGAATCTTCCGCAACATCGGCAGTACGATCAAACCCAGGGGCAGGGTGATCGAGCCAAGTTTCGCGGCGGCGGCGATGAGTGCCGGTCCGGCTTCGCTGGCAGGTCCCGATGGCGCGAACGCGAAAAGCAAAATCGCACCGACGCCATATCCAAGCGGCTTCATGATCGCGAAGGACAAAGTGCGTACGTGTTCGCGTTGTGCCGCGGGAAACGGGAACAGCAGAAGCTGCAATGTCACGTCGAAGATCGAATATTGCAGTGCGTTGTCGCTCGTCTTGAGGATCGCGGCGGTAGGCATCGATGGCACGATGACGAGTAATGCCGAGCTAGCCAAAAACGCGATGGGAAGCGCTGATGCCGCACCAATGACGCCCCATCGTTTCAAGATGCGGGGTGTCACGACAAACTGTATGAACAGTCCGACAAACCCTACGACTCCGTAAAATGTCCCCATGAATGAAGCGAGAGCGTCGCGAGTTGGGTACGTCGAGCGGGCAATGGCTTTGAACTGGTAATCACCGATGGTGAGGACTGTGAAAAGAAGCAGGATGGTTCCAGCGATCGCTGCGGCATAAGGCGATCGCAGTGAGGACAACATCGAGTCGTTTTTGTTTTGTGCGTGGTCGTCCGGGCGCTTCGAAGCGACGATTCCATGGCGGCGGGCGATGACGCGGCAGAGCAAAGCGACGGCCAAGAGTGCCGCGACGAGTACGAGAATCAGGTTTTCCGTACCGATGATGGGGGCCAAGGCACCGGCGGCGAGCCCTGAGACGATCGTGCTCGTGATGCGCCCAGCGCCGATCCAACCGAAGGCGCGTTTGGCGCTGCGCGCGTCGTACAAATCTTGCGCGATGGTCCACGCCAACATTGCGGTCAAATTCGCGATGACTTCGGACCAAATCGCGAAGACGAAATAGGCGGGGCGCACGTCGTAGCCGATGAGCACGCGCAAGATCACGTACGTGGTGGCGGCAACGATGGCGAAGACAGTGCCGAAACGCGCGCGTGACAAGCGGCGGATCGCTCGTTCGTACCCCAAGGCCACGACGGCAGAGACGGCGCCGTAGGTGATCCACATGGGAGCGATCCAGGTAACGGGAAATCGCGTCAAGAAGAGCGCGTCACGCGCAGTGCGTCCGACGACGAGAAGCAACGCGGCAAAAAACATCAGCGCGGAGAGAAGAACGATGCGTTCGAGTTCGGCACGGCTGATGGCCAGGCCGAGACGTGATGGAGGCGCCGGTCCGGATTTTTCCGGCGGATTTGGATCGGATTGGGAATCGAGCGGACTTGGGCGAGGCACGTGCACCCTGAGCGTAGACTATGCGGGATGATCACAGTTTCTGGGAGTGGACGATTCGCCCAGGTGAGGGGCATACTGCCGCCGTGCGTAATCGAAGAGAGATCTGGCGCGAGTTTATGGGTTGTTTCGAGCCCAGCAGTGATCCGCGAGATGCTGTGCAACGTGGATTTTACGTGCCACGTCCGGGTCGAACGCTTGCGGAGCAGCTTGCGGCACGGTTTGAGGTCAAACCGTCGGCGTCGCATTTGCTGGTGGGGGGCGTAGGGTCGGGAAAAACGACGCAGCTTCTTGTGGCGCAGGAGCGATTGAAGGCGCATGGCGACGTCGCGGTTGCATACGTGGACGTGAGTCTTCATCTCGATCCGAATCAAGTCCGTCCAACTGGATTCGTTGCCGCGATTGGTCTCGAACTTGGTAAGACCATTCTGGATGCGAAGCGGTCGGATCTCACTGCCGAGCGAATGGCATCTCTGGGAAACTTTCTGGATCCCGAGGCCCCGCCGTGGGCGAACGATCCATTAGATGAATTTTTGGGTTATCTTAAAGATTTTATTCAGGAATTGGCACCAGGGACTACCGACCGCATATTGTTTATCGATTCGTTGGATCGCATGTCGGACGTTATTCGTTTTTCCGATTTGGTCAACGTGGCCATACCAAAATGCCGGGCGATAGGTATTGGAATTGTCCTCGTAGGACCCCTGACAGCGCTTTATGGTATCCATCGAACGGTATTGGATCGTTTTGATCGCGTATGGCATCTTTCTTCCGTTGACGTTGATGACGGTGTTGGTGGCCGTCAATTTTTGCGCAGCGTTCTGGACAAACGTGACAAGACGGGTCTCCTACTGCCGGAATCGAGTGAGCGTTTGGTCGCGCTGTCCGGGGGCGTCATGCGTGATCTCATCGCGCTCACGCAGAGCGCAGGAGGCGAAGCATATCTTGATGACGCGGAGCAGATCGAATTGCGGCACGTCGAAATTGCAGCCGATCAATTCGGTCGAAAACAATTATTTGCGATTGATTCCGAACAACTTTCGGTGTTGCAGCGGGTTCGCAAAAGCGGCACCTTCGTGCAAACTTCCGAGAAAGATCTTGCGCTGTTGGCAACACGTCGCGTGCTTGAATACACCGATGGAAAGCCGCGTTTTGCAGTGCATCCGACGATCGAACCATTGCTCGCGCAGATTGCTGGGGAGCCATGAATTTGCCCCTCAGATCCATGGACATCGGGGAAGTCGCGTTGCTGTTCTCCGCATTGCGTGGCAACGGCGATTGGATCGTGCTGGTCGTCGAACCTGGCGCGGACGTGCATTCGATCGCGGACGAATTCGCAGAAGAAACGGAGATGCTCGCGGGATTTTCGGTTCGTCGCATAAGCGAAATGCACGACGCTTCGATCCTCTCGACTCTCGTTGGCGCTGAAAAGGGCGCACTCGTCATTTCGGGCCTGGATGCGTGGGAATCGTCGGAGTGGGCTCATCTTGACCATCTGCGAAGTCGTTTGGCGCGGCATGAACGAACAGCGCTCGTGATGGAGGAAAAAACGTTTCAGCGCATCATGCAAGAAGCGCCCAATTTTTCGAGCTGGCTTGGCGCTAACGTTGTGCAATGCAAAAAGGTTTTGCCAATTCTTACTGCGGAAGAGCGTGAGCGTCGCCTTGTTGCATTACGCGAGTGGTCCGGACTGTCCGATAGCGACGTCATCACGCGTGCCGAAGCCCAAGTGCTTCCGTCGGATCCGGAATACGCTGAATGGCTTGTTTTGCTTCGTCGCGGGGATTTACTCAATGGCTGAATCTGATGCATTCATGACGGGCATTGAACTGCTGGCGGCATACATTTGCAATCGCGAAGTAGACCTACCAGATCGTCCGGACGACCTGGTAGATCTTCTTAGAAATGAGCTTTGTCTGGCGCGGGACAAGAGGATACTGGCCACGAAAAAGAGAGATGTTTGGAAGTTATTGAAGACCGGTGATTCGCCAATTAGCTGCGATGGAGGTGTTGGCATTTATGGTGGGGAAAAGGACTTCAAGAGACGCGGAGACAAACCACGTTTCGTACGCAATGACGGCGCTTGGTTCCATTTCACCATCACGGTTGACATGCGTGATCGCCGTCCGTTGGCATTGATCGCCTACGACTTCGAATTGGTCTTCCCTGAGAAGCTCGTAAAAGAACACCAGTTTCCGCTATTCGTTCGTTTTGATCTGAATCAACCCGGCCATCGCAATGATTGTCGTGAATTGCGTGCACATATGCATCCAGGTCACGACGACCTCATCACTCCCGCCCCACTGATGGCACCGCTCGAGATCTTGCGATTGTTCCTTTATGGTGGACTCGTTCCGCCGGCGAAGCTGCGCAACCCGCGGGGAGCAGCGACCGATTCCATGGAACCAATTTCATAACTGCCACATGCACACGGATTCATATCTCCCCGCCTTCCTCGGCATTTCATCGACCCTAATCTTGGCATGTTCAGCGGCGGCTCCTTCAGGATCAACAACGACAACGAAGACAAACCCAGCCACCACCGCTTCTTCCAACGTGGCACTCGCTCCTGTTCCCTCTGCCGCTCCAGCTCCCGCTGCATCAGCCACCACCGAATTGCGCGATTCGGCGCCCATTGGCACGTTTAGCGGCACCAATGCGTTTGCAGCTCCGCCTTCCGGCCCAATACCCGTTTATGAAGCGCCGCCCGTGCGTCCTCCCGGAACCGATCCGCAAGACTCCGCGAGCGCCATCAAGCAATGCGCTGACGTCAAAAGTTGCGGAGCTTGTAACAATTGGGGTTACTGCGGTTTTTGCGCGGCCAATCGTACGTGCGTTCCGAAAGACAAATATGGCCCCTATCCGGGAACATGCCCTGGTGGGTATACGCCCAATGATTGTTCGATGACGTTTCACTTCGAGGTAGAAGAACCCAAGCTGCGTAAGCGCCTTGCCGAATACATGGGGGACCTCGAGCCCGAAGGAATGCCTTTTGATCGAAATGCGACCAAACCATCGTCGCTCAGCATTCCCGTTTTGCGTGGTAAATGTTATGGCGCCACATTTCGCGTGAGCCATGATGCCGACGGATCGCTCAATCCCGAAGCTTCCGTGGAGGCCAAGTTTATTGGGCTCGGCGGGTATTGGGCCCCGATTTACACCGATACGTATGCGGTGACTCCGTTTTGTCCGCAAGAAAGCGGGCGAATCGTCGTGAACATAAAACCTGAAAAGACGACGAAAGGCACGTTTCGCGTGCAGCTTTTTAGTGCACCCATCAGCGAAGCGAAACTGCGCAAGGAAATGGAAGAATACGAAACGGAAAAACGTCAACGTTTGGTACGTTCTGCGTGCAGCAATTGCGCTCGAGGTCAAGCGGTGTGCCTCTTGGATGGTCAACCGCGATGTTTGGCCAATTATTTCGTTTGTCTTGGCCAGTCAGGCCTTACTCCTGTCGATTGCGAACGTGGGGACGTTGCTCCGAAGCCGCCCGAGAAACCGCCCAAGGAAGCACGTATCGATTGGGTACCGGCAGTGCCCGGAGCCCAAACGTCGTACCCGTAGGCGTTCCCCGCATCACTCGCAGCAAAAATCCAGTTGCTTTTCGGCAAAATTCGAGAGATCCTCACGCGCAGCAGCCTGTTAAACATCCTCTGGAAAGCAGACGATCATGACCCAAGCAAAAATCCAAATCTTTTACCCTCAGAACCGCGGACGTGTCGTACTGCGGACGGAATTCGATTGGAATGCATCGGTCGAGCCGGATTATGTCAGCGACGATCGTACCATTTCCGAGTTTACGGTCAAGTCTGATCAGAAGTATTTCTATTTCAAACCAGGCCTGGCAACCGACAAAGACCTCACCTGGTCACTAGGTGACAATTACCTGGCCACGACGCGTGATGATACCATTCGACGTTGTTATCCGCATTTTTTCTCGGAGACTCGGGGGACATTTTCGCCCGTCGTCGACATTCCCGAAGGAAAGGTCGATTCCAACCATCGTGTCCGCGTGTATTTCCCGCCGGGATATGAAGAAAACACGTTGAAGCGTTATCCGGTCCTTTACATGCACGACGGGACGAACCTATTTTTTGGCGACGAAGCGTTCGGCGGTAGTGAATGGCGTGTCGATGAAAATATCGAGCTGTTGCACAATATGAACCTGATCGACAAAGTCATCGTCGTCGGCGTTTATGCCAAAGATCGCATGCATGAATACACGAACCCAGGTTACCATCAGTACGGTGAGTTCATGGTAAACGAACTCAAACCGTTCATCGATTCGCGTTTGCGCACACTCACGGATGCCAAAAATACAGCGGTCGTCGGGTCGTCGCTCGGCGGAGTCGTTTCGTTTTTCTTAGGGTTTCAATATCCGCACGTGTTCGGCAAAGCAGCGTGTTTGTCGAGTACGTTCGGATATCGTGACGATCTCATGGAACGAGTAGCAGCCGAACCCAAGAAAAACGTGCGTTTTTACATCGATAGCGGCTGGCCTGAAGATAACTACGAAAACACCGCAGCGATGCGCGATCAATTGTTGGCGTCCGGTTACGAATATGGGCGCGATTTTTTGCATTTCGCATTTCCTGGCGATTTGCACAACGAATCTTCGTGGGCTGCCCGTAGTCACGTGCCTTTCCAATACTTCTTTGGCAAAGCGGCGCGTAGCAAGTGACTCAATGCGGTTCATCGTTTGAGCTGCTTGGCCGTTCTTTTTACTAGGCGCGCTCGGCTCGCGCTGGTAACACGCGGCGCATGTCCGCGACAAAAGTCGAATCCTTCATAGAATCCTTACTCACCGGGTTGCCCGTAGGCTCAGCGCGAGTCGCTCCGCCGAAAGTCACTCCAGTAAACGCCAGCATTATCCGTACGACGCTCGGGCCGCTCTTGCTCATGATGACGACCCCCGTCCTCATGCTCGTTTTGTGGATGACGGCGCGATTTCATGACGGATCGCTCGTCGCATTCGCCAAAGCGGGTCCCGCGGTTTGGTGGTCGCAAACGCCCGCGCCCACGTGGATGGCGGCCGTAATCATCGTGGGCTGGATCCTTGTGCAGGCGATTCTGTTGCAATGGCTTCCGGGCAAACGTTTCCTTGGTCCTGTGACGCCGGCGGGTGTGCAGCCGGAATACAAACTCAATGGAATTGCCGCCTGGTTCATCACGCATATCGGGCTTTTTGGTGTCGCGTGGCCGCTTGGTTGGCTCGATCCTGGCAAACTTTACGATCACTACGGCAGCATGCTCGTGACATTGTGTCTTTCAGCGCTCGTTCTTTGCGTGTTTCTGTCGTGGAAGGGACGCAATTACCCGACGGCGCCAGATACCGTGCTCACGGGGTATCCTATTCTCGACTTCTTTCAAGGTCCCGAGTTGCACCCGCGTATTTTCGGCGTCAACATCAAGCAACTCGTCAATTGTCGCATTTCGATGATGGGTTGGAGCGTGATTGCCATTAGTTTGGCGGTAGCGCAATGGCAGCGTCATGGTGTCCTTTCGACATCGATGATCGCCGGCGTGAGCGTGCTCGTCGTGTATCTGTTCAAGTTTTTCTGGTGGGAATCCGGATACTTCACGTCGCTCGACATCATGCACGACCGATTCGGGTATTACCTGTGTTGGGGGCTCTTTGCGTGGGTTCCCTCGGCGTACGAAATTCCGTATCTTTACCTTGTGGACCATCCCATTCAATGGTCGATTCCCGTGGCTGCAGGCATGGTGGCTTTTGGGCTTCTCTCAATTTGGATCAACTACGACGCGGATGCCCAGCGCCAGCGCGTGCGGGAGACCAACGGAGAAACCACGATTTGGGGCAAACGTCCCGAAACGATTCGTGCACCGTACACGACAGCGGATGGGCAAAAGCGCGAAAGTCTATTGTTGGTTTCAGGATGGTGGGGTGTGGCGCGGCATTTCCATTACGTGCCGGAACTCGCGCTCGCCGCGGCATGGACGGTTCCCGCCGGGTTCTCGCACCTGTTGCCGTGGTTTTACTGGGTCTTCCTGACCATTTTGCTCTTCGATCGTGCGGGTCGAGACGACAAGCGTTGTTCAGCGAAATATGGCGAAGCGTATCAAGAATACAAAAAGCGCGTGCCTTGGCGCATCGTGCCGTACGTGTATTGACGACGCTTCGATGCGTGTCGTTCAATAATGCCAGGGAAACTTGGAATAGGCTGGACGGCGTTTTTCTAGGAACGCATCGCGTCCTTCTTGCGCTTCTTCGGTAGCATACGCCAAACGAGTCGCTTCACCGGCGAAGAGTTGTTGTCCTACGAGTCCAT
>JANORL010000806.1:0-23445 GCA_031415295.1 Polyangiaceae bacterium | reverse complement strand
CGATTTGGCCGCGTCCAAACGCGATCGTTTTGAAAATTGCGGAAAGACCGCCAGGCGGAAGCGTGTTGGTTTGCATAGATTATCCTTGGAAAACGTGATTGACGGTAGAGGACAGGATGCGCGCAGTCAAGCGCGACTACGTAGGTTACTTGCCGGCCGCCATAAGGCGTACATACGCGGGACGCGCGCTGCAACGCTCGCCCCAAGCATTGAGTCGCGTGAAGGCGGACATATCGACCTTCATCATGCGCAACCAATCAATAAACGAGTTTAGGTGGGCATCCGCGAGCGAATAGGTGCCACAAATAAATTCTTTTCCTTCGAGCGCGTCGTCGAGAATACGCAGGCAATTTAGCACTTCCGTTTTGCCGATTTCACCAATCTTGGCATTACGTTGATCCTCGGGCACCCAATCCATCGTATTGTGCGTCCACCGAACAACGGCTTGGGCCAATGTTACGCCGCCCCAAGCAATCCACTTCATAGCCTCGCCGCGCAAGGGCCCAGCAGCGGGATAAAGGCCTTTTTCTACGCCGAAGGTTTCTCCCAAATACATTGTAATGGCGGACGATTCCCAGATCACCGTGCCATCATGCACGATCACGGGCACTTTGCCGTTGGGGTTTATTTTGAGAAACTCCGGCTTCTTGGTGTCTCCGGCTCGAATATCCAAAACCACCACTTCGTGGGGAACTTCAAGCTCGGCAAGCACGACTTCGGTGATCGACGCGGTGGACATGGGTGAATGATAGAAAACGAGACTCATGGGCGGGTTTCTCTTTCTGTTCTACGGAAAACCGGACGCATCATGCTCGGACGAACCCGGCGAAGCAAGCAAAAAGTTGGTCCGGTGCAACATTTCCACGTTTGCTCGAGAAGCGCTCTGTGTGCACCGATCATTTCTGGCAGTACGGTGCTTGGGGGTCAAAGTGGAAACTCCTGCACGGGCGTCAGTTGCTCGGACGGTTCGTCATGTAGCGTGACGAACTCGATGATTATGGGAGGCCAAAGTTCGAACTGCTCCATCGTGTACGGTGTAACTTGTTTCACGGGTGGATGCGGAACATTTTCGGGAAATACCGTTGCGCTGTGAGCGGTTTTATTGCTACTCTGGCGGCAGAAGGAGAATCTGTATGACCCACCAAGGCGGATGCCATTGTGGCACTGTACGTTATGAAGTGAGCGGGACGGCGCAACATGTCGTGCTGTGCCATTGTCGCGATTGTCGGAAATCGGCGGGTGCGCCTGCGGTTGCCTGGGCCGCCTTCACCGAGCAGGAGTTTCGCTTGACGCAGGGCGAGGCGACCACATTTAACAGTTCTGGCGCGTCAATGCGCAATTTCTGCCCGAAATGCGGAACCGGTCTTTATTTCCGCAATGCAGAGGCGTTGCCGGGAATTGTCGATATCCAGCTGGCAACGCTCGACGATCCCGATGCGATCCCAGTGCAATGCCATATCCAGACCGCCGAACGCATCGGCTGGATGGCGGAGGCGCATACTTTGCCGGAGTTTCCCCGTTATCCGGGGATGTGAGGAACTGCGACCTTCGCTCCCACCTTCAAATGCCAAATACGGTGGGTTCGCTTATGTCGCTTGCGGCGAACCGTCATCGGTTGGAGGCATCGGCGTCTTCTGGATTTTCTCGAGCAACATCCGAGCGGATTCCGCATCGTTGATATCGAGGGCTTCGTCGTGCCAAGCTTCGAGCGTTCCACGATGGGGCCAAGAAGCAAGACGTTGACGTACACTAGGGTCGACGTAGTCAAGTCGTCGACACAGAAGCTTGTGGATCGTGGCTGCGTACGCTTGCGCTGCGCCTTGCGAAAGACCTTGCGAAAGACCTTGCGAAAGACCTTGACTTCGGCCTCGTTCTTCGCCCTCGGCAAAAATGCTCTTGTAGAGTGTGCTTTCCATGAGTTGAGCCTTTTTGATGTACGACTGGACCAGTTCCGTCGGAACGTCCTCGGCTTCAGCGACGAACCATAATACCGCAAGATGGTCGGCCACGTGAGAAGAAATTTGATCCCCACGCGATGTGATGGCATCGCGAGCGCTTTTGACAGCTATTTCCGTGGCTCCGTCCTTCGTCAACGGCACCAGCGGCCAAAGCGCTGGAGGGCCTTTGGCCAAAAGCTGCTGCCACTTCATGGCCCGTAGGTTGATCCGGACGTAGGTGGATTGCGTTCCCGGACCAACCGCGAGCTTGCGCGGCTTGATAAGCGCTCCCGTGCGATCGCCGTACAAATCCCATACATGCGAAACAACCGGACATAACTCGCGACGAAACAGCCGTATCTGAGCTTCTGCGACATCTATGGCCAGTTCTTCGACACGTTGGTGTCGCCGGTGAAACTCGACGTGCGCGACCATTTTTACACCATTACGGACAACAAAGTAACTGCCGTCGATGTCTCGGTCTCGCGAAGGCAAATCCGTTTCACAGGGACCAACGACGGTGAGTGCAGGGTCTGCAAAGCCAAACCGGAGAAAATCTGCGGGTTCTTCGTGGAGCAAAAACTTGAGCGATTCATCAAAGGATTCCATGGGTTTTTCTACCGTGCGTCCGCGGTAGCATGGAAAAACCATCCACACAAGGAATGTGGACGCCGTTCTTTGCAAACTTCCGGCTAGGCGGGCTTCACCCTTCGCCGGGCGGGACTCTCACCCGCTGGACGATGAACCGAATTTTATGAGATCATCACATCACTCATTCCTTTCGGACCAGCCTTGCCTGGTCGCACCGTCAGCCAAACCGCCGTGTCACTCATCCGACGTCCCAAACACGATGGGCAAAATCCCCTGCGTTTGCACGAAAATGCTACCAGTCTATCAAGTCCGCACGACTTGCAAACCGCTCGAATGAATCCGTATTGCAGAATTCCGCAACGCAAATACGCGTCTACTTCGTTCACGACAAACCTGGGCAATTTCCCGAGTCCCTCAATCCGCTCTCGAAACGATGGCCAGTACGTCGAGACAACTCGATAGAGAACACTCTCCTCGGGCTGATGACATGCGTACGAGTATCCTTCCGCGTGTTGCGCACGACGCTCGGACGAATGCATCCGCCCGCGTTATGCGCGCACCGTGCCAAACGTATTAGTTCACGTTTTCTCGAAGGTTTTACCTGTCGGTACCTGGCGGCCGCCATGGCGGAGGGTGGACGCCGCCAGCGCGCCGCCACCACGAACACCCCCGCCAGCAACCCCCCACCATTCTCGCAATCATTACCAGTGGTGCGTTTTCGTCCATTCAGGCGCTGCCAATTCATTCCTCGGTCCTCCGCGACGCAAAAGGGTTCGGTACCAATGGCGTCTCTCGGGCACCAATTCGAAATTGCACCCTGCGAGTTTGCGGCCATCGTCTATGCCCTTGAGCGCCATTCGTGGCGCGTGCGTGGCGTTACGCAACGGTTGTGCCATCGACGGGGCAAGCGGAAACTCCGCCATTCTGGATTCGACGAACCCGGGGACACACGGCGCAACCGCGCGCCCGATGGCGGTCACGCGCATCTACATGGCGTTGGCGCGCGGCAGGCAACGAGCCGGGGGCGATGCGAGCTTGGAACGAGGCGGCGGACGACACGTTTCCATGATGCCTAGTACTACTGCGGGACTTTCAATCCAATGCGCATGCGCCTCACCCCCTAACCCCCCTCTCCAACTTCGCATTGCTTCGCAATGCTGCGTGGAGAGGGGGAAAAGAGCCTCGTTTTTTCCCGCTCCCCCCTCTCCACGTAGCGCCGTAGGCGCGAAGTTGGAGAGGGGGCCAGGGGGTGAGGCGCACAAAGCGTGCGAGTCATGACGACGTCCCGCAGTAGTACTAGGCGCCCCTATCGAGGGATAGGTCAATGTCCACCTGCAAGCCATCCGTCAAAACGCATCGACAATAACCCGGTTGACATGCCTCGTAAAAGACGGATATCCTGAGTTCCATGGGCAAACTCTCTGGCACCTTGCTTGGCCTCTTGTTACTCTCCTCGTGCGTGCTTGAAGTAAATGGACTGGCGCCTGATTCGAACGCGAGCGGGCAGGATATGTCGAGCAATGGCAGCAGCGGAACGATGACTTCCTCGGGAAGTGCCGGAGGAGGAGGCGGCGCGTCGGCCAGCAGCAGCGGAGGTTCGGCGACGGGTGGCGGCGGCGCGGCCGAACAACCACCGTGTCACCCCGCAGGGCTCGAGGATGGCTTCAATGGCACCGCCGTAAACACCAGCCTTTGGAACCTCCAAGGCAAGCAAAGCATTATGAGCGTGACCGGCAGCCAGTTGCTGGTGACGCCCGACGAGAACATCAACGATGGCCAATGGGTTGGGCTTGTGACCAAAACAACGTACAACCTCACCGATTGTGCCATCTGGATAGAAGCACCCAGCATCGTCAAAAAGGGAGCAGCCGGGAATACCTACTGGCAGTTATATACGCCAAATGGCTCGAGCGCATTTAAAGTCGCCAATGGGAAGCTGGAAGCGAGCGTTGACGACATGGGCGCAAACCTAGACCAGGCGAGCATCCCTTACGTCGCTTTGGAGCATCGCTGGTGGCGTATCCGCGAGGCTGCTGGAAAACTCATCATGGAAACGTCCCCCAATTTCATCACTTGGACGACAGTGCTCAGCACCCTGACTCCCTCGTACATCTCGCAGGTCTCAATCGGTATTGGTGTCATTAGTCCCAATAACCAGACGAGTTTGGGCAAGACGACGTTCGATAATTTCAATATCGTACCGTAGTCATGGGCAAGACGCGTCGCGAGTTCACGACCAGGCGCAAGAAACAGTGTTTTCATGCGAGCAAACCGCTAACGAGCCGATTTATTGCGTGCTCCAGTTGCTTCACGTGCGGCCTTTTTCGTGGCCGTCTTTTTCGAGGTCGCTTTCGCTTTGGGTGGCCACGGGAAAAACTGCACGTCCTTGAGACCCACGAAAACCAAAACGCCGCCTTTTAATTCCCTCGTTTCGGTCAACATATCGACGACATCATCATTCCGAAGCTCGTTATGAAAGAAACCCGGTTCCGAGAGGGACCGGGTTTCTTTGCGTGCACTACATTCCGTGGCGAGTCGATGGCTCGCACAAACCATGTTGAAGCGACTCGAAATGAATCACATCGGCCCAACGGACCAACAACTCGGTTGTGGCAAGCTCACCGAACGAGTGGCTGGCACTTGCATGCATTGCGGCATTGCGACACGATCCGTCATTCGTGCGTCGAGCTGATTATGCTTCACGATCACGTAGCGGCGGATTTGGGTGATTCCGACGCGGGTAAGTTCGCGCGAGCGGTCGTGTAGAGGTTTGTCGATGACGAGCTACGTAGTGCCAAACCTCTTTTTCCGCCGCCGTTGCCGTGAAGGCGCTCGCAATCGCACATGCACGAGATGATTTCAGTCCCTTGACTGGACAGGCTTCTGTTCTAAATGGTTCTTTATGCCCACCTTGCCTGCCCTTCGATTCGTCGCGCCTGTTGCATTAAGCTTGGCGTTTGTTTTTCCTGCATTCGGTCAAACCGATCCTGCTGCCCCGGCTCCAGTTCCGTCGTCGACTTCATCTTCGACAGCAGCGCCCGAACCGATTCCGCAGGCAGCACCGACGCCTGCTGTCGCGCCGGTGGCAGTATCCGCGCCTCCGACGTCGCCAGAGAGAGTGTCTTCGTCTGCAGCCGGTGCGGCATCTTCCGCGACGCCGATTTTGTCGCGCCCGCCTGGGCCTTGGTATCGGGTTCGAGCGGTAGCGGAGCTTGGGTTTTTGGCGGTGCTTTCGCACAAGATACAGATTGGCAAAAGCGGAACGGATTTTGATTACGTTACGGATGGAGCCCAGGACAATTTATTTGCGGTCAGTCGTTTGAGTCTCGAATTGGAACTCAAGCGGCG
Source organism: Polyangiaceae bacterium (assembly GCA_031415295.1). Classification (GTDB taxonomy): domain Bacteria; phylum Myxococcota_A; class Polyangia; order Polyangiales; family Polyangiaceae; genus Polyangium. Next base: position 17,569 of record JANORL010000806.1, on the reverse strand, counting down.
GCACACGTTTGTATTTCTCTACCAACCGTTGGACATCGTGTCGGCGGGGACTTTGCAGCGGGACGTGACGATTGGGAGCAAGGAGTTTCCACAAGGAACGCCGATGGACTTCCGTTACGGGTTTCCGTTTTACCGTGGCAGTTACTCGTATGATTTGGTCGCGGATCCGAAGCATGAGTTATCGATTGGTATAAGCATGCAGATTCGCAATGCGACCATCGATTTCGCTTCGCGGAATGGAGACATCTTCACGTCGAACCGAGACGTTGGTCTGGTGCCGCTGTTGAGGAGCCGCGGGCGGTATTCGTTCGAGCGGGGAGGGTTTGTTGGGTACGAGGTCGACGGTATTTACGCGCCCATCAGCGTCATCAATGGCAGCGACAACGAAGTGACCGGCGCGCTGGTGGACCTGAGCTTGCGTGGTGGCGTCGCGTTACCGGCCAATGGCGAGATGTTCTTGAATCTGCGCTACTTGGGTGGTGGTTCCGTGGGACAAGGCGATCCGAAGCCCGAAAATGACGGGTATACGAAGAACTGGCTGCACTTCATGACGGTATCGATTGGGGCGTCGCTGGCGACGTTTTGATAGCGATTACGTCCGATCCCTCCGCACCGGCATTCTCGTCATCTGCACCAACGTCTCTTTCGGCTGATCCGTCTCCGGTTCGGGCGCCGATAGCGCTTCCTCCACGATTTCGAATCGTCCGTCGTCAAACGGTTTGCCCTCGGCAGCCGTCGGTTCATGCCCCTCTCGCTCGCAGGCATCAATGCCCTCCCAGGAGCCGGCAGCAACATCAATGCCGATCCGCAGCTCGATGCGACGTTCCACATTCCGATGACGTCTCCGTGTCGTAATGCAGGAAAAGCGTTGAGCGGTCCGGCATTCGATTTCGATGGAGACACGCGTCCCCAAGAAATGAGCTACGACATCGGCGCAGACGAATACGTACCGTGAAGGCTGAATTCACGTCAATCACGCCCGGTTTGACGTGTTCGCGAGTCGACAGGTTACCACCATAGAAGAATGGTTCGTTGTTTTATGCCGCCGCACCCGATGTCTCTTTGATTGCCTTGCTACGCATTTCGCGATATACCGGCGGTGCTTCGACATTCAACCGCCGCCGTACATCTTCCAAAGGAAATGCAAGCATCGATTCCCAGTCTTCACCGACGAACCAAGCAGCTTTTCTCCCTCGACGATATCCATCCCAAATCGTCGTCAATGGATCGACGTCGCTGTGTACGTTCGCCTCGCGTAGCTTGGTCAAACCAATCATCACGATCAACGCAATGCCTGGATGCCACGTCTGTGCAAGCGAAAACGCCAAAAGCGCCGACTCGCCAAGAACGTCCCCCGAATACCCAGTCACCGCATGCCACAAATCATGCGTATCGCGCATACGCGCATGAACCCAGTCAAGCGGCGCCGGAAGCTTCGACTCCGTCATACCCGCATCCGCAGCTGCTCGAATGCCTTCCGCCGATATCTTTTCCCGTTCGACAAATGCCAAATACGCGCGCCCCAATGATCCTTCAGGCAATCGTGCCAATGCCTCCCGATCCGCCAAAATATCGACAATATCCGGCCGCTCCGCAAGCATTCGTCGACCACGTTCCGTACGCTTCATACGCCACGCAACACGATAAAGCGTATCGCACGCAAGCGATTCGATAATCGTAAACACCTGCGGCAAATCGTCCGGATCCGCAGCAACCACCCGCGCCGCTCGATACGCTCGACCCGGCTCGAATTGAATATACGGAAGCCACGAAAACGACGGCCATGTCACTGTAGAAGAAGTCGAGTTGCTCATGTCCCTAGGGTAGCGTCTATGAACAACATTGTCAACAGTGAACATCGAAGTTGCAAAAAATTGTGAAACTAAGCGATACTGGGGCCATGACCGAACGGAAGCCGCGGCGGCGCCTGGATGCTGACGCTGCGCGAACGCTGATTCTGGATGCGACAGAGAAACGATTGGCAGCGGTGGGGCCTTCGGGAATTCGCTTGCAAGAGGTCGCTGCTGACGCGGGAGTGTCCCATCCAACGGTGTTGCATCATTTTGGTAGTCGCGAGCAGTTGGTGAAGGCGGTCATTGATCGGTCGTTGCGAAGTATCAATGCCAGTCTCGTTGAAGCGCTTATGGCGTCGAGCGGTGACGAGCAGCACCTCGAGGCATTGCTTGAAAATGTGCAAAACGCGCTCGAACAATCGGGGCATGCGCGAGTCGTGATGTGGCTGGCGCTGGAAGGACATCACGTGGGTGAGGGTGACGTCAGGCTCGAGAATGTCGTCGAAGCGGCGCATGCATTGCGTTTGTTGCGGCACAAAGACGGACCGATACCCGTGCGAGAGGACACCGCGCGCACGGTGGTTTTGGCGACGCTGGCGCTCATGGGTGGGGCGGTTCTCGGCCCGACGGTCCTGCAAAACGCAGGACTTGGCACTTCAGCAGACGAGCCGAAACGTTTCCGAAATTGGCTTGCGCGGCTGCTGGTTGGTCATTTGAATGGCAGCACGACGTGATAACGGTGATGCTGGGTATGACGAACACAACTCAAAACCTTCCACCAATACCCACACCCAAACCTTTTTCTCCCATGGGTATAGGCAGTGCTATCCATTCTCCATTGGGATGCGTTTTCGATCCATAAACGGGTTTCCACGACATGAGGCCAACATCAATGGCCCCCGCAACGATGGCGCCGCCGAAGGACCCCAGAAGCATTGTCGCGGTAGACGGCCCTCCTATTCGTTTGGCTTCCGCATCGGGCGTCGCAATGAGTCCCACGGTAAAGCCCACGGTCATGATGCCCATTTGCATGAAGATGGCGCCGGTGCTTTTTCGCTCGTCACTACCGTGATATTTGTGAAAGATGCTGCCCGCCATCAAATGCCCGCCATATCCAAGCGCCAAAAACGGGGCGGCAGTATTCAGCTCCTTTTGCATCGCGAAATAAGCTCCCCACGCAAGAGCAAAATCAATCGGCGCATACGCAACGAGGAGCTGCCAGCCATACCAAACGTGAGGCGTCGACGGAGCCTCGGGTGGCGGTGGCGGTGGTGGTGGGGGTGGCGGTGGCGGTGGATTTTGGGCAACTTGAAGGGCCTGAGGATCGCCGGCCATGACGAGTTTTTTTTGATTGGACCCACAGCCAAGGAGTAATGGCACGCCGCACAAAACGAGAACGAATCTTTTCAAGATGCTTCGAGAACGTATTCTCACGAGCGAACTTACACCGTAAATGAATCACTGCCGTTTTGGCTTGACAACGGTGACCATGATCATCGAAACTGTGGTCGTCATTTTGGAGGTTCCTATGAACACCGTTGAACACGTTACCCGCGAGGGTCATCGCGACAACTGGGACGCAAGTCTTACCCTGCAAGAGGCTCGCGCGGAATATTTCCGCTTTAATGGTTTTGGCAACGACGGCGGTTATAACGACACGTGGGTCGACTTCAAGCTTGGTCCGATTCCTTTCCCGATCCCCAATACTCCAGCGCGGGTGAAGGCGGTTCGTTATCACGACTTGCATCACGTGATGACTGGTTATCAAACCAATTTTATTGGCGAACTCGAGATCTCGGCATGGGAAATCGGTAGCGACTGCGCCGACATGTACGCCGCGTGGATACTCAATCTCAGTGGATTCGGGGCGGGAATGATCCTCGCTCCGCGACGCACATTCTCCGCATTCGTTCGAGGTCGCCGGAGCAAAAACCTTTATCGCCACACGTACGATGATGCGTTGCTCGCGCGTACGGTTGCCGATGTACGTGCTGAGCTTGGGCTTGATCGTGATTTAGGTCCAGCAACCTCTTCCGAGCACGTTGCTGCGGCAGGCTGGACGGTGCTCGGCTTTGCGGTTGGTACGGTTTTTTTCTGGTTAGCGCTTCCGCTCGCGCCCGTGGGATACGTATTGGGCCACGTATTCAAACCACGTTCGGCATGACCGAATTTTTGCGATCCATGGCGTTTTGAAGCAGCAGAGAATACCGATCGACACGGTATTACTTCCGTCCTTCCATCTCGAAACAATGGGCAAATCCTTCCCGATACGTAGGATACTTTAGCGTTACGCCGAGAACACGCCGAATCTTGCTGGCATCGATACGTCGGTCATTTTGCAGCGTGGCAGGTAATTGTTCACGGGGGATTTCGACTGGCAGCGCTACGCCAAGCCGTCCACATAACCACGTAATGACTTCGGCCTGCGGGACGGGAGCATCATCCGCCACGACAAACACGTCACCTTTCGGCCCATGATCAAGTGCCGCGACGCAAAACCGAGCGAGATCGTCCACGTGAATTCGACTGACGACAGCGCGTCCGCCATCAGCAATACGATGCTCGCCACGCGCGAGCCGTAGGTGTAATCCTCGGCCTGGACCATAAATCGCTGCGGCACGAAAAACCGTCGCTCCGGCCGCGAGAGCCAAACGTTCCGCGGCAATACGCGACGAGGAACGAGATTCTGTGAGATCAACGGGAGTCGATTCATCGATGCGGCCTGAAGCATTGCCGTACACGCCCGTCGACGAAACGTACACAGCAGAGCGCGCACGAGATAACAATGGCAGAATGGCCTGGTCCGTCGCGGTGTCCGGCGGAAACGTAACGAGTACCCGCGACGTTTCGGTAATGAGTGACAAACCAATTTCGGCATCGAGCCTCGAAGCGACACGAACATCCACACCCATACGCCCAAGCAACTCGGCGCGTTCGACGGATCGGGTCGTGCCCACGACGTGTCCGCCCGCCGCAAGCCACAACTTGGCCACAGCGGTCCCGGTAAAACCACAACCGAAAATAACGAGGGGTTGGTCCATTTGCTCTCCTATCTCAGGAAAAACCCGCCCACGAGCGCTTGCGCAAAAAAGCCAGCCAACGCGGCAACGGTGGCGCGTCCCGTTCCGATGCTGTGCACTCGCGACAAACCCACGGCGCCGAGCCACACGCACGTTATCGCGGCGATGGGTGCATAAAATCGCATAGCCTTGCCTAGAGCACCGAAGCCTAGCGTCAAGAACACCGCGACGTCGGGAACGAGAAAAAGCAAGGTCATGGGAATGGCATATGCAATGCCAAAAACCGCCAGCGATGCATCGCGACTCGCTGAACCGGACAAACGACGCGCCGTAACATGCGCGACAAACCCGCCCATCCAGAAAAGCACGAAGTATAGCGGAATGACGAAAATAGCCTGGAATAAGTAATGATTTTCCCGCGCGAGCCCAGGAATTCCCATACGCGGTGCGTGGCCCGCAAAGTGGAGCAGCAGCGAAAAACCGGCATGAACGGCGCCAAGCACGAACATCGCCGCTTGGCCTTCACGTAATTGGCCTCGCGAAGCGACGTCGACCATGGCCGAACGCGGACTGCGGAGAACGGCGAGGAACGTCGACAACGGCCAAACGAAACGTTGCGTCAGTTGCGTCAATGGTGGTTTTCCGTTTCGAACGGCAATGGGTTGGGCAAAAATCGAAAATATCCTGGCTTGTCGGGATCATCGACGCGTGGCCGACGCACATCGAGGTCCAAATGCAGGTAGCCTTGGTTCACATCTGGCGTCGACATCACGAAACCTAGCTGCATCCAATGCGCAAATTTTTCCGGTGACGAATATGGAATGACGACCAGCCCAGCTCCGTGCATGACGACGTCGCATAATCGCCGCACAAGGGCCAAATCCACATTACGCGCACTGTATTCAGCATCCATCTCGATTTTCTGGACGTACACCAAGTCGTGATCGACGCCATCCGTGACCCATTCTTTGAGCCATGCATCCTCGTAGAAGACATCATAAAGCGCACGAAGCTCCGCACTTGCGCCGGCAAGCGCCTGCACGAGCGGATCGTGATGATCGTACGCGTTTTCAGCATGAAGTCGCGCGATGCGTGCGTGCCCGATTCGTTTGGGTTCCGGACCATCGTCGTCGTACACATCGACCGAAAACCACGTGACGTAGCCAAAATCGACGTTCGGTTCGCTCAGGGGAATGTCGGTAGAAACGTGCAAACGCATGTTGGTTCTGGCGGGTTTGCCCGAGCGGCCGCGGGAAGTCAAGCGTTCTGAGTGCGTTTTGCACCACGTCCCGACACATTGGGTGCCGTCCGAGGATCAGCGCCCGCGCTCCGTCACGTTCACCACAAGGTCAACATCGCGGAATCGCCATGAGCCCTTGATTTTGTGGCGCGAATCGAGTTTCATGTGGCTCGTCCATGTCTGTTACAACCCACCTCATTGTCGCAAATCCGACCGCGCAAAGCGGGCGAAATGCCGCACGTTTCGACCGCGCCTTGCGGGCGCTAAAAACACAGGGATTACACGCGTTACTGCTGCCGACATTACCCGATGGCCAAACGGTGACGGCCGTTCGAGACGCCGTTCTCCGGGGCAACATCCAATGCATCATTTCAATGGGTGGAGATGGAACATTTCGCGAAGTGACGCAGGGACTTCTGGAAAGCGAGCGGCAAGAATCCATAACGCTCGCCATGCTGCCGTCTGGAACGACAAATAACCATGGGCGAAGTTTTGGACTCGAAACGTCGGACAATGCGATCGAAAAGAATGTAGAAGTCATCGTCAGGGGCCGGGAAACACGGCTCGATGTGGGACGGCTCGAATGGTTGACCCCAGCGGGACCCGTTCGCGTTTTGTTCGTCGATTCTGTGGGGTTTGGCATTGGCGCCCGCGTAATCGCCCAACGTAACGTGCTGCGCAGTGGACTCGAGGGAAAACGGCTACTGCAAAAAATGGTTCGAGATCAGCGCGTGTATACCATCGCGACGTTACAAATGCTTTGGTCAGCAACGGCAATCGAAAACTTTGGCGTAACGATCCTCGCGGATGGCCAATCGAGAACCTATCCACGATTGACCGAACTTTTGGTCAAAGGAACGCGGGTGTATGCTGGTCGTTGGGTCATTGATCGAACGTCGAGACACGATGATGGGTTCTTCGAAGTGCTGGCTTTTCCGGACAATCGACGTTGGGTAGCGAAGGGGCTCGTGGACCTCGTTGGTGAGGACGTTTTGGACGAAGCGCTTGCGGCTGTCGGAGTATCGCTGCCGGTGCCATTTCGTGCTTCACGGCTCGTGTTGCGTTTTCATGTGCAGAATGGTTTACCCTTGCCAGCAGTTCAGGTCGATGGCGAGGAGCTTGCAGTCGCCGAGCAGGTCGCGATTGAAGTGATTCCGCGCGCGGTGCGTCTGATTGTGCCGTAATGCTGCGTGTTCCGGTGTTCCCACACGAACTCCCTCGTCTTGCCATCGACATTTGCCCTTGGAACCCACGCCAACGCAACGAAATGTATCGCGGAATGTCGATTCAACGTGACACGAACGCTCGTTTGTTGTAGTCCGTTTCCAGAGGAAAACGCCATGAAGTATCGAATGAAGCAAGATTGGATCGCTCTCGGTGACGATTTTACGATCACCGACGAAGGTGGAAACGTCGTTGCGCGTGTCGACGGGAAGGTCTTCTCCATCGGCGACAAACTGTCGTTTCTCGATGCCCAAGGTCATGAAATGGGCGTGATCAGCGAACGGATCATCTCGTTACGTACCAGTTACGAAATTCTTCGCAACGGACAAGTCGCCGCTTTCGTAAGCAAGGATCTCTTTACGCTGTTTCGGTGCTCTTTCACAGTGGATGTCCCCGGTCCCGACGACCTCGAAGCGCAAGGCAATTTATTGGACCACGACTACACGTTCTCACGCCACGGTAAAACCGTCGCCACGGTTTCCAAAGCTTGGTTCAACTTCCGAGATTCGTATTGCATCGATATCGCACCTGGAGAAGACGCGTTTCTCATCGTGGCCAGCGCCGTCGTCATCGATTTGTGTTGCCACCATGGGCGCGAAAAAAAATCGCACGACTAATTCGTTTTCTGCATCTCGCCTGCTCGCTCAACCCGACGACGGTTGACTCCCGCGTCGTCGACTTCCTGAATGTCGTGACGAAAAACCCAAATTCATAGGCAAAGGTACGGATTTCGCAATGTCTAAGACCACCACGACGGCCGCGCCCAGCGATGGCCGTACCAAAACAATCCTGCGGATCATTTTGGCGCTCGCCATGACCAGTGTCGGCGTGATGCATTTCACGTCTCCGCAGCCGTTTGTCCGTATCGTACCTGCGTCATTGCCGGCACCGCTCGTGCTGGTGTACCTGAGCGGAATTGCCGAAATTGCAGGAGGCATCGGTATCTTGATTCCGGCCGTCCGACGTGCCGCAGGCTTGGGGCTCATCGCTTTGTATGTTGCCGTTTTTCCTGCCAATATCAATATGGCTCTCAATCAAATACAGCTTGGAAATGATCCCATGCCGACGTGGGCGCTCTGGATGCGCCTACCCTTTCAATTTGTATTTATCGCTTGGGCGTATTGGGTCGCTGTTGCGCGCTCGCCACAGCCACCACGAGATTCCACGCAACAGTGAGCTGATAAGTCGACGGGCCGTCAGGGCGCGGTCTGGTCAATCATGATATTCACGTTTTCCGTCGTCTGACAAAACCCACCATATTGCTGGCATGAAACGACGGAAAATGTCGCCGTGCCAAACGATTCGCCCATAGCAGGCCCAACCGCGGCCATGTCGGTCGACGCCGATAACCACGCAAACAGGCGCCAATTCTGTTGCTCGGTCGTGCCAAGTGCCGCACCCACGTCGTATGCAACCGGAAACGTCAGAATTTATCCATCGAGGCCAAGAGAATCCGACTCTGTTTTTCGAGAGCGAGGCAGTCGCCCGTGCGTGGTACGCCCAGCATCGAATCGAAATCGCAACCTCGTCCCTGACCGGAAATTTGCTTGCAATACGCCGTACCAGAAGTTGGTCCTGAATTTGGTTGAAATATTTGCCCCTGCGACGAGCGTTATGGCAAGGTCATGCCTATGCCCACCCGTCACGGCCCACGACGAACCGTCTTTTCTGCTGTCACAATCGTCGCCATTTTCGGCGCCCAGCCTGCCGCTGCCGCGACCGTGTCTTACCAAGGCATGTGCGGACGCACGGTGGAAGTTGAACAATGGACGCCGCAAAAAGGGGCCATTGCACGCTTCGTTGCCGACGCATTCGCAAACAGTTCGCACACTGGACTCTGGATCGGACTTGGTCGAGTTGGGACGTCATTTTGGTCGGCCGAAGGTGGCGATCCGAACGATGCGTGTGACGATTGTCGTTCGCTGAACCTCGTGGAAACCCGAGCCGATGGCACGCGTAGACTCCACACGGTGCTCGGGTCGACTGACTACGCGCGAAGCGGATCCGACGCCGCGGCACGCAAAGAAATCGTTCTCGCCAAATTGTGGAAGCTCGCATCAAGTACATGGCCCGCGGACAAACTCACGCAAAACTACTCGATTACCGTGGGCAAACCGCTCGCGAACGCACCGGATGAAGATCCGCCGTTCACGGTGAAGGTCCACGCACAAGGTGCATTCGAATTCCGTTACGATCTTGGCGCCAGCACATCGATGTGTTGGTGCCTCTACGAGTGGAAAGCCACGAAATAGCGCAGGAACACACTAAATGGCGTGGTCCCAACGATTTTTGCCGGAAAAGACTACGCTCGCGCGGATTCGAGCGCGTCGCCGAGCATATCTTCGTTCACGACACCCATCATTTGCCGCGCAATTTCGTTCACCATCTGCTGAACGCGCTCGGCAATTGCTTTCGGCGCCGCAACCAACGCTGCATTCAGTTCGCTCATGCCCGCGTCCATTAACAATGCCGCTTCTTCTTGCGAAGTGGCGTCTTTCAATAGACGGGCTGCTTTGCTGGCTCGAGCGAGGTGAAGCGATGCGGCGGTGCTCATCAAGGTCTACAATATGGGTCGCGATCAAGCGGTGTCAAGAGTCGCAACGCCATTTCCAGACGAAGCCTGAAACGGAATCCCCAGCCGTGAAAACAATGCCGCCAAACGTCGATCCAGTTCTTGGCGATCGTCAGCCGCAAGAGGTGCGGTCACTGTCAGAATCATGCTCGCATGGCGCGCAATCGCGGCTCGATGTGCTGGCCGATCCGTCATGTCTGCTACATCGATGAGTGCACGAACAAGACGCAACATCACCGCCACATCTGTTTTACCATACTGGCGAATTTGATTGATCGCCAGATCGAGCGTTCGTGCAAATCCATGTGTCGGCAGCACGACAAGCACTTTACCAGTCGTTTCATCCCGACGTACCGTTTCCGCATCGCCGCGACGTGCAACGCGCCCAAGTAAACGACTCAAATGGTCGATACATGTCACCGCCGTGCTGGGATCATTCACCGCCGGAGATATCGCCTTCAGGGCAATGTCGACGATTTGCCGAATACCGAATTCGAAATCATCCTGCATCGTCCGAACAGGACCCAAATCGAATGCTTCGCGACACGCAATACACGCATTTTCACTGAGCGGACCATCCGCAATGATTAGTTGCCCACCTTCAGGGACGAATTGGCCCATGGACCGCACGAGATAAAGCGTGACATCTTGCGCACGAGCGATATTGGCAAGATCTTCGAGCGCCAAAAGCTGCACGTATCCTGATTGCGTAGCCCGAACGACGTTGCCTTCTGTGGCGGCGGGGCAAGGCGGAGGGTCTTGTCCAGGATTGGTTTGGCTGGGCAATGCGGCATCAATGACTACTTCCGTTTCGCGGGCAATTCGATCCACGATGTGATTGGCTTGAATAGCCATCGCCATATGGTGGACGAAAAAAAGCAAAGAGCCCAGACACGTCAACGCCAAAACAAGCGCTCCGAACACACTGGTCGTCGGGACAAACGGTACGGGAATGGTGTGTGTCGATCGCAACACGAGCAAGCAATAGGTAAACGTGCCGATGAACAATCCGAGAATATGTTGGCTGGTACGATCCCGCATGAAACCCGCAAGGATACGCGGCGAGAATTGCGTCGAGGCCAGGCACAACGCAACGATGAGAACCGAATAAATAATTGAAACGACCGTCATTACGCTGCCGGCAATGGTACTCAGCACCACTTGCACTGCGGCAGGTTCATCGGGAACAGCCCAGGTCAATCGTCGACCCAAGGCGCGTAGAACGTCGACTCGTTCTTCCGCGAACGGGAGCGCAACGGCAATCGCCGCCAGAACCAGCAAGATCAACGCCGGTCGCATGTACAAACTGCGATCGGCATCGTAGGCGTGTTGTCGAAAAAGGAATCGAAGGCGGCTCATTGCGACTCGATGATACACGAATGAAGACTCGATGGTAAGTGTTTGGCAGGTTTTTTTATTTGCGCGACCTGACGTCCTTCACATACCAAATGCCATCACGTCGTTCGATGACGACGTCCACCGGTTTGGGCCACTCGGTGCACGGCCTACCCGTTTCGCGATGCGCACAATACAGGGCGATTCGTCGTTCCGTATCGGAGACAGGAAAAAGCTCCTGCGAATATTCGGAATCGTTACTCCGACGCTCGATCAATTGGCGGTGCAACACTTCATGAGTCGTTTGCAACGTTCCCCGAGAACTTTCGACCGTTGCTTCTTGGGACAACGTCCAATCCCGCATGAGCCAATCTTCGGGCAAATCCTCGAGACGCGGCGGAAAACCGAAATGCGAGATAAACGCGCCGGCCTTGTATTCGTACGTCAATGTATAGGGGCGCTGCACGCGTCCAAAACTCCACGGACCACCCCAACTTTCGTACGAAAAACTCACCGTGTCTCCCTTGATTTCGCTCGTTATCCCCTCGCACCAACGACCGTCGAGTGGTTTGTCCAAGAGAGCGATGGGCTTGAGCGGATCACCACTCGGCGCCAAAATCCGAATGTGCATGGACCGCCAACAGGACGACATCCACGGGTGCGTATTCCCCAAAACAAGGACCGGTTCGGGATAACTGGGCAATTTGGCCAATTTGAAAGTGAGCGCCAAAAACTGTTTTTCCATGTCGCCCCGTTCGCCCGTGACGAGAATGCGGGTACGAATCATTCCGTCGCCCCAGCGATATTGGCCTATCCACCCACTGGAATAAGTTCCATAATAGGCCACAAGACCCAGATCGCCGTGATTTCGTAAATCCAGCTTCTCAGTGAAATCTTTGGGATCGGGCGCAATTTGCGCCACAGCTTCGAGCAGATGCTCATCGTCCAGATTTCGATAACAACCATGTTGAAACAAGGTATCGAGACGCATACGAATGGCTTCGGCAATGGCGCGGTGCGGCCCTGGATCGCTCGTTTTTTTCTCTAATTCGAGCGCTTGTGCCAAAATTCGTTTGGCGTCGTCTTTCGGCGCCGGACACGGTCCAGTCGATCGCCCAGGCTCTTTCGTTATGACCGGCGCGGGATCTGGCGTTTTTGGCGTCGCTTCAGGGCCAGCGTTCGCCACCACATGCGTCGCTACGGGCGCCGCCTGAACCTCCTGGTCCATTGGAGGCAAAACGGGCGGAACGAGTCGATGCGCCGTCTGCGACGGGCCGCATCCCACGATCGTGACGAAAAGACTCAACAGCAACCGGGGATTTCGTTTCGTCACGAGGCTCTTCATGGTGCAGGCATATCCGTATGCACGATTGGTTGCAATGATTTTTGACGAAAACACGTCACAACGAGAGCGCTTGGAGCGCCGCGCTCTTTTTACAGGACCGAGAACGCTGGTGAAGTTCCGCGTCATCCAAAGGGCGTGGTTATTTTTTACGAGCACACGGGTGAGTTTGGACTATGCTGCGTTTTTCTACTTGGCAGGAGCAGTTCATGAGCGATTCACCGGTCCGCTATCAGCTTGAAGGCGAAGTTGCAACGATTACGATGGACGACGGCAAACGCAACGCGCTTTCGCCGAAGATGCTTGGAGCACTCGGGGACGCGATTGATCAAGCCGAGCGAGACGGGGCGATGATCGTCCTGACGGGTCGAACGGAAACGTTTTCCGCGGGGTTTGACCTGAAGGTAATGGGGGCGGGAGGAACGGCGGCGGTGGGTATGCTGAAATCCGGCTTTGCCATGACCGAACGTTTGTTATCGTTTCCGCGACCGGTGATTGGGGCAAGTACGGGTCACACAATGGCCATGGGGCTCTTTTTACTGCTGTCTTGCGATTATCGAATTGGCGTTGCAGGCGTTTACAAGTACATCGCGAACGAAGTCGCCATTGGTATGCCCATGCCGCGCGTAGCCGCCGAAGTCCTACGTTTACGTTTGACTCCTGCGCAATTTCAACGCGCCGCAATCCTTGCCGCAATGTACACGCCGGAAGAAGCGCTCGCCGTAGGAATGCTCGACGAGTTGGTATTGCCCGACAAACTGATTGAACGGACGCACGCGGCAGCGACGCAATTCGCGCAACTCGACCGGCGCGCGCATCATATTACGAAATTGCGTTTACGTGAAAAAAGCTTGTCAGCGATTCGTCGGGGATTGCCGCTGGACCTGGGCGATGCCGTGGTGATGGGCGTCCGGCGGTACATGGCGGCGAAGAAGAGCAAATCGGCATAATTCTTCGAACACATCACCGCGGGTGCGTTTCGATTCGTCACAGGGTTACGCGCATCAAGTTTTTTCATTTTGCAACGAACGACTTGCATTCCAAAACCGTTCGTTGCACACTCGCGCGCCATGACCCTCGCCATTTGTCGTGCTGTCAGTCCGTCGTTTGCCCGTTGTGAACTCACGCATATCGATCGTGTGCCGATTGACGTCGATCTCGCTCGCGTGCAACATCGCCGGTACGAACAAACGCTGGAACGATTGGGCGCGAGAATTGTTTCTTTGGCAGCGGATGCGGATTTGCCCGATTCCGTGTTTGTCGAGGATACCGCCGTGGTACTCGACGAAGTTGCCGTGATCATGCGTCCTGGAGCTGTTTCACGCCGGGCTGAAGTACAAACCATTGCCAAAACATTGGCGGCGTTTCGACCGCTTGTATTCATCACCGAGCCGGCAACCATCGACGGCGGGGACGTGTTGCTGATTGGTAAAACGTTGTACGTGGGATTGTCGACGCGTAGCGACGCAGCGGGCGTCGAAGCGCTAGCGAATGCGGTTAAACCGTACGGTTATCAGGTACGTGGCGTGACGCTCTCAGGGTGTTTGCATTTGAAGAGTGCGGCAACGTTGATTACCTCAGACAAACTCGTAGTGAATCCCGCTTGGGTGGATCCATCAGCATTCGATGGGGTTTCCTTCATGGCGGTAGACCCGGACGAGCCACATGGGGCGAATGCGTTGCGCATTGGGAGCAGCTTGGTGTACGCGTCGGCATATCCGCGAACGCGTGACCGGATGGCGAAGTTTGTCACGGATATCCATACCGTGGATTTATCGGAATTGGCGAAAGCGGAAGGCGCGGTGACGTGTTGTTCGCTGGTGGTGGAGTGAGCTTCGACAGGACGACGCGACGTCATATGTCGCACTTCGACGAGTACGACATCACCGATCACGATTCCCGGCTGACAGCTTGGCGTGCCCACGCCTCGTCATGGACATTCTGGCGTGGGTAATGGCCTTCAGGATCAATCAATACGCCATTTTCTACAAGGATTTTGCCTTATAACACGCACGGCACGACGATTGCTCCACCCTCGAGCATGCCTACCTCGCACCCGAATCGATTGGATCAAATGCAAGGTGTCCTGCTTGGTGCCGCCGTTGGTGATTCGCTCGGATTGCCGCGCGAAGGTTTGTCGCCTCAACGAGCGTTACGAATGTTCGGTGATCGGCCATTGCAGCATCGATTCTTCTTTGGCCATGGAATGACGAGTGACGATGCCGAACACGCCTGCATGACGGCGCAAGCGCTTCTCGCCGCACCTAATGACGAACGGCGTTTTGCGCGATCTTTGGCCTGGCGTCTGCGCGGATGGTTTGCGGCATTGCCTGCGGCCGTGGGTTGGGCAACATTGCGGGCAATCATAAAATTGTGGATGGGTTTTTCCCCGGAGACAAGCGGCGTCTTTTCGGCAGGCAATGGCCCCGCCATGCGCGCTCCCGTCATTGGCGCTTGTTTTGCCCATGAGCCAGAGAAAATCGTATCCTACGTGCGCCTATCCACTCGCATGACCCATACCGATCCTCGCGCCGAAGACGGAGCGCTCGCCATTGCCCTGGCGACCGCGCATGCAATACATCGCGGGCCTCATGGCATTTCCCGAGAAGAACTGCTCGACGAAATTTTGCATCGCATTCGCGACAAAGAATTGCGCCAAGCCCTTGAACAGGTTCGTGAGCACCTTTCCCGAGGCTCGAGTGTGGCAGAATTCGCGCAGGCGCTTGGTTTTGCCAAAGGTGTCAGCGGATATATGCTGCACACGGTCCCGGCTGCGCTTTATTGTTGGTTATCGAATCCTGCGGACATCCGACGTTGCGTCGAAGATATCATTCTGCTTGGAGGCGATGCCGATAGCACGGGCGCCATCGTTGGCGCATTGGCCGGTGCCACTGCCGGAGCGAGCGCCATTCCCGCCCCCTGGATCGAAGGAATCAAGGATTGGCCGCGCTCCATTACGTGGATAAAAGCGCTCGGGCAACGACTGGCCGTGACATTCGATTCAGACAAACCATTACGCACGAAGGAGCAAATGCTCGGTCCGCTTCCGTTGTTTTGGCCAGCAATTCCGGTGCGCAATATGGTTTTTCTTGTTATTGTGCTTGCTCATGGTTTCCGGCGTTTGATGCCGCCTTATTGAGGGCTGACGCAAGAAATGCAGAAACTACTTGGCGAACCAGCTTTTGGCGCGTAGCACGAGGTCGAAAAACTGGAGGTACGAAGCGGTCTTACTATGCTCCGATTTTGGCTGATACGGCCCTGTCACATACGGCACATACATGCTTTGGCGACGACTACGCGCACCGGTATGTTGCGATGCAGCCACGCGATGCCACGTGCGACCATCATGCACCGTCAAATCGCCCGGCCAGGTTTCCACCGTAATTTCATCGGGATCCGGCCGTTGATCGACGAAGTAAACTTTACGAAAGAGAAAGTCGCGCCAACCCTGAACGTGGCTGCCCGGGATGATCCGTAATCCGCCATCTTCGGGCGTAATGCGTTCAAAATGTAAACCCACATTCAGCATCGGACCTGGAAGTTGGCCATAAAACGCATCTCGCAATCCGTCTGTATGCCATGCCAAACCCGGACGTAAACTCCCGTACGTTCGAATGTACCGATTAAATACGACGCCGTCTTTTTCTTCGTGCCCAATCCGCGCATTCTCACCGACCAAACGCCGAATGGGTTCGAAGCGTGCATCTGTGACGAACTTTCGTACATCATCCGAATACATCGACAAGAAACCCGTCCGTTGCAAATAGGGGTTTCCTTGTTCGTCACGGCCGAACCACAACGGGACGCCATACGCTTTTCGCCGACCCTCAGCCAAAAACTGCGCTTGTACGCGATCGACTTCCGCCACGATACGCTCGACCTCCGCCGCAGATGCGACTTGCGCAAATACCAAATAACCATTGCGGTCGAGGTACGCGCGTTGCACCGGTGTCATTTCAGCGCCCAGCCGGAAACGATGATTGAGCGGAAGCTTCGCCGCCTCGATCGCTGCTTCATCGGTTGACAACCTCGAGTGTTGTGCGTTTTCGGTTGGGGCTGGGAATTCGTTTGCGGTATTCATGCGACGCTCCAAAACTCGACAGGTTTAGCAAACGCCAGACACATGGCAAGTGGTTGTACCCAAGATCGTTTCGTTCACCCAAAGACGCCAGTAACTGCTACAATGTTGTCGCAATCTTTCATCGCTGCACAATCTCGTTGCGTCGAAGGTCCGTTATGCATTACGCTCGAGCCACTGCCCGTTCCTCCCGCCTCACGCCCAGAGATTTCCGATCTGGTCGTGAACTACGATCGCAACACGCTCGAACGTTTGCCCGTTCGTCGTGACGAAGTGCTCGATCGATTCACTCATCTCGGTATGTCGCGCGCAAAAACCATCGTCGAAGCGTGGCCTCATCGAAATGGTTGTTTGGACAATACATTCGTCGATACCGTGCTCGTGCGTAGCCACCTCGAATTGCAACGACTCAGTGAAGAGTTCCAGCAAGGCCCACGTGTCGAACGGCTGTTGCTTCCCGTATTGGCTGCATTTCGCGCCTCCGGCGTGCGTCCGCCTTATCGAATCGTCGATGTTGGTTGCGGTTTGGGTTATGTCATTCGGTGGTTGGCACATGCCAATACGCTCGGCAACGACGTGGAACTCTTGGGGTGCGATTACAATGCCCGGCTGATTCTGGAAGCGGATACCCTCGCCAAACAAGAATCCTTACGCTGCTCCTTTGCTGTGACAAACGCGTTCCGTTTGGACAAACCCGCGACCCTCTACATATCCACCGGTGTCGTGCATCATTTTCGAGACCGCGATCTGGACACGTTTTTTGCCGAACAAGCCACGAGTGGCGCGAGCGGTTTTTTGCATTCCGACATCAAAGCGTCGTGGCTTGCGCCCCTAGGAAGCTGGATGTTTCATGCGGCGCGTATGCGTCAACCATTGGCCCAACATGACGGGGTGCTTTCGTCGCAACTAGCAAACTCTTCTACGGTCTAGGCCAATGATGCGCGACGCGCCAGCCCTGAATTTTG
>JANORL010000805.1:0-4450 GCA_031415295.1 Polyangiaceae bacterium | reverse complement strand
CCGCAGGTCCGGTATAGGGGTCGCACGGAGGCATTGCGTCCAAGCATTCGCCCGCGCCCGCTTGTCCGCCGGTGCCTTGTCCGCCGGTGCCTTGTCCGCCCGTGCCAGGTTGTCCAGCCGAACCTCCTTGTCCGCTGGACGCCGAGCTGCTTGATCCACCCGCGCCGTTCGATCCGGTCACTTGCGGAGGCTCGTAGCTGCAGCCGATGCTCGATACGGAGTTACAACCAATCAACACCACCAAGGCAGATAGCGCGTGATATTTCATGGATTCGGTTGATGCTCCGGGTGTTCTCTTTCGGCGTCAACGGTCATGATCTCATGCGCGAATGATGCCCACAAGTCATGGAAAAGTGGATTCAATTTCGTTCTCACCGTGCGCCGTTTTCGTCCGATTGAAAATCCGCAACGCTCGAAACTCGTTCAACAAGGCGTTCGTCCGACCCTAGCGCAACGTTTGTTTTGTTCGGTATGCCGTCAATGAAGCTTCGTCGCGAGACGCCTTTCCGAGGTGGCGTAGAATCGATTCTTGCGCCAACATCGACGCCCCCACACGTAAGGTTTCTCGTGCAGAACCGGTGGGACATCGGTGAATGTCGGGTATTTGCACTGCAAACGGCGATATCGAAAGAAGGAGCCACGCATGGCGACGGTAAGCAACATGATTCTCGTGCCGATCGATTTCGAACCAGCTTCGATGAAAGCGCTCGGGATCGCCAAAGACCTCGCGTCGCGTATGGGCGGCGAAGTCGTCATCGTGCATGTCTACCAACTTCCGGTGTACACCTATCCAGGTCTCGAGCCGTCTTTGATGCCGGGTTTTCATTCCGAGGTGACGTCTGCCGCCGAACGAGCGGTCAGTTCTCTGGCTCAGCAGGAAGGAAACTTGCGCGCCATACTTCGTCAAGGTGACCCTGCCACCGAGATTCTTGCCGCCGCGGACGAATTCAAAGCGTCGATGATCGTGATGGGAACGCATGGTCGCCAGGGTTTGGCGCACCTGATTCTCGGCAGCGTTGCGGAAAGGGTATTGCGCAAGAGCAACGTGCCGGTGCTGTCGGTACGCGTAGCTTGAGCGCCGCGAGGGGCGTTCGATGCCGCGTTATCGTCTTGCAGATCTCGTTCTGTTGCCGAACGTCCTAAGCGCACTGCGTTTGCCGCTCGCAGTCGTTTTCCCGTTCGTCGTGGCAAACGCACGTCTGGCGCTTGCCGTGCTCGTCGTCGCGGGACTCACGGACGTATTCGATGGCTGGCTCGCGCGTCGAATGGGGCAAGTGACGGCGGTAGGCGCCGTCGTCGATCCCATTGCTGACAAGATTTTCGCAATGACGGTCGTGATCACGCTTCTGGTTCGAAACGACATGCCGACGTGGGGGCTTCTGGCGCTCTTGTCGCGTGAGATCTTGGAGGCGCCCCTTGTTGCGTGGGTGCTCGTCAGCCAGTCCTTTCGTGGCGCGCGCAAGGCGGCTGCGCAGGCGAACATCCCTGGAAAACTCGCCACCGTGGTCCAGTTTGTCGCGGTACTTTCAGCGATCGCCGCTCCGGAATTGCTCGATGGTGCGCTCGTTGCCGCCGCCGTTTCCGGCGTGCTTGCTGGCGTTTCCTATTGGCATCGTGAACTGCAACGCGTGTCTCAAACCCGCCGTTCCCGAACCAAAAACATCCGTCATGATGCCTGAATTTCATGTCGCTTTGCGGACGTTTGTTCGCTTTGCAGCGTGATCCGTGTACCATGCGGCGTCTGCGTCTCGATGTTCCAGGACCAACCAACATGTTGCAGATGAAAAGGTTTGTCGCGGTAGGGTGCGTAATTTTGCACATCGGTTCCACAGGTTGCGCCAGCGCGCGTTACGGTGCGACCAGTGCGGCCAGTGCGGAACGGCCGATCTACACGGTAGATGGAGCAACGACGTCGGCGAATTTGCCGATGGGCAAAGAGGAATCCCGCATCCGTTCGTTCGAATCGGTCCAAACTGTCGCAGCTGGATCCGTCGAGAGCGACAACGATTTGTGGAGCGGTGGCGAAGTCGACGAGTCGTTCAAGAAAGAGGCTCCGGCCCGTGAAGAAGCGCCGCCTCCGCCTCCCCCCGCACCGGGATTTACCGCGCCAAACCCAGGCCCGACGAAGGACAAACCAACCGACGTAAAGCCAACATCTGATCCTGCTTCGACCACTCCGGCGGTGACGGGCAAGAAGGGCGAAAACACGCGGGCAGAAGTGGCGTCCTCCGCGCATGCGCCCATGCTCGTCTACACCGGTCACGTGCAGATGGCCGTCTACGAAGTGCGTAACTCTCTCGGCGAAGTCGAAGCCCTCGCGCGAAGTCTCGATGGGTTTCTTGCCAAGCGTGACGATCGTTCGATCATCATTCGTGTTCCCGCAGCTCGTTTCGAGGACGCGATGCGCCGTATCGAAAAACTTGGCGACATGCTCAGCCGTAACGTTCAAGTCGAAGACGTCACCGAAGAGTTCAACGATGTCGACATCCGTTTGAAAAACGCTCGCGCTGTACGCGACCGACTCGAACAGCTTCTTTACAAAGCTGCCAAGGTTGAGGAATCGATTCAGATCGAACGTGAACTCGAACGGGTTGCGTTGCTCATCGAACGGCTCGAAGGACGCATGAAATTTTTGAAAGATCGCGCCGCCTACTCGACGATCACTGTGACGTTCCAGCCGCGATCAGCGGCAGAACTTGGCAAGCGTCCCTTTAATCTCCCCGTCCCTTGGCTCTACGAGATGGGCCTCGGCCGTCTCTTGGCACTCTGAAGGAGTTTGTCGTGAAGCATCTTTGGAGCACCAACGTGTTTGCCCTTGCTCGAGTTCTTGTGCTAGGCGCGTCTTTTACGGCGTTTGCGTCGTGTCGTCCATTTGTTCCTGCAACACCGCCAGGGTTTGTCGAACTGGAAGACCGGTATTCCTACACCGAGTACCGAGCGACGACGGCGGATGGAGTTGTTCTTGGCATTCGCGCCTTCGACAACGAACCGAAAGGTGAACGAACGTTTTGGATCCGTGCCCTCGAGAACCGGATGCGGGAAACTGGCGGTTATGCACTCATCGAGAAGCGGGATGTAAAAAACCGAGGTGGTTTGACGGGTACGGAGATGAGGTTTGGCCATGACGAAGGCGACGAACCGTATCTTTATCGGATGACGATATTCGTAACTGACAAACGCGTCTTCATCTTGGAAGCTGGTGGATCTCGTGTGCAGATGGATCGCCAGGCCGAACAGATCGACTGGTCGATCAAAAACTTCTTGCAGCGTTGAGCCTTCGTGCGGCGCGTATCGACGCTGCCGACTCTCTGCCGACTGCGTCGCGCTTCGCCAAACTGGTTTTTGCACGCCTGTCGGGACTCTTGGGGTCACAGGTTCGACGTATCGACCACCACACGTTCTTCGTGCAAGTAGCTGCGCCGTTTACTTGGCTTTCCATCGACTTTCGAGTAGCCTGTCGCGAGCGAGCTTTCGACCCACATGCCCCCCGCTCAATCCCCCTATTTGCCCGGCGATATCGTTGTTGGCAAGTACCGCGTCGATCGACAGATCGGCGCTGGCGGGATGGGTGTCGTTTTGGCGGCGACGCATCTCGACCTGCTCGAAACGCGAGCGCTCAAGTTTCTTTCGGAAGCGGCGCTCGAAGATGCCGAATCCGTCGAGCGTTTTTTGCGTGAGGCTCGCGCTGCATCGCGTCTCAAGAGTGAACATGTTGCGCGTGTTTTCGATGTGGGTCGATTGCCAACGGGCATGCCGTTCATGGTCATGGAGTATCTCGAAGGCGTCGACCTTGGCGCGTTACTCAAAACGAGTGCTCGGTTGTCGGTTCCGGTTGCTGTGAGTTACTTGCTGCAAGCAACGGAAGGCCTTGCTGAAGCGCACGCGATGGGCATTGTGCATCGGGATCTGAAGCCGGCGAATCTATTTTTGACGTTTCGGCCGGATGGAAC
The DNA here is from genome assembly GCA_031415295.1 of Polyangiaceae bacterium. Classification (GTDB taxonomy): domain Bacteria; phylum Myxococcota_A; class Polyangia; order Polyangiales; family Polyangiaceae; genus Polyangium. Next base: position 500 of record JANORL010000805.1, on the reverse strand, counting down.
CGAATGCGTCAAAGTGCTCGATTTCGGCATTTCAAAAATAAAGAGTGGGAACGCCGAAGATATTGACGTCACGAAAACGCACGCGGTTCTCGGATCGCCGCATTACATGTCGCCCGAGCAAATGGAATCGAGTCGCGATGTCGACGTGCGCAGCGATATTTGGTCTTTGGGAATTCTTTTGTATCAGCTTTTGACCGGCGAGCTTCCATTCAAAGGGAAAACCATGACGGAAGTCGTGGCGGTCGTGTTTTCCAGGCCTCCCGTGCCTCCGACGAAAATCGTGGAAGACATTCCGCCGGAGCTCGAGAAAGTCATTCTGCGGTGTTTGCAACACGATGTGAATGCCCGACCTCAAAACGTTGGTGAATTGGCCAAAGAACTCGAACCTTTTGCTCCGCCTGGTTATGCGCAAGTGGTCGAACGAATCGTGCGACTTCTTCAAACGCCTGTGGTTCTGCGGTTGTCGTCGTCGAATCCCGTTGCCATTCCGCAAATCATGG
>JANORL010000804.1:0-4009 GCA_031415295.1 Polyangiaceae bacterium | reverse complement strand
ATCTACAAGGAGCTTTACGAGAAGCTCTACCACAAGGTCCGCATCGAATATTACCCGCCTCGAGGTGACGCCAAGGAGGGTTGGGACAACATCGATTTGTTCGGATGGCTTGGTTATCCGATGCAAATGAAGATCAACTTTCTCTGCCGCGATTCGATCCTCGCCGCTCCTATCGTCCTCGACCTCGCGCTGCTCATGGACCTCGCATCACGCGCTGGTTTCTCGGGCACGCAAGAATGGCTGAGCTTCTACTTCAAGAGTCCGATGACAGCGCCGAACCTGTATCCGGAGCACGACTTGTTCATTCAGTCGATGAAGCTGAAGAACACGATGCGCTGGATGATGAACGAAGATCTCATCACGCACCTCGGCAACGAATACTACTGATTCGTAACGTCTGTCTGAACGAACGTACTCCCCAAGTACACGACGCCCAAGACGATGAACACCGCGCCGGCTGCACGCTTCACCCACACAGCCGGCACGTAACGACTCACGACTCCACCAAGCAACACGGCGATCGCACTGGTCGCAACGAGCGCGAGGGCCGATCCGGCGAAAACGCTCCACCGGGACGAACCGGGGGTACTCCAGTTAGCGACGGGGTTGCATCCGCGGACAAACCATCCCTCTGCGCTTCAGTTCCAGAGCTTTCGCGCAATTTCGACTTCGTTCTCGGTGAGCGTCTCTGGTCCATCCGCGAGACCATCGACGGCATGAATACGCGATGTTTCCACACGACAAGTCGTTGCACGTTTTGCAAAGGCGTTCGCATCGACCAACGGTGTTTATCGCTTCCCGTCGCACAATATGTGCCGAGTCAATCTGGGGAATCCTGATTTGGCATCAGGAAAATACTGACTCGATTTCCTCAAGACGAGGGGGGCGCCTCATTTCGACCATGAGTAGGACTTTGAGGCGCGAGATTGTGATTGGCCGTCAGTGTCGACGTGTCACGAGTTGGTTGGCCCTACAGCGTCGCGTAGGGGCCGCCGACGCGATCTCGAAACTCGTCCGGATGGAGAGCAATTGAGAATCGCTTTCGACCGGTAAAACGTGTTGATTTCACGTGGTGCCCGAGGTGCCTCGGTGAGGTTCTCACAAACCTTGGGTTTTGAGAACCTTTCCCACTGGAAGGTCGGACCTCGTGAGCACGATAATCGATGGTGATTTTTGCACGGTTCCGAGTTTCGATGCTGTAGTATTCCAAATTCAAGGAGCCGCATGCCGAAGAACCTAATTCGTCCGAGCAATCTGATTGGCTCGTGGGATCCCGTCACCTTCTGGGGCCATCACGTCGTGCTGGCACCTATATTCGCAATTCATGAAAGCGCAAAAATCAGGCGACTTCGAGGCACAGTCGATAACTCATTTAATTGGGAATGGGCCGACAAGGCGACCACGCTCGAAGCGCTTGAGGTCATATGGAACATGACGGGTCGCTGGAATGCGCGTCGCCCAGTTAGTTTACCACGCGAGGCATTCGACAAATGCGTTGGAGATATCATCCCTCGTCTTGCTGCCTACTTGAATCGAAAGGAGATCACGTGTCTTGGCGACCTGGGCCAACTTGATACGCGTTCATATCGCGCGGCGGTCGTGCGAATACATCGCGCCGTGGAACGCATCTCCGCGCTGCGCCAAAATCAACATGTCGAGCCTGTTCTCGGGTCAAAAGTCCTGCATCACTACTTCCCTTCAGTCGTGCCCGTATTCGACACGCGGTTCATCCGTAATGGCGTCATGCGCACTTCTGCGTACCGCGACTCGTTGGAAGAATGCGCCGACTGGTATGCTTTTTCGAACGCGGAGTCCGCAGGAGGTCCCAGCATGTTCGATTTTCATCGATATTTCGCATTCTGCGCATGGCAAATTGGCACGGCGCCATTGTCGGCTCTTGCGACCACACGCGCCCAGTTTGGACGGGCTTTTCGGCAATCTGCAACTGTTTCAATGGGTGCGAACCCCTCCAGCGTCTTGTGGCGCATGGATGCCAAGATTGCAGAGTATTGCGCCGTAAACCACGCAGATGCTGAGCAAGCACGAGCAACTCCAGTCCAAGACTCGAACTCATGAGTTTACAGGCGGATGATCAATCCGATATTACGCGCGCATCATGCCCTCGTCGTGTATGAATAATGAACGTGAGACCGCCGAAATGATCCCTATGCCGGGAGACTTCATCACCATCCGGGAAGCTGACCCCACGGATTTCTGTGTGTGGGCCTTCGACGGCAACGACACGCCCATGTGTCTGTCGCCTTGCGAATGCTACCTATGCGTGGTTGCACTTGAGAGGGAGCTTCTTCTGGTGGGTCCGGGACGTCGACTGCTGCGTGTCCGCGACAGCAACCTCGCGTCTCTATTGCAGCGGATCAAGTACGTAACGGTTCCAGCTCCGCCTACGCGCGTCGAGGAGGATTGGACTGCCTTGGATGCGGCATTCCGGATTACCGGGGTTCGTACGGTCGCTTTGGCGTGGTACCAAAAAATGTCTCCATTAGCTGCACAGGTAGAAACTGAACCTCATGGGCATTTTTCACTCGACGGTGGAACAGCCTGGAGTTCTCTGCGCGATTTGACACTCGATCAGCCTGCATTCCAGCCATGCCCAACCAAAGCGACTGACTCTACAGGAGCCGGTTATTTTGGCGACTATTTCGGGTCGGCAATCGTTCCGCCCACCGGGCAACCAATCACTGCTACGCGCGTCGTGACTGCTTATGCCAGTTCAAGCCATGGTTGTCAGGAATTGGACCAGGTGACATTCGATCAGCACGTGCAGGGAGTTCGATGGTGACACCAATGTCGATCGGAAACAAGATCGGTGGAGCTTTCGTGATAACGTTAGTTATCACGGTTGCATCTTGTTCCGCGTCGATTGATGTGCTTCCCAATGGTGGCGGTGGGGTAGGATCTTCAGGTACATCAGTCATCGATGCTTCAAGCGGTCATTTTCCTGACGGTGGTGATGACGTGCTCGATAGTGGTCTGTTGACCTTTGATGGACACGATCCTCCCCTTCCGGGGCAGTTTCCACCTCCGAATGGAGAGCCGTGTGTGTTTTCTGGTCATTGTGGAGAATTCTATTTCTGCAATGAGCCATCTGGTTGGTGTTGCAGTGGCCAGTTTGTGCAGTGGGATGACGGTTACGTGTGCGCGTGCGGCAATACCCTGGGGTGTATTCCGCCAGCGGTATGTTGTGGCTATCCAGGTGAATTCATACCAAGGTGTGCACCAACGGCGGATCAATGTCCAACATTATGAAACCAACGCGCGCGCTCGTGGGTGCTGTAATTGTTACTAACGTGGCTTGTGGGGCGCGTGTCGTTGTGGATTTGCCTCCTGATGATGAGATTTTGCTGAATGACGGCGGAAGTGGTGCTCCTGACGCCGATGTGGATGCTGAGATTATGCTCCTCAGCTGCGAATCAACGAGCGATTGCTATGGGACGGCGACTTGTCAAGAAGGTCATTGCTGCAATGGTACATTTTCGAATGACTCGTGTGCATGTGGTGATATTGCGTCAGGATGCGATCTTCAACATGTATGCTGTATCCCGATAGAGGGGGGTCCGAACGGCAAACAGGCGTGCATCCCTAGTGCATTTGTACTGTCGAAATGCTACTCTGGATTCCCGTAAGCTTCCAGGCGACGAGCCATTGGAGATCTCCGTTTCGCAGACGGCTCAACTTGTTGAGCGTCCGCTAAGCCGTAGCGGCGCTCATTCCCACGTGAGCCGAGATTGGCCTTCTATCTTCTCAAAAACCAAGGTTTTCGAGAACCTCACCGAGGCACATCGGGCACCACGTGAAATCAACACGTTACGGTTCTCTAAAATAGTTCTTGAAACTGTTTTCTCGATTCGTACCATCGCGACGAGTTTCGATAAGAAAGACACCCATGCGAGCGTCCGTCAGGCGTCGACGTGACGTAACTCCTCGCCCCGCCCCGTCGTGACGTCGTTTTCATTTCATGGTTGGCGACGACCTCCACGGACTGGCAATT
>JANORL010000803.1:0-2097 GCA_031415295.1 Polyangiaceae bacterium | reverse complement strand
CTTGGTGGTCGGCACGGGGTTCGACGTCGGTTGCGTCGCCGTTGTGACCGGACCAGGATCCTTCGTTTTCGTAGTACCCGGGGTTGTTACCGCAGCCTGTACCGTCGATCCGGCTGGTTTGACCCCCGAAAGTGCAAGTTTGTCCGGGACAGATCCCTTGGCCGTAATATAGATGTCCGCTCGCGCCTCGAGTTTGTCTTTGTAGATACGCAGTGGAACAAAACTGTTGAGTTCCCCATTGATCGTAATTGTTCCACCCGCACTCACCTTCACAACGCGACCTGCCACTTCGACCGTTGCATCGGGCGGATCAATCGTAACAGTAACGTCCCGAGTTGCGTTCGCCGCTGCTACCGAAGGCGACCCCATGGGCACCACCGCGGGCTTCGTGATGGGGTCCTCAGGCTGCGGCACTTTACCCGCACCAGCGTCACCGCTACGCATCGCCAACGCCACACCAAGCGCCGCAGCAAGGCCCACCGCACCCAGTATGAACGGGACAAACTTCTTCCGCGACGAACCCCCACGCTCACCACTTTCCGATGGAGCAAGCGACCCTCGCGTTTCGCCGGATTCGTTTCGTCCCAACGCTCCACGATCGGCACTCTTCGCTACCACCGGGTCGAGCGAGAGTGTCTTCTCTGTCTCGAGCGCGCGATCTGCAGCAACATCGCGCTTCTCGTTACCGATGAGCAACGTCGTCCGCGACTGACGAATCCCCGCGCACACGCCAAACGCCTCGACCATTTCCACCATGCTCTGAAAACGCGTCTTCATGTCGCGCGACAAAGCCTTCTCGAAAAAACGATCCACTTCGAGGCTCAACGAGGGCACGAGCATCGAAGGAGGAAGCACCGGTTCGGTGCAAATCGACACGAGCAACTTGCCGATGTTTTCCGATTCGTCGAAGGGCAAACGCCCCGTGAGCATCTCGTACAAGATCACGCCCACCGACCAAAGGTCGCTGCGATGATCGACGAGTTTCGTTTCGCGAATCTGCTCCGGACTCATGTACGAAGGCGATCCGAGAAGCGCACCTGTGCTCGTGGCCGTTGCCGACCCCGTGATCGTCACGTCCTTGGCGATGCCGAAGTCGAGGACCTTCACCATCTCTTCGTCGCCATGTTTGGAAAGAAAAATGTTTCCAGGCTTCAAGTCACGATGAACAATGCCGAGTTCGTGTGCGCGACGAAGCGCTTTTCCAAGCTGTTCCACGATTCGATAACACTTCTCGAGATCGAGCGGACCACCTCGTTCGAGGCGATGATCGAGGTCTTCACCATCGAGCAATTCCATCGCGATGTACGGAGCACCTTCTTCGATGCCGTAGTCGAGAACTTGCACGACGTGAGGGCTCTTGATGAGCACTGCCGCTTTTGCTTCACGTTCGAAACGTTGTCGCGCTGATTCATTCTCGGCGATCGACACGTCCATGAATTTGACGGCTACATCGGTGTCGAGAAGCTGATGCCGCGCGATCCAAACGGATCCCATCCCGCCTTGCGCAAGCAGCCGCTCAAGCTTGAACTTGCCGCCGATGATTGCGCCTTCTGTGATGGTCACGTCGCGCCTCGTCTCCCGTTTGTACGCACGAACTTGCGAAGATAGGAACCTCGCATCGTACTTGATCCCGAGCAGAAACTGCACGCGGAAAAAGCTGCCAGCGTCACGACCAGAAGCGTCGACGCAAAAGCCGAAACCCCTTACGCTCCGTCGTGATCTCGCCTTCGTCATGCGCCAAAGCCCACGCCCCCGCACGCGTTTCATCACCTTTGCAGTTGCGTTCACCATGACGCTCGTGAGCGCCTGCAAATCGAAGGAATGCGTGCCTGGTCAACAAGTCGCGTGTGCTTGTCCTGGAAGCACGCAAGGCGTGCAAGCGTGCGACGGAGACGGGTCGCGCTACTTGCCCTGTATCTGCACGGCGCCTCCACAACAACTCGCAACCGCAGCACAAACACCCCCTGCACAACGCAAGAAACAAATTCGCTGCGGAACGCTGACGTGCGATGTCGCCTGTTGCGCCACGTTCGATCCACCTTCGTGCAGTCGCGATCCGCGCGAGTGTGGACGCACGGAACAAGGCGATGCGGTCAT
>JANORL010000802.1:0-2340 GCA_031415295.1 Polyangiaceae bacterium | reverse complement strand
CTCGAGAAGGAAATCGCGAAAGATTTGGGCGAATTGGAGGGGATGCTCGGATGACTGGCCATACCTGTAAATCCATCGCGGATTTCGCTGAGGTTCAAGGCGGACTGCAAGTCACTCATGCGCGGGCACAGCTTCCGGTAGAGGCCCCGTATCTTCGCGTGGCAAATGTATTTCGAGATCGGCTCGATTTAAAGGAAATCAAGCAAATACGTGTAACCACGAGTGAACTCGAAAGAGCGTCGCTTCAGGCTGGGGACCTGCTCGTCGTCGAGGGACACGGCGATCCCGATGAGATCGGGCGATGCGCGGTGTGGTCGGGTGAGATTGCTCCTTGCGTACATCAGAATCATTTGATCAGGATTCGAGTCGACGCGTCGCGAGCAGAACCTAAATTCATCAGTTCGTACTTGAATTCGCCGGTAGGACGAACGCAATTGGTTCGGGCGGGAAAGACGACTTCGGGTCTGAATACGATCAACATTAATAATGTAAGGGCGGTGCAAGTCCCCCTCCCTCCCCTCCCGGAACAACGCCGCATTGCCGACATCCTCGACAAAGCCGACGCCATTCGTCGCAAGCGCAAGGAGGCGATTACGCTGACCGAGAATCTGCTGCGCTCGGCGTTTTTGGAGATGTTTGGGGACCCGGTGACGAATCCGAAGGGGTGGCCAGTGAAGGCACTTGGCGCCGTAACTCAACTGTACGCCGGAAATAGTTTACCAGCTGGCACGTCATTTGAAGGTCAACTAGGAGGTGTGCTTCTCCTCAAGGTTGGTGACATGAATCTGCCAGGCAATGAATTAACCATTGCCTCCGCACGGGAATGGACGGACGATGCTGGTAGCAGCATCGTCGCCCCAGCGGGAGCTGTCGTAATTCCTAAACGGGGCGGAGCAATCGCAACAAATAAAAAACGCGTCCTTTTACGACCAGCAGCATTAGATCCGAATCTTATGGCCATTGCGCCCAACCGTGATCTTGCACTTGAGTACCTCCGTCAATGGTTCGAACTGCTCGACCTCTCTTCGCTTAGCAGTGGAAGTGCAGTGCCGCAGCTTAACAAGAAGGATCTCGATCCCCTTCCGTTGCCCATTCCTCCAATGAAATTGCAGACGCAATTTCGGACATTCGCCGCGCATCTCGAAAAAATACGCCAACGGATGGATGCGGGGTGCGGAGTCGCCAACAACCTCTTCTCCTCCCTCGTCCACCGCGCCTTCCGTGGCGAGTTGACGTCGTCCAGTACACCCAAACGTAAGCAACTCGGCCTCTTTAGCGACGTCGGCGGCGAGTGATCACGACCGACCCGGTCGCCCAGTTGCTCATCCAAACACGTTCGCATGAGCCACTCGGTCGCCCAGTTGCCCATCCGAACGCGTTCGAAACGGTTTTCGGTTACCCAGGTGACCATTCGAACGCCTTCGGACGAGCGACGCGGTCGCCCAGTTGCTCATCCGAACGTGTTCGAAACGGTTTTCGGTCGCCCAGGTGACCATTCGAACGTGTAAGAAATCACTTTCGGTCGGCCACTTGCCCATTCGAAGGCGTCTGGACGCGTCCTAGGGTCGACTTGTTGACCATCCAAAGACGTGCGCGCCCACGACTACGCCGCAAAGGAAACGCTGCGCACGGGCACTGTCTCCGCGCCTGGTCATTTCTTCAACAAGCGGATTGACGCACCAAGCTATCCATGCCGGTATGGCAACCCGCACCGCATCGGTATCTGCATGGGGGCGCCATGTCCGATCTCGTTCTGGATTCGCAGATCGCTCGTCATCACGATCACGACCCTGTTGAACGCGATCAACATCGTGATCAAAAATTGATCGCGATCAGGCGCCGGATTCGGCGAATTTCGGCATCTTTAGATCCGAGCCCGATGCATCGCCCTCGCGTGTTCGATTTTCCAAACGATAACCACCGCTTTTTCCCGTCGATTCACAATGTGTTGAAACGTGGCGCGGTCTTTGCTGAGAAAGCTCTCGTTCGTCGAGTCGTACTTCTGGCACCGAGGAGACCCCCCATGAAGCAGTTGCCTTACACCAGTCATGCATTGCAACGTTGTCGCAATCGGTCGATTCGCAAAGAAGCCGTGGAAGCAGTTCTCGAATTCGGGCGCCCTCGATTCGATCGAGGCGCCGAGATCTTTACGCTGCGCTGGAGAGATGTTCGTCGCTGGGCAGCGTATGGTTACGAGCTTTCGCGATTTGAAGGTATCGAAGTGATATCAGGCAGCGGAGGACGTTTGCGGTACACGGTCACGATACGGCCATCGCTGCCTGATATCACTTCGATACCTTCAAATCGCGAAAGCTCGTAACCATACGCTGCCCAGCGACG
>JANORL010000801.1:0-11662 GCA_031415295.1 Polyangiaceae bacterium | reverse complement strand
AGCTTGCCGAACGCAGATGTTGGGTCATTTTTCGGACCGGATTTCTCTAGTTCGACATCCGTAAGAAAATCAAGAAAGTCTTCAATGGGGGCAGGATACCGGATATCACTCGGGTCACGAAATAGCTTGAGCTGGTGCAGGCTCTCAGAGGTCCGAAGCCGGATTCCCACGGACCGCTCACGATCTCTGAGGAGGCGATACCTTCGCGCGCTGAGCACCTTATACGTCATGATAAAAGCATTTCTTTCCGCCGGAAGGGTATATGAGGGGCTACACAGGAGGGCGCGCGTCATGACGTCCGTAGCTTTGCTTAGCCACTCTTCCGCGACAAGGTGCGGTCCACTCGTCAAATGAAAGATTATTTCTTCATCATTAACTTCCATATTGTGATCATACACTGCCATTCCGCGCAAAGCATCGCGTACATCATTTTTCTCGAGCAAGATATCAAGCTCTGTTCGGCGAAACAATTGCCCGTGCGTATCCTGGAAATATTCAGACAAGTGCGCGGCGACATCATCTGCAATCGCACTGAGCACAGGCTGCGCCTGCTCAACGACCGCCGCAATGACTTTGTCCACCTTAAGAACGACTTTGCGAGGACCAGATGGGAGCGAGACAACAGCAGGAAATGGCTGACGCGCCATCGCCTGCAACAACCCATGCACGCAATATGCTAAATATGTCTTGCTCGTATTGTTTGGCCCGACAATCACCGTCAGTGGGCGCAAATCGAGCGTCGTTTTCTTGATCGTTCCCAAGTTCTTGAAGTGAAACTTCACGGCTACCTACCCTACTACAATCCCGCTCCGCCAAACAACTTCTACGCCAGCGTCACACGGTTTGCCCCGCCTCAAACCCCCTGCGTCGTCGCTCCCCAAATCACCTTGTGCAATTGCACCTGCACCCGCACGTTTAATCCATCCGCAAGCACCCACTCCACCAAATCCTTCGGATTCAGCTTCCCCCATACCGGCGACGCCAATAACGTACACCCAATCTCGTAAAGCTTCCGCTCCCCAATCACCCCGCGCATCCATTCGTAATCAATTCGATCCGCCAAGACAAACTTAATTTCGTCCCGATTCGTCAAATGGAGCAAATTCGACCACCGATTGCGATGCGATTCCCTCGAACCAGGCGCCTTCAAGTCCATAATCTTGTGCACCCGTGAATCCACTCGCGAAACGTCCGCTTCACCGCTCGTTTCCACAAGCACCGTCCGACCCGTTTCGCAAAATTCACGCAATAACGGAATCGACCCCGGCTGAAGCAATGGCTCGCCCCCCGTCAGTTCAATGAGCGGCGTCCCAAAACGAAGAGCTTCTTCACGCACCGCGTCACGACGCATGCGCTTGCCCCCCTTAAACGCCTGCTCGGTATCGCACCACGCACAACGGAGGTTGCATCCGGTCAATCGTACGAATGTGCACGGAATCCCAACGAACGACGATTCGCCCTGAATGCTCGAGTAAATCTCGTGGACGACGACGGTGTCTTCTTTCACGGCAGCCGCTGCCTTTTACTCCGACGATGCCGAAGCGCTAGCCGGGGATTTTTGAATTTCGCGGAAATTGACGCTTCCCGAACCAAATCGGTGCGTCGTGCCGTCTTCCGCCGTGACGCACAAGAAACCATCGACGTCGACGCCCGATGCCGTGCCTTCCACGCCGCCGATCTCGACAAACCGTCCTCGAAGCATGTCCCGCCGCTCGATCTCCGCATGAAACGCCGAAAGTCGTTGGTGCTCGAACGAAATGACGGCGTTGCCAATTTCCCCGAGTAAACGCGCCGCCAACACGGATCGGTCAACTTCATGTGCACCGAGCAATCGCAAGGACGTCGCTCGCAAATCGTCTGGAAAAACCATGGTGTGCACGTTGATGCCCACGCCCGCGACGACCGCATCGACAGAAGCTCCACGCACCGACGTCTCGACCAGAATTCCCGCGAGTTTGTCTTCCCCAACGTACACGTCGTTGGGCCACTTGATCCCCGCTTTGCCCTCGACGCCTAGCGTTGCATCAACAACACGCGCGACACATACGCCTACGGCCAACGTGAGTGGCGGCAGCGCCATCGGCGGAATGTTGGGACGCAAAATAACGGACAAGTAGAGGTTTTCCCCAGCCGGAGAAAACCACGCATGACCACTACGACCTCGACCACGCGTTTGCGAATTCGCCAAGAAAACCGCGCCATGCGGAGCGCCCTTGGCACCCGCCTGGCGCGCATCGTCGTTCGTCGATTCCGTAACGTTTTTCACGACCACCGGGCGACCGATGGTCACTCCAAACCGGTCGAGACAAGCTTCTATCCGAGCTGCATCGAGATCCGTCACGTGTGTTTGTCCAGGCTACTGAAAATCGAGCCCGATGTCTGCGGCTGGTGCGGAGTGCGTGAGTGCTCCCACGCTGATGACGTCGACGCCGACGCGAGCCAACTCGGTGACCCGTTCGAGCGTGATGCCTCCAGACGCTTCGAGCAGCGGACGTATAGGAAGACTTCGACAACGTTCGACGGCTCGAGCGCAATCGTCCGTGGAAAAATTGTCGAGAAGAACGATGTCTGCACCTGCGGAAATGGCTTCTTCGAGTTGACCGAGACCATCGACTTCCACTTCGATCCGCGACGTGTGCGGGGCATAAGCTCGAGCACGCGCGACAGCCTTGGATATGCCTCCAGCGGCGACGATGTGGTTGTCCTTGATCATCACGGCGCTGCCGAGATCGTTGCGATGGTTGTGTCCACCGCCCAAACGCACGGCGTACCTTTCGAGCACGCGCAAGCCCGGCGTCGTCTTGCGCGTGTCCGTGATGCGCGTGGACAAACCCGACGGCAACGCGTCGACGTAACGACGCGTAAGCGTCGCGATGCCCGTCATACGCTGGACGAGATTCAGGGCCGTGCGTTCGCCCGCGAGAACGGCACGCGCAGGACCTTGGACACGCCAAAGCACCGTGCGAGCAGAAGCGCGCGTGCCATCGGCGACGAGCGACTCGACGACGCAGCGCGCATCCACTCGCGCGAACACACGGCGAAAAACTTCCGCGCCACACGACACGACGTCCTTGCGACAAATGGCATGCGCGGTAGCGGTCGCCGCTTCGTCGATGCAGGTTTGTCCGGTGATGTCGCCCCCGGAGAGATCTTCTTCGAGAGCACGATCGATGATGGCATCGATGAGGGAAGGCAGGATCATGAATGTCTCTTGGTACTTACCAGCGCAAGACGGCAGCGCCCCAGGTAAAACCACTGCCGAAAGCAGCGGTGAGGACCGTCGTTCCTTCTTTGATTCGCCCATCGGCCCACGACTCCGACAAACCTATCGGAATGGTTGCCGCAGTGGTGTTGCCGTAACGATCGATGTTATGCACGACCTTGTCCGCCGACAAACCTAGTTTGTCCGCGACGTACTGGTTGATACGCATGTTCGCTTGATGCGGCACGAACAGGTCGACCCCCGAGATATCGATGCCCGCCGACGCCATCGCTTCGCGGCTGACTTCCGGCATTTTTTCAGTCGCCCAACGGAAGACCTGCTTGCCGTTCATCTTCGGCCACTGTTCGCCACGATCGAGCTGCTCTTGCGACATTCGCTGCGCTTGCGCGCATGCTGGAGCGACAGTCCAAAGTTCTTTTGCACCCGAACCATCTGCATGCAGGTGCACCGACATGATGCCTCGGTCTTCAGACGGGCTTCTGCCAACGACGACCGCGCCAGCACCATCGCCAAACAACACCGTCACGTCTCGACCTTTTTCGCTGAAGTCGAGCCCCGTCGAATGGACTTCACTACCCACGACGAGAATGTGTCGATAAGCACCGACGCGAATCCACGCATCGGCAATGCTGAGGGCATACAAAAAGCCCGAGCATTGATTGCGTACGTCAAGGGCTGGAACGCCGGGCAAACCGAGTTTGTCCGCGAGAAAGCAGCCTGAATCGGGAAAGAAATAATCCGGACTCAACGTCGCGAAGATGATCATGTCGATGTCTTTGAGCTCGAGACCCGCTCGCTCGACAGCCATCTTCGAGGCTGGAACGGCAAGATCGCTCGCTCCTTCCTGACCCGGCTCGACGTATCGACGTTGCTTGATACCGGTACGCTGCTGAATCCACTCGTCACTGGTGGGCATCAGCTTGGCGAGGTCGTCGTTGGTAACGACTTTGGTGGGTACGTAGTGGCCAACTCCCAGGATCGCTGAACGCATGCGCCTATCACTAATGCGACATTGGCAGAGCTGGAAGGACAGAACGACCGACACGATGCGTCAGCCTTTTCAGCTTAAAAGTGCGTAAATATGTGCACGTGGAGCGTGGTCATCGATACGCGGCAAGCTGTGCCACTACTGACACGAGGCCTCTTCGGGGCTAGTTGTGGTGGTCATACGGAAATTCCGCTTGAGCAGTCATTGCAACAAGTCGAAATTCTTTGTTGTTCGTCTGTAGGGCTGTGACACTCTCGCCCGTCATAAGTCCCATAAATCAGGTCCCCATGCGCCCTCAGGTCGGCCAGGTCATCAACAACAAGTACCGGCTCGTCCGCGTCATCGGCGATGGCGGGATGGGAAGTGTGTACGAGGCGCGTCACGAGGTGCTTGGCACCACGGTGGCGCTCAAGTTTCTCCATCCGGAGCTGTCGCGTCGCGCTGGTCTCGTGCAGCGTTTCCTTCAGGAAGCGCGCGTTTCCGCTGCGATCCAGAGCCCGCATGTCGTGCGCGTGAGCGACGTCGACCAGATGCAAACGGGGCAAGCGTTCATCGTGATGGAGTACGTGGAGGGGAAAACACTCCAGACCCTTTACGAAGAACTCTACAATGCGGGCCAAAGGCTTTCATACAACGATGCGCTCGAATACGCGTGCCAGATGCTGGATGGCGTCGAAATGGCGCATCGAACGGGAGTCGTTCATCGCGACTTGAAGCCTGACAACGTGATGCTCACGAAGGGTCCGAAGGGCGAACCTTTGCTGAAGCTTCTCGACTTCGGAATTGCGAAGTTGAAGGTGACGGGCGAACTCGATCGAGGTCTCACGCGACCTGGCGTGATCATGGGAACGCCTGAATACATGGCGCCGGAGCAAGCTTATTCGGCGGATGCCGTCGATGTTCGTGCGGATATTTTTTCTCTCGGCGTGATGCTCTTCGAGATGCTCGCAGGTCGGCGTCCGGTTGGTGGAGACGAACCACAAGAGATAGCGTCCTCTTATTTGACCGGACAAATCGCGCAACTTTCGGATTTGGCGCCGCACGTACCGCCAGAACTGGCGAAGGTCGTGCACAAGGCGATGGGGCCGAAGCCTGCCGATCGTTACGACACGCTCGCGGATTTTCGTAACGCGTTACAACCGTTTGCCGCGGCAGCGCATGCGCCATCGGCTGGCGTCATCGTTGCCACCCCGACCCCTAGCGCTGTCGCGTCGAACAACAACTCGACGACCGTTCCACCGACGGGACAACCGTCACCGATTCCCAAAACGTTACCGCCTGCCGATGAAACGCCGCCCCCCGGTGTGGTTGGTCTTGCTGTAACCCCGCCACAAATCACTCCGCCTGGTCCTATCGCCACACCGTTCGGCGGGTTCGATGCAAAGCCTCCATCGGGAAGCGGAACGTCCATGGGGGCACCGTTGCCGATGGTTGGTCAGGACGGGACGACACCTGCGCCGCCTCTACCCGCTGCGTTCGATGTGAATCAGCGCGCCGGCGGCACTGCTGTGGGTGCGTCGCCGCTCGAAGCAAACAACGCTGGCGGATACCACACGCCACCCAGCGGTTACGGACAAACGCCGGTCAACGCACAGCCGAATGGTTGGCAGCCGTCGGGCGGATATCCGCAACCCGCAGGTTACGGACAAACCCCGGGCTACGCCCCACAACGCGCACAACCGACGGCAACAAATCAACGGAGCGGTGGTGCGGGAATTGCGGTCATGCTGCTCATCGCCGTCGTTGTGACAGGCGTGGTCATGGGCGGCGTGTACCTGTCGCAAAAACTGAATCACGGAGATGACGTGAAGACCGCTGTCGTAACCGTGCCGCCTCCTCCGACGACGATGACCGCGGACACGCCTACGGCGAAACAAACGCAAGCGACTGGAGCGGTGACGCCTCCGCCACCTGCGTATACGCCTCCGCAACAGCCGACATACACATCACCGGGGCCAACCAAGCCTCCACCGACGGGCACCACAACGACACCTCAACCATCGGGGACGACTTCAACGCCGCCGCCAACATTCCCGTTTCCGTTGCCGTCAGGTTTTCCCACGGGGATCCCGCTTCCGCCATTCCTTGGTGGCGGACAACCTACGACAACAACCACGAACACATCAAAGCCTCCAACGACGACGACCACGCCAACGTCACCGCCGACGGCCAGCTCGGGCCGGCCGCGCATCATCATTCCCATTCCGCGCCGGCCGTGATGCGGACAAACGTCGATAATGCCCGAAGAGCGAGCGTGTTTTCATGAACAATCACCAAGGCGGAGTTCCTCCGACAAACCCTTACGGTCCCGGAAAAACCATGGTGGGCGAACCTCTACACCCGCCTGATGGATCGGCCGGTGCCTCGCCTCCTCAAGCCATGTTCGGCCCTCAAGCTGGCGCGCCCGTTCAGCCTACTGTCGTCGAACCGGCTGCTGGACCACCCGGCGGTTGGTCTCCTGGAACCGGCACGCAACCTGGCGCCTCAGCTCCGTATGGTGCACCAGGACAAACCGCCCCCGGTGGTGCACCTGGACCAGCCGCTCCCTACGGCTACGGTGCTCCTCAACCGCAGCAAGGCATGCCCTACCCCGGCGGACAACCTTACCCACAAGCCTATCCGCCCCAACTCGCCCAACCTGCGCGTTCTTCAGGCGGTGGCGGGGGCATTGTCGCCATCATCGCCGTCGTTGGAGTTCTCGGCCTGCTGCTCGTCAGTGGTGCCGGGTTCGCGTTCTTCTTTTTCGGTCGCTCGACGACACCAGAAGAAACCATCATCGCTCCGGTCGAAGCACCGACCGCTGTATCCGTCGCGGCTGATCCTGCCGCGGCAGTTGCAACTCCAGCCAGCACGCCCGTAGAAGTCCCCGCAGCGACCGCGGTGGCCGTGACAAGTCCCGCCCCGGCACAACCGGCATCCACGGCGCCGAAGCCAACGACAACGGCCGCACCACCACCACCGCCACCTGCGCCAACAGCAACGACGCCAGCACCAGCTCCGCGTCCAACGATTACGGTAGCGCCACAACCAACGACGCGACCGACCATCAAAGTTCCAACCTCACCGGCTCCGACCACAAAACGAACGATTCCGACCAAGCACTGACGGCATAGAAAAACCCGCCGCAGTCCGCTTGCTCGAAAGCCGTGTGTCGAATACGGAGGAACGCATGAAGGTCCCCCGTACGCTCTGTTCCCTCACGTTAACGTTCGTTTTCGCCTTTGGTGGCGCTTCGGGATGTGAACAAAAGGTCCCCGAACCAGCGCCGGAACCTCGCGTGGCGGTAAAAACCGAACCGGAAAAACCCGAGCCCGCGGATCTCGTCAAGGAAGACGTTTTGGTTGGAACGGGCGCGGAATGCAAAGACGGCGACAAAGTCAAAGTGCACTACACAGGTAAGTTGCTCAAGACAAACGCCAAGTTCGATAGTTCGGTTGGAAAAACGCCATACGAACTCACGATCGGCGCGGGTGGTGTAATCAAGGGTTGGGATCTCGGTCTGGTGGGGATGAAAGTGGGCGGCAAACGTAAGCTCACGATCCCGTCGAAGTTGGGCTATGGCGACGACGGAAGCCCGCCAAAAATTCCTGGCAAGGCCACGCTCGTGTTCGACCTGGAGCTCGTCGAGATCGTTGTTCCTCCAACGGAAAAGAAAGCCGACGAGAAGTCTGACGGGAAAGACAAACCCAAGGCGGGCACGGACAAACCGAAGAAATAATTCAGCGCCAAACGACTTGGCGGAGGTCTTCCCAAACCTCACGCGCGTACTGGTAGCGGTACGCATCTCGACGCCGAAGTAACTTGGCGATGACATTGCCCACGGGCGTACCAAGTCCTTCCGCTTTTTGGCGCGGTCCACCATCAGAAATCTGCCGAGCAATCTCGGGATACGGAACCTCGACATCGATGGCCGATGTGCCGGTGTGCATTTGGTACATCAGCAATCCGAATTGATACAGGTCGCTCTGGGTCGTCGTGTATCCCGCGGTCACGAGTTCCGGCGTGAGAATTTTGGGGTTGGCCACTTGAGGCCGAAACCAACGCGTATTGCCTTGAAGCTGATGCGCAACGCCGAAATCTGTCAGTTTTACGATCGGCGAGCGGTCGATCTGCGAGATGAGCACGTTGCCCGTATGCAGGTCCGAATGCACGACGCCGCCGTCATGCAGGTATTGCAACGTCATCAAGAGCTGACGGCAGATTTCAGCGAGGAGCAGGTCGGGAAAAGGCCGCCCGATAAGCGCCTTGAGACTCGTGTCACATCGTTCGAGCGCCAAGTAAAACAGGTAGTTGTGCTCGAAAGCGTCGTGAATGTAGACGATGTTTGGATGGCGAAACCGTTCCAAACGCTGCAGCTCTTGGGACCATTCGTCACGCACCGCCTGGTAGGACTTGTTCGCGGGCCGCAACATTTTGAGGGCATAACGTTGATCAAACGGCCCGATGCATTCGTACACCGAGCCGTACTGCCCGTCGCCGATGAGCGCTCCTACGACGTACGTGCCGCGCGCAGACGTCAGCGTCGTCCCCGGGATTGGGAACGGAATCACGGTCGAGCCGGTGTTTTGGGACCAGTTCACGATCGGTCAACGTACCAAGATTGCGAGCAAGCAGTGCGTCCGCTCTTTATCGGTATTACGTCGACGCTTGAGCGCCTTGAGCCTCGCCCAAGAGGCTCTCAGTCACCGAACGCTCGACCTCTAACGCGGTGCCGATTTCGTACAGCATGGCGCGTTCTGCATCAGTCACTTTGCCATCAGCCATGATGACGCCGATCGCCAAACTCAATGCAACGCGACAAGCGCTCGGACTGCCCAGCGTCGCTCGTGCACCAACGATGAGTGCGGCGGTTCCAGTCGCTTTTCGTGCAGCATCGAGACGCTGCACGACCTGTTCGAGCATCTCGGGTGTGACCTTGCGGTCCGTCAGGGATTGAACGCTGCGCGCGAAGTGGGCGCGTTCTTCAGGCGCGAAACTGCCGTCCGCATACGCTGCGAGATACATGATCTCTATGAGCGCCTCGAGCTTGGGCTCATCGAGTGTATGCGCGGACCTCAACGAAATCGGGCTGCTCATGAATTCAAGTCCTACACTGTCCCGCCCCGCGCCAAAAGGTTAGCGTCACCATCGATGTTCACCAAGGGCTCTGAAGCCCCCTAACGATGGTTCGCGGTTAAGTTGCCAGGGCAGCGGTCTTGCTGTGGCATGCTTGAGCCATGCGACGGCAGATACGAACTGTGGCCCTCGTGGCGATTTCGAGCGTCGTCGCAACCGGGTGCGGAGCAACGGTTCGAAGCGCACCACAGTCCGCGAATGCTGGCGTGTCCGAAGTACTTCCAGCGACCGTTGGTGCCCCAACGAATCCTGTCGCACTCCCCTTTCGCTTACCTTGCGGCGAGAACGACCTAGAAGGTTGCACCAAAGGCTGCGACGAACAGATCACGGAAGACTGCACGACCCTCGGCGTCATTTATTACGAGGGTAAAGGGATCGCCGCGAATCCTATACGCGGCATAGAGATTTTTCGCACCGCGTGCCTCAACGACAGCGCCCGCGCCTGCATCAAGCTCGCCGATCTGTATCACTCAGCCGTGCTGAATGACGATCCCGCCGCGGAAGCGGTTCTCTACACCCGCGCCTGTGATGCCGGGGCAAACCGTGGCTGTTTGGGCGCTGGACGTGCCTACCTCGACGGTCGTGGAGTCGAACGCAACCCAGCGTTTGCGTCGAAGTTTTTCACCCGCGTTTGCGAACGCGGCAATGCCGAGGCGTGCCTCGAATTGGCGCGACTTCTCGACCGCGGCGACGGCGTAAAAAAAGACGCCACCCTCGCCATGACTCTCTACACAAAAGCTTGCCAGCTCGGGCTCGGTGAAGCGTGCGTCACGGTGGATCCAAAAGGGGAAAACGAAACCGCGCCACCTCGTGAGTGACCGGGGGTTTGACCGCGAGAGTTTGTCTTATTATGAAAGCCGGGCACGTTCTCGCTTACGCTCGAACGGCCCTAGTCAGTGCATTCGTCGGGCTCGCTTCGCGACCCGACTCTTGCACTCTAGCCAGTTCACGATGGGTGGCTACGCCCCCCATACCCCCGAGATCGTTGTGATCCGCTTTCATATCTGGTGGGTGAGGCGAAGCCTCGTGGCGACTCTCCCGGCGGGGTTTGGGGCGGCAGCCCCATCGTCAACTGGATAGAGGGAAAGTGCCGAAAGCGCGCAGCGCTTGTCGGCACTTTTCCTGACTAGGGTTGAGCGCGAAGCGCTCAACCGGTCGACAAACCAGATCAGCTAGCGCGGGCAATGGTGAGTACGAGTGTCTCGCCATCCACCACGAGCTCGCGGCGTTCGCCGGTGAACGATGCCGCCCCGACTTCAAAGACGTTCACGAGAGCTTCGCTCTTCATTTCCTTACGCGCCGTTTCGACCACGCGTTTGATACGGTCGCTCCCGTCAACGGCCAGGAAGATGCGATCGGTGAACCCGAGCTGAATGTCTTTGCGGAGCCCTTGCACGCGCGAAAGGATTTCTCGCGCCAAACCTTCATCACGAAGCGTTTCGGTGAGCGCCGTGTGAACCACGACGACGCCCGTTTTTCCACCCGCTGCTGCGAAATCCTTGCCGGCTTCGACGACGACTTCGATTTCTTCAGTGCCAAGAGAAACCGATTCCCCGTCGATCTCGATCGAAACCGATCCGTTGGTCACAAGCTCGCTACGAAGCGCTGCGGCGTCCGCCTTTGCGAGGACCTGTTTGGCAAGTTGAACCTTCTTGCCAAGCTTCGGTCCCAGCGCGCGAAAATTCGGTTTGAGCACATAACGAACTGCTTGGCCCTCTTGGCCCGGTTCGAGGAACCGAACTTCGTGGACGTTGATTTCTTCCGCGATGAGATCCGCATGTTTTACCAACGCCGCACGCATCGTGGCGCTCGAAACAACGATGTCTGCTCGTGAAAGTGGCTGCCGAACCTTGAGTTTGTTCGTGGTTCGGACTTGCAAACCAAGGCTCACGAGTTCCCGCACGGCACGCATTTCCGTGGCGAGCGCTTCGTCGATAGCGGGCGCATCTGGCTCGGGCCACGCAACGAGATGCACGCTGGCAGGTTGGGACGCGGGCCACGGCGTACGCACGAGGCTT
The DNA here is from genome assembly GCA_031415295.1 of Polyangiaceae bacterium. GTDB lineage: Bacteria > Myxococcota_A > Polyangia > Polyangiales > Polyangiaceae > Polyangium. The sequence goes on along the minus strand of JANORL010000801.1, from coordinate 318 downwards.
TGGTAAAGTTCGTCCGCGAAAAACGGCATGAAAGGCGCAATCAGCCGTGAAATCGTCACCAGCGCTTCATACAACGTGAAGTACGCATCGTGTTTGTCCTGGCTCGCCTCGGCAGATACGGCTTCCGCGGGCGACCAGAACCGAGCGCGCGAACGACGCACGTCCCAATTGGACAATGCATCGACGAGATCCACGAGGCGCTGCGCCGCGTCGTAGAGGCGATACCCGTCGAGGTGTTGCGTGACATCACGTGTCGTGAGCGCGAGTTCGGACAGGAACCAGCGATCGAGCAAGCTACGTTCCGAAACGGGTCGATAA
>JANORL010000800.1:0-2192 GCA_031415295.1 Polyangiaceae bacterium | reverse complement strand
TTCTGCTATAATCTCAGTGCCCCCACAAAGCTCGTCCGAAAAGCCCAACTTGTGGTTCGGCACTCCGTCGCTAGCCGTGAGCTTTTGCTGCTGGGTCCACACCCCGCCAGTGCGCGTAAACACGTAGGCCGAGCCTTGGTCAGTAACTACCCCGACATCGTCTAGGGCCGCTCCCACAAGCGCGGTGTCCCCCAAGAGCGCCACCGAAAAGCCAAAAATGCTAGTCGCCGCACCGTCGCTCGCCAAAAGCTTCGCCTGCAGCACCGCGATCAGCGGATCGATCTGCACCGGATACGCCGCTCCCGCGTCGTCCACATGCAGCGAAATCCTCCCCGCCGTCACGCTCATCCACGCATCCAGGCGCTTACCCGTCGCATCCTTCACGTAAAGGTCCGTATACCTCGCTAATGGCAAACCCTCGGCATCCGCGAATGCGATTGCTTCCCCACGGCCGTCGCCGTCCTGATCCACGAGATCCGGAATCACGCTCCCGCCGACGTCGATCGTCACGACCTTGGTGCCCGTACACGCTGGCGCGCGCTCCATGGTAAAACCCTGTTCGAGGCCGAGCGGCCCATTGACGTACCATTCCCGCACGTCCGGCCGCGCGATCTCGACGCGGTTGCCCGATGTCTCCACCCTGCCCGCGGGCAAACCAATCTCCGACTCTCCCTCGCAACCGACCCCCGTCGTCGAAAGCGAGATCTCCCAGCTCCCGGCCTGCTCCGGTACGAGCCGCACCTCCGCGACGTCGATTGTCGCTTCGAACCCTTGCGCGAGGTGGACAAACCGTGCTGCCCCAAAAACCTGCCGCTCGGCGCGATAAGTCTCGCCCGCCTCGGTTTGCACGGCCGCGATGTACGCAGCCCGCAGCTCCGGCGTCATCCCCATCTCGCCCGTCGAGGACACCGGCGCAGTCTCCATTGCTCCTTTGCCCCTTGGGGGCTCGCCAGGCGGGGAATCCACACACGACAGAGAAATCGCCAGCGCCATCAGCGCGACGACCGGCCATCGGGCCGTAAACGTACTCGTTATCATCACTTTACAACCCTCCGCGTCAGTAAAACGCGTAAGCGATGACGATACGCCAGTCGCCGGGTGCTTGACCACGCAATTGGGGCGCGCGTGAGAAATAAACTTCCAAGTTCACGACCGCGCCCCTACCCAACGGGACCGCGCTTCACGTGCCGCAACTTTATCCACAACCAGGAACTCGCGATTGCGGAATAGACGACTGCCACGTTGGCATGATCGAGCTCCCGTCATGTCAACGTGACGCCCGCAATCGCTATCGATGCACGTCATGTGCACTGAAGTCCGTTGGTTCCTGCCGCATGGCTCGAAGGAATCACGCATTGGCCTCGATCGATTGCATGGATGAAGAAGCTCGGCGCACGACTTACGGCAAGGTCGGTGAAAGCGAACCGAAAGGAACCGATCACGAAAGCACAGGCCCGCTGGTCCTGTTTTGGCCGCATAGTGCGGGGTCTGCGCCGTCAAAGGGCGCCGTCTAGATTCCGCTTGCGCTTGTGAGTGCAAGCGGTTTGCACCGCAAGCATGAGGCGTGCAAGCGCAAGGATGCGCGATCCCGTTTCGCGCCGCGCGTCTCGCCGTCGCCTTTGTGTTGTCTCGCATGTCTCACGCCCCTGTGTCTCGTGAGACATGCCCTCGCGAGACATGAGACAAGAATCTTCGCGCGCCGAGCATGGAGGCCCTTGACAACCGAGATCAGCGTGTTCGCCCGAAGATTCGAAGGCGCACCGAGGAAGGGTACCTTGCGCCCCGCAGGCAACTCGCATGCGAGTTGCGAATCGCCACGCCTTGCGAGTCGCGCTAGGACTGCGCGGTGCGTTCGTCGGTATGTCGATCGCATCGAGTGTGTCGTGACACAGCGGACCACGTAGCACAGCGGCACACCTGGCCTAAGCAGCGGCAACTACGTTGCGGGGGATCGTCATTTGGTGCCGTGGTCGGCGGGTTGCTTAGCCCAAGCAACCCTCCCGCGGTCCCTACGCATCGTCCGCGTCGTCCGCTTCCAAATCGAGGCCTTCTGCGCTCGGCGCTTCCTGCCTCTTCGCGGGGCGCCGTGGTCGTTTCGGTTCGACCACTTCGCCGCGCAAATTGACCAACGCGCCGTTTGCGTATCGTGTGGCCATTGTCGCGGCGTTTGCCCATTGCATCGTGATCTTGTC
>JANORL010000799.1:0-3556 GCA_031415295.1 Polyangiaceae bacterium | reverse complement strand
ACTAGGGCCGTTCGAGCGTAAGCGAGAACGTGCCCGGCTTTCATAACAGTTCCCCACCAAAATCTAGACCTGCACCGCATGAAATTGTGTAGGCAACCATCCGGCGATGACGGCGTTGCGGGGCAATTTCTTTATAGGGGGGTTGGGGGGTGAGACGAGACAAACCGTTGCTTCGTTACCCGCGCCCGATGCCGGAGTACGAAAATCCAAACGAGCGGATCTCTTCCGGATCCCAAACGTTTCGTCCGTCAAACACCGACGCGTGTTTCATCAGTCGCTTGATGCGTTGAAAATCTGGTCGTCGGTATTCATGCCACTCGGTCACCACAACGAGCGCATCCGCATTCGCCACGGTGTCGTAGATCGATTCGCAATAGGTGATGCGATCACCAAAAATCATGCGGATGTTCGCCATCGCTTGCGGATCGTGAACCTTCGCCGTCGCGCCAGCAGCGAGCAAGTCTTCGAGCAACGTGATCGCTGGAGATTCGCGAATGTCGTCCGTCTCAGGTTTGAAGGCCAAACCCCACACGGCGACTGATCGACCTGAAAGTTCGCCATCGAAGTGGTGCTGAATCTTGGCTCCGAGCAAATGCTTCTGGCGCGAGTTCACGCGCTCCACCGCTTGCACGATCTCGAGCTCATGCCCATGCGCACGTGCCGTTTGTACGAGTGCCGCGACGTCTTTGGGGAAACACGAACCACCGTAGCCAGGTCCGGGAAAGAGAAACTTCGGCCCGATACGCACGTCTGCTCCGACGGCTTTGCGCACGCGATCGATGTCCGCTCCGACTTTCTCTGCGAGCACCGCGAGATCGTTCATGAATGAAATACGCGTGGCCAACATCGCGTTCGCCGCATACTTCGTCAGCTCGGCAGAACGCGCGCCCATCAAATGAATACGATCGTTTGTCCGTACGAACGGATCGTAAAGATGCCGAAGAACTTCGAGTGCTCGTGGACTATTTGATCCGAGCACGACGCGGTCGGGTTTCATGAAGTCGTTGATCGCATCGCCTTCTTTGAGAAACTCCGGGTTCGAAGCAACGCCGAAATCTTCGTTCGTTTGACGTCGAAGTATTTCTTCGATCCGGTCTGCGGTACCCACGGGCACGGTGCTTTTCGTCGCGACGACTTTGAAGCCGTTCATGTTCTTACCGATCGTCTCGGCAACGGCGAAAACCGCCGAAAGATCCGCGGATCCGTCGGCCGCTGGTGGTGTACCGACGGCGATGAACACGACTTCCGCACCGCGAATGGCACTGACGACATCGGTCGAGAAGGACAAACGGCCAGCTTTGACGTTCTTGGCGATCAGTGTGTCGAGCCCAGGTTCGTAGATGGGGACTTCGCCGCGAAGAAGTCGCGCAATCTTGTCCGCATCGACATCGACGCACGCGACATCATTGCCGAAATCCGAGAACCCAGCGCCTGCTACGAGGCCGACATAACCCGTCCCGATGACCGCCAGTTGCATGCGTTCAACCTATCATTTCTTTCGTCGCGCTCTATGTCCGAGCTGCGCGCGTACATGACGCAAATCATCAAGGAATGTCGATCTTTTCGTCGCTGCCTTCACAAGTACGCAGGACGAATCCACTACGCCCATTCGTGGTTTGACTTCGCTCCAGAACTTTGCACACGGAACTACGCAATCCTCGCGCCCCGAAGCGATCTCGATTGTCTTCGAGCACTTCGATCGACGTATTCGAACGCACCCGAAGTGTCAGGGTGATCGGATCACCTTCGATGGTGTGCCGAGTCATCACGAGTGCGGCAGGACGGCCCGCTCGATACGCGTCCCACAAGCACGTGCGCGCGGCTTCGTCGTAACCCTGACCATGCGTTTGCACTTCGTGTCCGCATGATGGCGCGTTGGCACCAGCACTTGCGGGCACTGGCTCCAGAAGTGGTACGGCGCTCGATGTGGAGGACACGGAGTCTTCGCTGCCAGGAGTCTTCGTGTTCGACTTCGTGCAGCTCGACAAGACTGTCGCGAGCACAACGCTCATCGCCAGGAAGCGATCGAATTGAAAGCGGATTTCCATGCTGCCTTCGAAGTACTCCGAGCCATCGATGTGAGCAACGTGGAAGGTCATGATCGCGGGTGGACGATCGAGCCAGTGGTTTGTCCGGAACAAACGCTTTACGGCTTGCCGAATCGAACGAGAAGGCCGAGCCATCCGCGCGCCAAGTAAAGGAAGTTCAAGCTCACGTACATCCAGAAGAAAACGTCGAGACGATCAGTGAGCGCGAATATCCAGATGTGGCTCGGATAGTGATTCAAGAATCGCAGGAACATCATGACGAGGGCGCCGATGGACTTTGATGCGGACGGGTCGTGCGTCTCGTAGTGCGCCTCGGTTTTGGTCTCTTCGCCAGAAAGTTCCGGTCGGCGGACGAAGTTTGTCAGTCCAATCGCAGAAGCGACGATGACCGCGCCAAGTGCGGCAGCAATCAGAAAGCCGGTAGAGCCCGCAGCCCATCGAGTTCCGTCGAAGCCCAATCCGCCTTTGCGATGGAGGTGCAGACCGATGACTGCGACGAGCAGAACGGCTTTTTGTTCGTCGACGAAAAAGTCGAAAAGATGACCCGTCGGTGAGGCCAGTTTTTTGTAACGCGCGAGCATCCCGTCGGCGCAATCGAAGAGGTAAGCGATCTCGAGTACGAGCACACCGAGCAAGCCGCCGTCGTATGAGGGGAGCAGCGCGAGCAACGACGAGCCGGCCATCGCTACGAAGAAACTAAAGAGCGTGATCTGGTTGGGCGTGATGCGTGTTCGATGGATTGTCGCGACGAACACGGCAGCAAGCGGGCGCATGACCCACGTGTTCCAGATCTGGTCGTGTTTTTTGCGTGTTACGCGATAGACATCGGCGGGTCGGCCCAGCATGGGGCGCGGATGCTAGCAGCCCGAGTGCGTTGTGGCGTCAGATCCTGCATGTCGACCTACGGACGTTTCGGGACACGTGAGTGCTGATTGGGGTGGCTACAAATGGTTTGGCGTGGAATGCTCGTCCGGTATCCATCGTGTGATCAATCGCGCTATGGACACCACGCACCAGATGCGGCATCCTCCCACCAATATGTCGACATTACCTGCGCAAGTTGTTGATTGGCAGTCGCGTGGAAGCCGGATGCAAGTTTTCGGTCGGGACGTATTCGTGCTCGAGGATGGAAAGCAGCATGAACAAACGCTTCTCGTGGTGCATGGTTTTCCCACGTCGTCATTCGATTTTCATCGAGTGTTGCCGCACTTTACAAAGCGTTTTCGAGTTGTCTTGCATGACCACTTGGGTTTTGGACTTTCTGACAAACCCCAGGATTATTCCTATTCGCTGTTCGAACAAGCCGAAGTGGCGATGGAGGTTTGGCGCAAGCTGGGCATTACGCGGGGACACATCTTGGCGCATGATTACGGAACGAGTGTAACGACGGAAATTTTGGCTCGTAGGGAGCGCGGAACGTGCCCTGTCGATTTGAAATCCGTGACGCTCGCCAATGGCAGTGTATTCATCGAACTTGCGCACCTGACTCCTTCGCAGGTTCTTTTGCG
>JANORL010000798.1:0-1759 GCA_031415295.1 Polyangiaceae bacterium | reverse complement strand
GGTAGTAACGGTCTTGACGCCGGGGCAATTGGATGATGCGGTCGTCGCGGCTGCTAGGGCGGCTAGGGCGATTCGTGGAGGAATTCGTGCAGTGCGCGCCGGTCAAGCAGGCGAAGCTGCAGTTCGCGCAGTGGTGGATATTGGGCCGAAGAAGGGGTTTTTCATCAACGGCCGTTGGCGTGTCCCTGATGGGACGAAGAACGGAATTTTAAGCGAGGTAAAAAACGTGAACTACCAGGGCTACACGCGCCAACTACGCGACTATGCGGCGCACGCACGACAGAACGATCTGAAGTTTCATCTGTACGTGAAACGTGGAGCCAAGATTTCGGGTAAACTTCAAGAAGCCATCGACAATCGGACGATTATTCGGAGATACATCCCATGACAAAGCTAAAAAGACCTAAAAAATGGATGACTGGAGACGAGCATGACGCTTGGTTGAAAGAAACTGGCCAGTACGACGCAGTAATAGAAACACAACGGAAGTACGATGAGGAACTCGAGAAGCGATGGGCGGCACGGAACGCAGCGCTGGTGCCTTTGAAGGAGGATTTACATGCGGCTGGGTGCTCGTTATCGGACGCGGGCTATTTGTCGGATCAGCCCAATATCCCGACGGCCGTTCCCATTCTCTTCGCGCACCTTCAACGGACGACCTACCCGCTCAATGCACGTGTACATATCGCCAGTTTATTGAACCTACCTGAGGTAAAGCCTCATTGGGACCTTCTTCTGCAGCTTTACGGGGACGAACACCAGGAGCGTGTAAGGAACGAGCTTGCCAGTGTCATTCTTACCGCAACAGATTACGGAAAAGACAACTCCAAGCTCGACCAAGTTATCGCCTTCATCCGCGACAAGCGCAATGGGGGCAGCCGTGTGCTCTTGCTCTATTTGCTCGAAAAGACGAAAGACCCGCGTGGACGCGCCACCATGGAGGAACTCGCGGACGATCCGGACCTGGCGATACAGATTCCGATCAGTCTCAAGCGTATGGACCGGCGCAAGCTCAAACAAGCCGAACGTCAGGCCCGGAAAAAACACACGCGTCATTAAAACGCAACGGGTACGTCGTCATACAATTGTGACAAGCAGCTCAATTTGAAGAGCCGTTCGGATGCCTCGCAACCGCAACGACGAGCCGGGTTTTCTCGGGATGGAGCGACTTGCTCATTCCCGACGGCCTCGCCAGCGTCCAAAAAACCTACTTCGCCGAAGCCGGCCAAGCCGCCCAATTGGAATCACTGATCACTCCCGAAATCCGCAGCCAACTCAACAAAATCCTCGTCGGACCCAAAAACAAACAACGACCCCTCGCCCAATTCATCGACGAATGGATCCAAGTCGGAAAACAACTCGGCACCCTCGAAAACGAAAAAACACGCCTCGCTCCCGCCGATTCCACCGCCACTGGCACAAACCTCGTCGCCGCTCGCAACAAATGGACCCGCGTCGTCAACCTCTTCGTCGCTATCGCCGAAGCCGCAGAAATCAATGCCGACGCCGACCGCATCATCTTTAACCCCCTGCGCGCTGCCGAATCCAAAGCCGCCCGACGTGGCCGATCTACCGCTCCCGCCGGTGACGAAAACCACGAAGATGCCGTCTCCGACTCCCACAACGAGTAACCCAACCAACTCAAAGAAAGGCCCGCGGACCTTCCAAGTGGTTTCGAACCACTTGGAACCGCCGCTTTTGGTATTTTAAAGTGGTTTCGAACCAGTTTGGACCCGGTCCATCCGGCCGCGCCATGGTT
>JANORL010000797.1:0-10584 GCA_031415295.1 Polyangiaceae bacterium | reverse complement strand
TCACAGATTCGTTTCGCAAGGCGTTGCGCAACGACGGCGACGAGTTCGCTGGCAACCGAATTCGGATGCATACCGAGGTCGATGAGTCGTTGTACGGCGTCAATCGAATCGTTGCAGTGCAGCGTCGAAAGCACCAAATGTCCCGTTTGCGAGGCGCGAATGGCTTCGCGTGCCGTTTCGTCGTCGCGAATTTCACCCACCAAAATCACGTCGGGATCTTCCCGTACGAATGCACGCATCGCATTGGCGAACGTAAATCCGAGATCAGGGCGCGCTTGTGCTTGCTGGACTCCTGCAATGGCATATTCGATGGGATCCTCGATGGTGATGACCTTACGCGTCGTATCCATCGCGATGTATTGTAATCCCCCGTAAAGAGTCGTCGATTTGCCCGAACCCGTAGGACCCACGACGAGCACCAGGCCGCCAGGGCTATCGAGCAGCCGACGATATCCGCGCGCAATCAACTCGGAAAACCCCAAATCCTCGATTTTGAGAATTTTTGTTTCTTGTGGCAACAGCCGAATAACGACATTTTCGCCGTGTAGACTTGGCTGCGTTTGCACCCGCAGATCAAATGCTTTGCCGTCCGCGTGCCGCCGAATTCGCCCCCCTTGCGGCATGCGGTGTTCGGCAATGTCCATGTGCGCTTGAACTTTGATGACGTTCACCAATCCCGTGAGATCATTCGGTTCGACATGAATCCGATCGAGGCCGCACAAGTCGCCATCGATCCGCAGACGAATCCGCACGCGGCTTCCTTCGTGTTCGAGGTGAATGTCACTCGCTCGTTCCGAAATGGCTTCAATGAGTAATGCCTCGAAAATGGCAATGTGATGCGGATGGGCGGTCGTATCGTGAGCCAAAAGGTCGGGTTGGTCCGCAGAATGCGCGCGTGGGCTCACTGTGCTGGCAAGGACCTTGTCGTCTTGGTTGCGACGCAAATCCGTGAGCATCCACAACCGCCGGTAATCCGTCGGCGTGACGAGGACCAAACGCGCAGCACGAGAATGAAGCGCCTTGAGAATGTCATCGACGACCACCGTAGGATCGTGCGTCGCAATGACGACATTCTCTTCGCTACGCGCCACGGGAAAAATGCCATTGCGTTCGAGATATCCACGAGGCAAGACGTCGATTAAATTCGTATCGAGTAGCGGTTCCAAAGACTCGACCGACGCGAAGGGCAGGTGCCATTGCGTCGCGAGTGCCCGATATACGTCGATTGGTTCGACAATCCCTTGCCGGGTTAGCGCAGCGCCCAATTTCTCGTGATGCACGCGCGCATCGACCACTGCTTGTTCAACGAGCGAACGTTCGACGATTCCCGCGTTGACGAGCAAATCACCGAGGCGAGCACGTTGCCTGCCGGTGTTCGCGGCGACGTTGGGTGCTGCACCAGACGACGGGGGCACGTTCGTGTTTTCAGACATTCCAACCCTCAGCATAATGTTTCGAGCGCTCGAAGGAAGAGTGGTCCCTCGATACCGCACCACGCTCGCTCCAAGCGACTTGCGTCGACGGTGCACCTAGCGTTAGGGTGATCCATCGCTCTTCGGCCCAATGCCGCACCAGGAATGGGTTTGTGTCTTTATCATCACCCTTCCCGATACCCGTATCTGCGCTCAAACCCGTCTCCACCGGCACCGTCTTGTGGCGCAGCGCTGGCGTTTTGCGCGCCACGATTATCGTCAAGATCACGCTTGGGCTCGTCCACGAACGAACAGCTTGGCCAACGACGCCGATCGATCTCGTCGTCGAAGATCGCCGTCGCGATGCCAATCCCCTCGCAAGCTTGGTCGAGGCTGCAGAAACGGCGCCGTACTCGCCGAACGCAGGCGTCATTTTATTTGCCAACGCGTTTGCGCCTCAGGGACGTCCCGCCGCCGCGCTTTCCGCGCGTCTCGCTGTGTTTCGCGAACGCAGTCTGATCGACAAGACCGTGCACGTATTCGGCGAGCGCGCAGCAAATGCGCCTCAACATCCACGACCATTCGAACGTGTACCGCTCGTTTATGAACGAACGTGGGGCGGCCCGAGCAGCGAAGACAATCCTGTCGGTGTTCCAGCAGGCGCTTCCTCGTTGCCCAGCATTTGCGATCCGACAAACCCGACGAAATCAGTTGGATTTGGGCCTGTCAGCCGGCAATGGCCGCACCGCAAGCGATTGCTCGGCACGACGAATCTTTCGCGTATCGAAGGGCCGGTGACCGAATTCCCGAACGGTTTCGACTTTCGGTTTTTCAACCCCGCACCAACGGATCAACAAATCGATTTCTTGCAAGGTGACGAATGGATCGTGCTCGACGGCATGCATTCAACGATCCCTCGCGTGCAGTCAAAACTGCCACAAATGCGCGGCAAAGCGTGCGTGTATTTCGTTTCGACAAACTCCGTGAGTCACACGCAATTTGTCGACCTCGTTCAAGACATGCTCGTCATCGACGCCGACAAATTGGTTGCGTCGATCGTTTTTCGCGGCAGCCTACAGCTCGATTCGCTCGATGTGCTCCCATGCTTGCGGGTATTCGCGGACATCGAGCTTCCGGGCAATCCAACGCGATGGCCAGAAGGCGCCGATGTCCTGCGAGCGCCTGCGCCAGCACCGATTGCGCCAGCATCGACGCCGATGAACGTTGCGAAAAACCGGAGCCCTGCGCCCGCTACATCGGTCCTCGCGGCGTTTCCCGCGCAAGAAGATAGTGCGATTCGTTCAACGCTGCCGTTTCAACCCAAACCCCCAGGTTCCAGGACCGTCGTCCCCTTCATATCGGCATCACCTCCACGTCCACCACGTGTCGACATGGGCGACGATGATCCGCTCATGCGAACCGTCGCGGTGGATGTCGAGGACAGCGCGTTGCGACCAGCAATGCCGTTCGGTGGAGGTCCCGGTGCTTTGCCACCTCGCGTTCCAACGCCTCCGGCCGTGACGTCTCGACGTCCGCCCGCCGACGAAAACGCTACGCGGGCCATCGACATCGAAAAACTCGAAGCGAAACGTGTCGCCGTGACACCGTTCAACGACGGAGCGCCACGAGGCATCGGCCTAGACAAACCCGACGCCAAGCGTCCCATGGTCAAATCGTTCGACGATGACGATTCGACGCGGGCCATCGACATCGAAAAACTCGAAGCTCAACGCGTCGCAGTCACCCCGTTTGCCGGGACAGACGCCGCAAAACCGTTGCTCGCATCGAGTTTCGTTCCTGGTGCTCCCTGGCCAAACCCACAAACAGGATCGACCGTCCAACCTGTGCCGCCGCCGCGTTCAGATGCGGCACCTCCTGCGCGAACCCAAGCTTTCAAAATCGACGATCCGTTCACGCAATCAGCCGTCGACCATGACGTGAATGCCTTGCCCTTCAGGCGATCGACTCCTCCGCCATCGGGTGCACCTGCCGTGCCCGAAGTACCCGCAGCATCGCCCCCTCGTGTCGAACCGCCAGCGTTCATCAAACCGCCAGCGTTTGTCGAAGCACCTGCTCGCATCCAGACACCCGCGATGATGACGCCTTCAACTGTATCGGCGTCCGCTGTCACTTCACCTTCGCCATCACCACCACCCGTCGTACCGGTTGTCCAGAAAGACCCCGACCCGTTTGCGGCCGTTTCATCGCCGTCCACTCGAGTTTCTCCTGAAGAACCTCGTCACCAGCCCTCAGTACCACCCCCCGCGGTGAATTCATCACCAGCCGCGGTTGGTGCACCCATCGTGGATGAAACCGGTGTGCGCGCGACGGTCATCGAACGACTCCGTTCAGGCGTTCCCGCTCCTCTGCATGGACTCGTCGTCATCGGCGCGGATCTAAGCGGGCTCGACATGCACGGTACGAACCTTTCGAGTCATGACCTCGGTGGTGTGAAGTTCTGTAAGACAAACTTGAGTGGAGCTCGCTTTGGTGGCGCTCGCCTCGTCGATGCAGATCTCGAAGATGCCGATCTTTCGAATGCCGATCTTGCCGGTGCCGATCTGACTCGAGCGAATCTCACGAACACGCGTATGTCTGGCGCCAACATCGACAACGCTTGTTTCTCGTCTGCAAATGGTGCGGGAGCGATCTTCGACGGAGCCAAAGGACGAGCGACTGTGTTCATTCGTGGGCAATGGACGAATGCGTCCTTCCGTAACATCGATGTCCTTGGTGCCGATTTCACGGGTGCAACGATCGATGGAGCCAGCTTCGAGCGAGCCGTTCTTCTCGACATCAAGCTGAACGATGCTCGAGGCAAAGGGGCGAAGTTCGACGACGCGCGCATCGATCAAGGTCATGCCGATGGATCCGCGTTGACCGAGTGCTCTTTCCGTAACGTCGATGCGAAGGGTTCCATTTGGGAAAACACGACGCTCGATGGTTCGTCGTTCGACGATGCACGCATGGAAAATTCCGTTTTCGTTCGAGCGAGTTGCCGCGAAACCAAGTTTGTAAATACGAACCTGCGTGCAGCAAACTTCGGCCGAGCGCAGGGGGATGCCGCCAATCTTTCCGGTGCAAACCTCGACGGAGCCGACTTCCGCCAAAGTCGCTTCTGCGAAGCGCGGTTCGAAGGGGCACGTTTGCCGAACGTGCTCGCTCCACGTGCCGATTTTTCACGCAGCAACTTCGTACGAGCCGACCTATCCAACGGCAGCCTTCGCGCCGCACAACTCGGCGGAGCGAACTTGGCGCACGCCATTCTCGATGGCGCCGATCTACGCGATGCCGATCTCAAACGCAGCATCCTGTTCAAAGCTTCGCGAACGGGCGCCAAGTTGAGTGGTGCGAACACCAAAGACTCGATCGAAACCGAGCCAACCGAGTAACCGCGCACGCGGTTTTCGCACCGTGAACATGCGAACCTTCACGGCGTGGGATTTCTCGATCGTTCCGACGCGACGATCTTCTCGTCTTCACGCTCTGGATTTCCCAGGTGGGTCCGAGTGGCGCTAAGATTGAGTGACGTTTTCGACATGAGCGGCTCCATCTTGTCTGAACACATGCACGTCGTGCGCTCATCGCTTGATCGTGCACGTGACATCGCGCGCGCGCCGTGTGCCTTCGGATGGAGCACATGCGCATGAGTGTCGTGAGCGATGACTTTTTGCCCGCTGCGGCATGCCACGACGAAGAAACGTTACGCACGTTCATTCAGTCGAAGATCAGCCCCAATGCTTGGCCGATTTACTCGCCGCTGTTGCGCCGGTCCATTCTTGCCGAAGGCATCGATCTCGAAAAAGCACGCTGCTTCTTGATGGACGCCACCACGATGGAGATGCTCGTCCGTTCGTTCTACACACGGATGAGTCGCATCGAACGGCTTCTCGGTTTCGACAACGCGTTTCACTGCGCGCTCCACAACCACGAAGTTTTGCTTCGACTTCTGTTGCTCGAGTGGCCCGCATCTTCACCACCACCTGAACACATTCGTCACGCGGCACTTTGCGTACATCCAACCATTGACGCTGTTGCAACCGCCGTCATGGAATCGCTCACGGCCCTGCTCGAAGTCGGAGTCTCCTCGGCCCTGCTTGCACGCGATGTACTCGCCGCTGTCGGGCACGATTATGGCCACTCCGGAGGCACCGATCGACTCGATCCCGCCGGCTCACCCGCGGCCTTCACTCACGAGGAAATGGCGGAAAAACACGTCGCTCCACTCGGACTCGAGTTCGGTATGCCTGTGGCGCTCGTCCTCGAAAGCATGGCTGGCATTCGTGCCACGACGTTTCATTCACGGCCTGGTCGAGATCGGGTCAACGCGGCCACCGACTTCGAGCGCAAACTGACCCTCGCCGACGTCATGGGCTGCGCACTTCCGCCGCACTTGTGGCTTACGCACGTCGGTGCACCGGTTCTTTTGGAAAAACTACCGGTTTGGCGAAGACGATTGGCTCAAATTCCCGGCGAACTTCAGGTCATCGACGAACAGTTGAATGCGACAAACCTTGTCGACTCCGAACGCTTACGCCTTGCGACAGAACGCGACGTCCTGACCACCGAAGATGCGCGCATCATCAAGCACTTCGACGAATGGTTTCGGAGCGAGCGCGGATTCTTCGTGTTCATCGAATCCACACGTCTAGCGACCGTGCCGCTTGCAGGTGAACTCTGGGGAGAATTGCTCCGCGAAAAAATTCTTCTGATGGATCGCATCATGGCCCGTCGCGATCTCCTCGATCCCCTTGTCGCTCGAGGTTTCGGATTTCTCGAGCATTACGCCCAGTTGCTCGCGAACGCGCGCGACCTACGCGACGTCATTGCGAATCCCGCGCTCGACTCGGGCTTGAGCGAGGTGCTCTCGATGTTCCTGCCGGAAAACCTCGCGGTCAAAGCAGGCTGATTCGCCACGTTGCCGGTGCCGGATCGTACGACAAGGCGATGATGCGCGCGCGGTAAGCGTCTTGCTTCGTCTTCTCGTCAGCAAACGCCGTCGTAATCACGCCCGCACCCGCCGGCTGACCAAATGCTTGATCCAACGCTGCGACGCGATCGCCAGTGACCACGAGGTCATCGACGTACACCACCATTTCACTCGGCAACGGTCGTCCAATGTTCACCAGGTTCGCGACGATCTCATGCGCCGGATCTTCCTCGTAACTGAAGCGTGGTCGCGTCGCTTCTTTGTGCACAAAGCATTGTCGTACCTTGCCAAACCCAAGCCGCTCGAGTTCGACTGCGAGCTCCCGTGCAGGCCAGCGATCTGTCATTCGGTTTTGCCGCATGATGTTCGGCGCAGGCACCGGAACAAGCGCAATGTTCGGGCGCGAGATGCCCAGTGCCGAACGTACATCTCGACCGTGTATCGAAAAAATTTCGGCCACATACGAGTATGCTGCGGCGGGAGTTTCGAGCCGTATCGTTTGGTCGCTTGGATGCAGCGGATGCTGGATTGTGCTCGGAATCGGCTCTTTGCGCTGGTTTGTCACCAAGTACACGAGGCCCCGCATTGGGTTCGCGTTCAGCCCGGCTTGGGGCGAACCCAGCTTGTAATACGAGCCAATCGAGTACCCTTGGACGATCCTCACGTGGAGATCTCCAAACGCATTACACCCACGTCAGTCGAGTTGCGGACGTGGTTCCGCTGACGGCGCAATGCGTTGCAACGCAAGTCATCATCAGGAGCGCTCCATGTCACGCCCTGTCCCAAGAACATCGACGGGACGTTAGCGCGTACTTGCCGCAGAGGCCCACATTCTTGACACATCAGACGTTGGGGCAAAGCCTGCACCAATTCGCGGGACACACCACGTTCGCCACACGGCGAGGGCATGGTTCGCATGATATAGGATTTCGATGCGAGGCGTATTTTCGTGAGCCGGCATTCTTCACGAAGTCGTGGGAAATCCAATCGGTGGTTCGGGTTCGTCGCGATGTTCTTGGGTATTCCGAGCGTTGCCATCGCCGCATGCCGGGCGGAACAATGGTTCGACGACTTGACGCCAACTCGCACGGAAACGACGGGACAGACCAGACCACGCAACACATCGGCTCCCGTCGCCCCGCCCGTTGCACCGGCGACAGCCGTTCAATCGAAATCCGCGGATGCAAGCATTCATCTGGCCATGGGCGTCCCCACGGACGCTTCTCCCGACGACGAACACTTGATGCGCAAGCCCCAATACGCGCTTTCGTACAATTCTACGCGAAATGGCGCGAACTGGGTGAGTTGGGAATTGAATCAAGGCTGGTTTGGCTCGGTACCGCGTCACAAGGGTAAATTCATCGAAGACCGTGACTTACCTCAAGGAATCCAACGCGTAAATCACGACGATTACACCGGATCAGGCTACGACCGCGGCCACATGGTTCGTTCCGAAGAACGAACGCACACCAACGAGGACAATCGCACGACGTTTTTTATGACAAACATCTTGCCCCAGTATCACGACATGAACGCTGGGCCTTGGTTGCGTCTCGAGGAGCACTGCGAAAAACTCTCGAGGCGTGAAGGCCACGAACTTTTCATCATGGCTGGCGGCGTGTTTCCTCCGGGCAAGCGCGTGACTGACACCATTGGGAAAAACGTCGCCGTGCCGAAATCCTTCTTCAAAATCGTCGTGGTCCTTCAGCCTGGGCAAGGGCCGAACGACGTTCGAGATTCGACACCCGTCATCGCCGTCCTCATGCCGAATGAAACCGGCATCATCGATCAAGGGTGGGAAAAATATCGGGTGAGTGTCGATGAAATCGAAAAGCGCACGGGCTACGAGTTTCTCTCGGCCGTACCTGAATCTGTGCAGCGCCTCATCGAAGCACGCTCGAACGACTGAATCACGTCTCTACGACGTTTGTCCGGACACCCAACCAGGCGCCCGACGCGTGGCGCCCAAGGACGACCACCTCGATGTCTACCTTGCCGAGGCGATACATCCGCACATCGTCGATGTTTGTCTCGAGCACATGCATGAGAGATCGAAAGCGTTCCGCCGATGCTCGGTCAGCCTCTGACGTGTCATCGGAAACGTCGACAAGCCCCGCAAAGAAGTCTCCGAGTCCTGCTTGTTCTACAGGCGTTTCCGCAGCGAGTCCTCGGTGTTGGAGCAACGCCGCTGGCGTTGGTTCTTGGTCTCCGTAGGAAAACGGTTCGATCGGAAAGTCAGATTCGCTGGGAAAGAGAAGTTCCCGCGCAGCGTCTTCGATCGATTGAAGTAGGGTCGTCGCGTCGAGCATTGTTGATGGGCTCCAAACAGGCAGTGTCGGGGATGATCAAGGTCGCGCGAAATTGGTTCAAATCTTTTTTCACGACCGCGCGTCCATGATCTCGTCATGCGCTGGCCCTTCCGAGCACTCACACTCACAACCTTCGTTTCTTCCCTCCTTCTTGCTGCCGTCGCTGGCGCTACAACCGAACCAGCCACTTCCCCTGCCAGTCCGTCCGTTCAAACGTCCCGTCCCCGTGGAAGCACCGTCGCGGTTGATCGCGACAACCTCGTCGCCTTCATCGCCGATAGCGACAACCAAGCGCTGCATCGCGTCGACCTCGTGACTGGCTCCGTCGTCACGACGGCTCTCGGATGCATTCCTGGCGATGTGCTCCTCCTCGCGCCCGATCGTGTTGCCGTCACGATGCGCGGTTGCAACGAAGTACGAATCATCGACATCGATATCGCAGGGGAGGGGACCACTGCAGCACGCGCCGACGTACCGACGGAGCCCTGGAGTTTGGCTCTTGGAACGGGCAACGTGTTGTTTGTCACGTCCGCATACGGTCGAGCCTTGACGGCTCTCGACGCTACATCTCTTGCCCCTCGTTTTTCCGTACCACTTGCTCGTGAGCCGCGGGGCATCGCCATCACCCCTGATGGTTCGCGCGCGTTCGTTACCCATGCTGTCGGCGATGCAATCTCCGTCGTGGATCTCAACGGAGGTTCGTCTGGAGAAACAGTGAGCGCACGGTCAGTGCGAATGCTGGGTGGCAAGTACCGAAATCGAGTCGACGAATTGGTTGGAGCAAAAACGATTCATCCGACATCGTCGCTTGCGTATGTGCCCGTGTTGAACGAAGCAGGCACGCGTCTTTTCGTCTCTCACCTTGTCGTGCAGAACGGCGAAAGCACCACGCAGTTCATTGCTTCCGGTTACGGCGGCGTTTCCATTGAAAACGACACATCCGTTCCTTCGGTTGCCGTCATCGACGTTGCTCGCGAACGACCCCTCGGCGCCGTCGAAGGACCTGTTCCGCACGACTTCATCAACATCGCGGCAAGCGTGTTTGCCGGTTCCGCTGTTCCCCCGGCGGGATCCACAGCGCGTCAAGCGCGTGCCGCTGCAACGGTTGGCGATGTTTTGCTCGTCGCTTCTCGAGGCACCGGAGAACTCGTCGAACTCGATGCCCAGTCGCTCGATCCAGCACTCGCACCCCGTCGCATTTTTCAAGTTGGTCAAGGCCCCACCGGTGTCGACGTCGATCCACGAACGAACATCGCCGTCGTTTGGAATCAGAACTCGCATGACCTCGCCGTCGTTAGCCTTGGTTCTGGAACTGTCGATACGCTTCCCGTTGCGAGTGATCCGTTGCGTGCAGACATCGCTCGTGGCCGCGCATTGTTTCATGCGGAAGAGGATCGACACATCTCGCGTGATGGTCGTGCTTGCGCGACTTGTCATCCCGAAGGACGAGATGACGGCATCGTGTGGCGCTTAGGTGATGGACCGCGACAAACGTTAACTTTGGCTGGTCATGTCGAAAACGGTCCGTACGGATGGCATGGCGTGCACAAGACCCTCGAAGACAACATTCGCGAAACGATCATGCGGCTTGGAGGTTCGGGGCTGACGGATCAAGACCTCGCAGCGCTAGCCACGTATTTGCGTGAAGGTTTGTTCGTGCCTCAGCGTTCGGCTCCAGCACCCTCCGCCGAGGTCCTCGTTGCTCGCGGACGTGATTTGTACATGTCGGAGAAGCTTGGCTGCAATGCTTGTCACGACCTAAGTCACGGCACGAGTGATCGGGTAGTGCACGACGTTGGATCCAAGTCCAAGAACGAATCACGAACGGCGTTCCGAACGCCGCCTTTGGGGATGCTCGAAGCTACGGCGCCGTACTTTCACGATGGTCGCTACGCGACACTCGAAGCGCTTCTCGACGACAATCTCGATCGCA
>JANORL010000796.1:0-5371 GCA_031415295.1 Polyangiaceae bacterium | reverse complement strand
GCAAACTCCGTATCGAGTTTATCGGGTATCATCATGTTTTTCCTCGTTGGCTCCATGTCTATCACAAAACGACGAGCACCAAGGCGCCCGATCCAGCCGTCGAAACGATATAAACAATGCCACCGATGACGACAATCGTGCCGACAATTTCCTTTCCGTGACTCTTTACCCACGCCATTGCAGCATCAAGAACGCTGAATTCTTGCAAGAGTCCAGCTTTGCGGATGCAATCCATGAATGCCTTAAAACATCGTTTATGGCACAGAGCAAAATGCGCACGATCGCCCTTCTTTTGTGCCGGATAGGGCGGTTTCGGATTATTCAGACAGCGAGTCATACAAGCGCTTTTCTGGTCGGCGCACATTTGCTCCAAATCAGCAGCAGAAGTCCTTTGCATTTGTGACGCCAACGGTTCGTCCGTCCAATACAATCCGTTAATACACGATTCGTCTTCCTCCTCATGGATCGGGATCTCATATCCCGACGCCATGGATTCATCCATGCACGGCGCATCCGAACATGCCCCGGCGTGTCCCTCGGTTTGTTGCACGGGCAAACTCTTTGACGTTTCGTCGCGGAAAACAAGTGGCTCAGGGCTTGGCGCTACGCTGATTTGTTGGCGAATCGCAGAAGGTTCGTCCTGTACCGTCGAACGAGCACTAGGCAAGGCGCCCGCTGTACACGCGGGCAAGCCCAGGACAACCAGCATGCATGCACTGATGACCGCACCGATACGCGTGCTCAGATGCTCATTACGTGTCGTCCTCGATTTCATGCAAGCCTCCTTGATTGACCCATCTTCGATGATACGCCGATCGAGGACTTTCTACAAAATTTCGTTCGAAGATGGCCAAATGGCCAACAACGTACGCACCCGCCACGATGCCACGCGTGCACGTGTCGAGGATGTACCACGGTGCACGATCGCCCTTGGTTTGCTGCGTTCTGTGCATCATTCGTAGAACGTTACTTGCGTGCAACGATGCCACGCGTGCACGTGTCGAGCGTGCCCGACGATGCACGTTCGCCCTTGTTTCGTCGCGTTCATTGCAGGGTTCGTAGAACTGAACTTGCGCGCACTTATGGACGCGAAGGCGCAAGGGATCGCGTGGCAAGCACGTGCACGGCAACGACTGCTACGTCGATTTTTGCCTCGACCAGTGCGCACACGATATCGAGCTCATAACGAGTTTCGCTATGCCTTCGGCATCGTTGGCAGCCCGAAACGTCTTTTCAGAAGGACGAACAGCCACGTCGAGGATTTTCTTGGAAACGTCGATTCCCACAAATGTGGAATGGTTTGTCACGTTCATCGTCATCCTTGCCTATCGATTCAGTTCCCGGCGCGGCCCATCCTTGTTTTGCGAGCGCGTGCTCATGCAGGTGTTCGGGCTTTTCCGTGAACCTAAAATGCGGCGATCATGCTCACGAACGGGTTTTACCCAAGACAGACTCGATCTGCCGCATCCTAGCCCTTGCGGACGCGGAATTGTCATCATGACTCCGCGCCCAAATCAACTTTTGTGCTCGTTTCGTTGAACGAATTGGCGTCGTCGGTAAACGGTTTTCCACAAATCCACAGCCATCCCCAAGTTATCAGTCTCCCCCCCATACCCCCCTCTCCGGCCCTTCGGGCCGATCACGACGACGAAGACAATGAACCTCTCGGTTCACAACATACAAGACAAGCCCTCGCGAAACATGAGACACGAATCTTCACGCGCGTAGCATCGAGGCCCTTGACAAGCGTCTTACACGTGAGCGCGCGGAGATTTTCGAACGCGTATGGATGACTCTGCATGCGTCGCGGACTACTCGCGTGCGAGTAGCGCAACGCTGCACGTTGCAAGCCGCGCGAGGTCTACCGTGGTCTGGTAGTGGTGTCGATTGCCTTGAGTTTGTCGTAGCAGGGCGAACTACAGAGCATGCCGGTGTGGCGTACTTAGCCTAAGCAAGGAAGGATGAGAGCCCAATTGTCGCGGATCTGGGTTGGGGATTGTGGAACGATGGCACGCCTCCGTTCGCTCGATGCAAACGGAACACTGGCCTGCACTGCACAAGTCGCGCATGACGTCAAGTGTTTGTCACCATGTGAAGATGCAGCGTAAATTCCGCAACATCGCAATCAGTTGTGTTTTTTTTACAAATCTAAAGCACAACTTTCTAGAATTGCCTCGACTCAACAACGAAAGGTGATGTCATGAACGGAAGAAAACTTGGAACGCTTGGACGGAACGTATTGCGGAGCAGTGCGGAGCAGTGCGGTGCTCGCGGTGCTGGTGATGGTGACTGCGTGCGGCCCTGACGCCCCCCTTCCTGGTCCCGGAACGTTGGTCTATTGTGAGTGCGAGTGTGAATTCGGCGAGTTCGGGCAGACTCCGATTTGCATGGCAAGTGCGCCCTTACCGGACGACCCTTTCCTTGATCAGGCAATATCGCAAGAATGCCAACCCGCGTGCCAAGGGGCCTTCGCTGTGATCTGCAATTACACTAATAACCACTCAGAGCCCAAATACCTGAGCTGCGATCCCATCAATTTTCCAGGCCCGCAGTCGGGAGCACGAATCAACTCCAACGAGGCAAGCCTGAGCTACACCGACAGTACCGCCGCCGTTACCTATGCCGACGGCGTACCCACTGCGTTTCACGTCGCGGGCGACGTGGCGTTTACCGGTGGTTGCGAACCTAACCTTGGTCCTAGCATCATCAGCAGCAGTTGCCCGAGCGCCATCGAGTTCAATCGCATGTATCTCGTTCCGGACAACTTCTCGATACCCACGCCCGTGGGCAACTTCGACGTAACCGATGCGTTCATCGTGAACAACAGCAATCTGAGCGGCGTGCAAACGGGGCGAAGTTTTACGATTCCCAGCGCGAACGTTCAAATGCTCGTAAATGGGTACATCAATGGAATCCAACAGTCGATCGTTTTCACTCCAACACCGGGCGAGGACCTTTCTGGCATTCATGCTCCCAGTACACGGCAGTTCGGTCTATTCGGTAATTTCACACAACAGGACGGAGACCTGACGCTCACGCTCAACCTGAACGGTACAATGACGGCGCGACCGCCCGTCGCCGTCGTTGAAGCAAGCCAAACCATTTCTTGCAATCCGTTGACGGGTACCGGTTTGGCATTGCTCGATGGCAGCGCAAGTTCTGATCCCGATGGCAATCTTCAGACGGTTGCGTGGTACGATGGCGATACGCCGTTGGCGACTGGTATCACATTGAGCACTGAGTTTGTCGTAGGAACTCATGCGGTGACCGGCTATGCTATCGACACCACGGGCAAATTCGATTCAGCCGACACGACGGTGACGGTTGTTCACGACGCACCTCCAGTTTTTGATGCGCTGTCGTCAATTACTGTGCCTGCATGCACACCGGGTTTGGTCATTCTTTCGACGCCCGACATGATAGACTTGTGTTCAGCCACCACGCCAACGGTCACGGGCGAAATCGTCGAGATCAATGGTGTCGTCCTCGTAACGCCAATTCCCGTCAATACGGTCACCGGAGCGGTTGCATTACCCTCCGGCACCGCAATCGTGGCGTGGACAGCGTCGACGGATGGCGGAACCGCGACACTGGAGCAAACCATTGAGATCTCCAGCAACGCCGACGTGTCGTGTTGCGGACCGGCTCAGGTTCTCTACGAGGGCACATCTGGGGCGGACAGCAAGCTCGACCCGAATGCGAGCACCGGATACTGCATGTTTGGATACGGCGCGAACGATCAATTGAAATCGGGGTCTTTCGCCGACTTCATCTCCGGCGGCCCCGGTAACGACAAGCTCACCAGTCAGGGAGGCGATGACGTTATCTTTGGCGACGCCGGTAATGACGACATCACCTACCAAGGCGATGGGACAATCATCATTAGCGGCGGCGACGGCAATGACAAAATTCACGTGGCATTCGGACCGACCTCGCAAATCTTCGCCGGCGCAGGGGATGACCAAGTGACCTGCGATGGAGGCAATGACACGATTTACCCTGGTCCCGGCAGAGACACCATCCGTGCTGGCAGCGGCGACGACTCCGTGATTTTCTACAGCCTGTGCGAGTTTGATTCGCGGAAGGTGCTCATCGGAGGCGCTGGCGCCGACACGCTTATCATTCCGGCTCCGCTGTCGAGTTTGCCCGACGTGCAGGCCGTCGGCTTCGAGCATATCGTGGTGGATTCATCGCAGCAGCATCTTGCGGAATGCCCGTAGGCTGTTGGTGATGAGTCACGCTTTCGAGTGGCGATGAGCCATAGGGCGTGCATAACGCATTTGGGATGACGTTGCTCCGCTCGTGTGTGTTGCGCGCGGAGCAACGTTGCCAAGCATGTCGACAAATTCTTCCCGCAACCACATAGGAGACCTCCATGTTTCGACCTGACCAACGCCTTGCCAAACTCATTGCGGTCGCGACGCTCGGCACTATTTGCAGTTGTACGGATGAACCCGTCTTCGAAAAACTCTTCAGCACGGACCACTTCGACTATTATGTCGAACAAGGGGCAATTCCACCCTGCGACGGTACGGATGAATGGCTTGAGCGTTATTATGCGGTCAATACCAAGTTTTTGCGAGCAACGCTGCCTCCCGGCCAAAAAATCGAATACTACCACAGCAATAGCCGCGAAACGATGGCTTTGGTTGGATGCCCATCGGTAAATGCTTGCACGCAGCAAACGAAAATTTATGATACTTACCCTTTGACCGCACATGAAGTCGTACACGCGACGGCTTCCTTGATGGGGTATCCTCCGTTCCTTTTCCAGGAGGGACTCGCAGAAGTCATTGGTTGTGGGCCAAAGGGGGACTCGCTTGGGCCACTAGACACATCCGCTCCAATTGAGAACCTGATTGAATCGAAGACTTTTACCCAATGGCGCGAGGACCATGGGTTCCGTGTATATGACGCCGCAGCAAGTTTTGTGCGGTACGTTATGGACACCTTCGGCGTGGCAAAGTTTTTGGCGTTTTACGGACGGGCATCAAAAGATGGCACATATGACGAAACATGTGCCATTTTCGAGAAGGAAGTGGGGGTGCGTCTGGACGATGCGTTGGCCGAGTGGCGAAAAATGCCCCCTCGATTGCCAGGCGATGTTTGTCTGCGGTTGATGGAGTGCGATGCAAGCATGCCCGAGTTTACGGATGGCGATATCACCGTTGGATGTGGCCCCACCGGTGGCGTTATGTCATTCCAAGAAGCGCTTTACCATTTTCAAGTCGGCGAGGGCAAAACAATGCAGGTCGTAACGACGCCATCGCTGGCGCAACCACAACCGATTTCCAGGGCCTCATTTTTTCGTTGTACGAGCGGCGACGTCATGGCCAACGAGGAGTTCACGTCCGGGCTTCTCTTTGACCAG
>JANORL010000795.1:0-20341 GCA_031415295.1 Polyangiaceae bacterium | reverse complement strand
CCTGATCAGTTTCAAGCCGAGCGTGGATTGGACCGCTCGCTGCGCGCGTGTGGCACCCGCGGGGGGCGAGGCCAGCCACGTTGGGGGGCCCGCAGGCGGCTCTTTATGTCTTTTGGGAAACGCCCAAAAGACGAGCCGGCTGCTCTGCCCCCCATACCCCCCGAAATTTGCCAGTTTGCAAACTGAACGGCGTTCTAGGAAGGACGACGATTCGCAACGCGCAGCAGCCAGTAGAACACCTTCTACAGTTTGCCCCATACCCGTTCGATGGCTTCGGCCACGCCTGCGTCGTCGGCCGAATATGCGCGCAACGCGTCGGTGGCCGCTTGTTTGACGGGCGCGGGTGCACTGGCCATGACAAACGATCGCCCCGCGGCGTTAAACATCGGTACGTCGTTCAGCCAATCGCCAACCGCCACGACATCTTCGACACCACAGCCGTGATGCTTCGCCAACCACGAGATCGCGGTGCCTTTGCTGGTACCTGCACGCCGAATGATCATCGCGTGCACGTTGTCGCGACGATGCACCGCAAATCGAATGACGAACGCCGCATCGCCTAGCTCGCCTTGTACGTCGTTTGCCGTGCGTTCGACGTGCCCCTTCGAACCGATGACCACAACCGCATGCACGCCACGTTCATGCTCCCACGCGGGATGATCCGTGACGCGATCGACGACCGTGACGTTGGGCGACCACGTTTGTACATAAGGCGCCCAAGGTTTGCCCTCGTTGTCGTGGACAATCCCATCTTGGGCAAACACAAAACTCGCGATGCCATGCCGCTCGACAACACCACGAAGCGTCGTTGCGTGGTCACCCATGAGCGTGGCGTGGAAGTGTTCGGTGTCGTCTTTGGTGTCGACGATGTGACTGCCATCGACGCACGCGATAGGGCCTTCAATACGCGCCGCTTTCGCGGCTTTACGTGAACCTGAATATAGGCGTCCAGTGCAGATGGTGACGTGAACGCCGGCGCTTTGAATTTGATTGATGGCCCAACGATCTCGGTCGTGGAGCGTGCCATCACGGCGAAGAAGCGTGCCGTCGAGGTCGAGGGCGAGGAGTTTGTAGGTCATCGCCAGTTCTCAGCGCGGCATGCGCGGTAAAATGGACAGCGGGCGACGAGCCTATGATGGCTACGTCGCCCGTTTTCGTGATGGTTTGGCGTCGGTTCCTTGGTCAAACGTTTACTTGGACCAGAGAACAGCAGCCTCGAAGAGTCAGGCCGCCGGATAAACCGAGACCTTCTTCGTTTTGTTCGACCGCCATTCGTACTTCACGATGCCCGGAACGAGGGCAAAGAGAGTGAAGTCACGGCCGGTTCCCACGTTTTTCCCGGCGTGGATGGACGAACCAACTTGCCGAACGAGGATGGAACCAGCCGGCACGGTCGTGCCTGCGTAGACTTTCACGCCGCGTTTTTGCGCGCTCGAGTCACGACCGTTGCGGGATGAGCCGCCACCTTTTTTATGAGCCATGGAAGGATTCTCCTGCTAGCAGGGCGCTCAGCCGCTGATGCCTGTGATTTTGAGTTCGGTAAAGGGCTGACGATGGCCCGTCTTGCGGCGGTAGTTCTTCCGGCGGCGAAACTTGAAGATCACCACCTTCTTGGCGCGATCTTGCGCCGTGATTTGCGCCGACACCTGAGCACCAGGAACGGTCGGCCGACCGATCTTCGTCGACTCGCCGCCGACGAGCAGGACTTCACTGAAAGTGACGGCGTCACCGGCTTTGCCGTCGAGTTTTTCGACGCGCAGGATCTGCCCCTCGCTGACCCGGTACTGCTTGCCGCCCGTCTTGATGACCGCGTACATGTGTTTCGTTTCCTTCGAGATCGCGCTTCTCTGACGACGCCGCCGAGAAACAGGGAGCGGAATTATACGGAGAAGTCTCCGTTGCGCAAGTAGATCGACGCGCTCTTGTTTAGATCCACAAAACGCGCCGCTCCGCTGCAGAATTTACCAACTGCCGTGGCTGCCGTGGCTGCCATGAGAACCATGGCTGCCGTGACTGCCGTGCGAACCATGGCTGCCATGCGAACCGTGGCTGCCGTGTGAGCCATGCGAACCGTGGCTGCCGTGACTGCCGTGCGAGCAATGCTGCGCCGGAATCACGCCACCCGCATCGTCGCCAATCACTCCCGCACGATCGGCCTGCTCACTCGCCTTGTCGGCCACATCGTTCTCCGTCTTGGAGAGCATGCCACCCGGCTTGCGGGAAAAGCTCGGAAGTCCGCCAGTTACCTTGTTTGCCGCCATCGTGGCCTCCCTAATTCCAAGTACCGTGACCAACTCGCATCGTCTTGTTCACGACGCAGACGAAGCTTGAATGAAGTGCGTGCGTGCGCGGACTGTCGTCCATCGTCGCAAAATTTCCGTCGTTTTCGGATCGTTTTCCCGCAGTTTGCCGAAGAGAAAATCCTGGATGCCTTTGTGCACCGCACACGTCGTGCTCTCTCGCATCCTACCGAAAATCGTCCCTTGCGTGCGATAGCTGTGCTCAGGCTGAACGCCGCAATAAGGCGTGTAAGCACAGTTCACGCAATCCGGCTGTGTCTCGCGAATCGAGGCCATCACCAACGCTCGAACCGTCTCATGTTTCATGAGCGTTCGATAGTTTGCGCTGAAAACATCCCCAATCTGGAAGGCCGGATCGCCCGTTTCGTACATCATCCGCCCTTCGTCGCTCGTGAAAATCTTCCCATCGTAGTTGTAAGCAAGGGCTCCGATGCCTGAACCACTCGGCGAACGGATGTCGAGAAAGTTCGGTTCGTCATCTCCCAAAATCTTCGTGAGAAAGATCGACGCATACCGCTCGAGAACCTGCTCGCCTTTGCGATTCAGATCCAAAATGTGCTCGACGGCTGTCCGGTAAAACTCGTGGTACGCCGCCCTGTCGTATTCGACGATTTGCGCGGTTCGTTCGGCAAAACCAAATGGATCCACAGGCCGCAAAAAGATCGCGCGGCACCCGAGCGACACGTACGTATCGACGATTTCCCGCGGCACTTTCAACGCTTCACGCGTCGTCGTGAGCAACGCTTCGACATGGTACAGCGTCGGGTCGAGACCGATGTCGATGTACGCCTTGTTGATACGCTCGATCCACCGCACGGCTTCGCGATGCGAGTTGCCACCAATGAGTTTGCGCTGCTTCGTGTGGAGGTGTTCGGGCCCGTCGATACTCGTACAGATCTGAACTTTGTGATCGATGAGGTAGGCGAGTTTTTCCTCGTCCATCATCGCCAAGTTCGAAACCATCGTAAATTCGATGTCTTTTCCGTACGCCCGATTTCGCGCAATCGCGTACTCGATCATGTGTTTCATGACCGGGAAGTTCACGAGAGGTTCGCCCCCTTGGAACTCGAGCGTCACGCTGGGAGATGTCGACTGCAGCATCAAGTCGACAACTTTCTCGCCAATCTGCGTCGTCATGTCCGTGTGCACTGCGTCCATGTTCGCGCGGCTCGCATGACAATAAACGCACGTCTCGTTGCATCGGAGCGTCACGACGGCGATGTGCAGATTGGGACCGTAGTTCAAAAAGCGCTTCTTACGCGCAATACGATCGGTCGTTGCTGCCACGTCGATCGACGCACGGACAAAGTTTTTCCCGGCCAGTTTGTCGTGTAACGCCGTCCCCGCAACGAACTCACCTCGTGCCAACGCGCGCATCTCGTCTTGGGTGACAAAGACCCAATCGCCCAAAAAGTTGGAGAGCAAATAATCTCCACCAACCTCGCGGTAACGAAACGGAACGAGCCCGCTTGGAGCTTTCGCCGCTGGGCCAATTTCGGTGAAAAGGCCGCTCATCGCATCACGCTCCCGCGCACTCGTTCGATCGTCAATCCGAGCGCGTAGTTAGCCAGTTCAAGCGCCACCGTGCGTTCGTCGAGACCTTCGTCGATGGCTTTCTGCGTCGCCGATACTTTGACGACAAAGTTTCCATTCTCGCGATGGTAGTCAGCGCTCGCGTAGCCCGCGTACGTCTGGACAGCTTCGTCGATGCAGAAACCGTTGTAATACTCGTGATGAAAACGAAGCTCGATCACGGCGTTTCGCCTCCCGATGGTTCGGAACCTTTCGCAGGCTCTTCCTCGGTCTTGGCGTCTTCTGCTTTGCCCTTTTTCTTGTACTTCTCTTCCCAGCTCATCGCGATGCCGAGCGGGTCGTCGAACGCCGTCTCTTCGCCAATGTCCATGGACAGAAGTTCGTCGAGCCCCGGAGCACCGGCTGCGCCGCCAAGTGCACGCGCGGTAATTGTCTCGACAAACTGCTTGTTTTCTTCGACGATTCTTTGCCGCCACGCTTGCGAGAGCAATTCGTTCTGGAATTCGCCGGCCAAAATTTGTGAATCGACACCAGGCTTCTTCGCCTTGAGCTGCACCTGGACACGTTGATCGGCGACGCGATCGAGATGCACGTAGCAACGATCGATGAACACGTATGCTGCGCCGTAGATCGCGTCTCGCGGGTAGAGTCCTTCGTCGAACTCGACACGTACCGAGCCTTCACCCAAGTCAAACTGCATGCTCATGCGCTCTTCTGCTCCGATGTGCGCGGACGCGCGTCACAGGTTCGTGGCAGTTACCGTATATTGATCACACGTCGGTGGCGTGCCGTTTTTCCTGTACACGCGGACTTTGACGGACGTGGTCTTGGGATCGTTGTCCGACCACGGGCCTTGCGGGTTGCCTGCCTGATCGTACACGTAGTTCAATTCCCATAGGCTAACGTCACTACCGCTGCCGCCATCGTTGCACGTTGCAAGGCTCATGCAGTTTGTCATGACATCCATCGCGTATTGACCACCGGCGTTGTTCACGAGCTGAACTTTGGGCCGGTAGCCCGTGCCAAGCGCGGCAGGTGCGATGAAGTTGAACGTGATCCAATCACTGCCCATCGCCGTTTCGACTTTGCCGAGCATGTTCACGCCTGCTGAACCCGCGGGAACGCTGAGCGATGAAGCGGCAACGCAAGTTTTGGCGTGTTGATCGGTCGAGCATTCGCAACCGTTGCCTTGTGCGCCATCGATGTCCGCAGTGCCTACAGCGCACGTCGCGATTTGACACGTGCCCATGGTGCATGACCACGTCGAAACCCCGCCCGCCATCGGGTTTTGCGAGGAACACGCCGGCGTCGGGTTCATCTCGTCAGTTTGTCCGTTGCAGTTGTTGTCCTTGTTGTCGCAAATCTCAGTCTGCGAACCAGGCGTGACCATGGGGTTACAGATCGACGAACCCGCAGAACAGAACGTCGTGCCCGTGGAACACACGCCAGGCAAACCCGTGTTGCACGGTTGGTTGTTCACCTGCCCCGAGTCGTCGATCATCCCGTTGCAATCGTCGTCTTTGCCGTTGCACGTTTCTTGGATGGTGCCCGGAAGCGGCGCATCGCAACTAAGCTGCGTGGCGCCCATCGGGCATGTGAACGTGCCAAACTGGCAGATACCAAGCTGCCCAGCCTTCGTGCACATTTGGCCCACTTGCGTGATGCCTTCGTCAACCATGCCGTCGCAGTCGTCGTCGATGTTGTTGCAAGCTTCCATGAGCTGCCCAGGCACGACGTTCGCCTGACAGATGACGCCGTTCATGCCGTCACACTTGGTCAAACCCGTGGAGCAAAGGCCCATGAAACCGGTCATGCATTGCATGCCGCCGCCAGGATTACCTTCATCCGTGTTGCCATCGCAGTTGTTGTCGAGACCGTCGCAGGCCTCGGGCTGCACTGGCGCCGGCGAACACTTCACCGCCCCGTTGACGCAGTTGAGCGTGCCCTTCTTGCATTCGCCAAGACCCGGCGCGACGCACGCATCTCCACCACCCGGATTGTCGTTGTCGATCGACCCGTTGCAATCGTCATCGAGCCCGTTACACGACTCCGGCGACGGCGTGACGCTTCCGTTACACGTGCCCCAAGCGCCCGTCACATCGCACACCTGCGAGCCCGGCTTGCATACGCCGATATTCGACGTGCCCATCGGCCCCGTGTAACAGCTCTGCGTTTGTCCGGCCGTACACGCGCAACCCTCGTCGACTTGGCCGTCACACGTCTCGTCCGTGCCTTCGCACGTCTCGGCCATCACCGGCAGGATTTCGCCTTCGCACACGCCCCACTTGCCATTGGCATCACACGTCTGCGTGCCGCCTTTGCAAATGCCCTTGTCGAGCGTTTCCACCGGACCCGAATAACAATTTTGAGTTTGTCCGGTCACACAATCGCAACCGCCCGCAGCATCGTCGATCTTGTCGTTACAATCGTTGTCCTTGCCGTCGCAAATCTCGACTGTCGGGACGCACATCGCACCGCCGCTACCACCAGCTCCGCCCGTCGCGCCCGATCCACCCGCGCCGCCCGCGCCGCCTGATCCACCCATCGAACCACTCGAAGTCGATGACGCACTCGCTTCCGACCCAGAACTCGAACCGGTACTCGAACTGGATGCATTCGATCCACCCGTGGTGATCGTATCGCTATCAGCACACGAGCTGACGGCAGCTCCTCCGATCACACCGAGAAACGCCACGATGGCAACCCGACGAAGGTGTTTGCTTCCGACACTGAATTCGACGTTGCTCGCCATTGTCACACCGCTCCCTGGTCGACCGTTTGGAACTGCGCCATCACGGGCAGCCGCGTGCGCGGCTCTTGTTGAACATTTGAAGCTTCGGGTCGCCTTTGGTGCCCTTCGCCCCAAACCCCTATCGCTTCCTCAGCGCGGGCCACGACTGTCGTCAACTGCTGCACTTCTCCAAGCCCCGCAAAACCCTCGCGAACAATCGGACTGCTCGACCGATCACCCACGACCCATCCAAGTTCGAACCTTGCCGCCTCGCGGACAGCACGCGTCAAAAATGGCTCCACGAGTTCGAGCGGCGCGAGGATGCGATCCGCCGCATCCACCGCTCGGCCATAACGTTGCGCCAAGACAAACTGAATCGCCTTCGCCCCAAGACCACGCACAAGGTGCACGATGTCCACGAGATGCCGATAGTTTGATCTCGTAACAACGGTCGTCACTCCGACATCGATGCCTTCGGCTCGTGCATGACGCACACCAAGTACCGTCTGCTGAAAACTTCCCGCAGTCTGCGTGTGGTACTCGTGCATCGCCGACGCTGATCCATGTAGCGATACGTCGAGCCCGAGTTTGTCCGATGCCTCGTGCATCACGCGCGAATAAGCGCGATACGCAAATCGCCGACCGTTTGTCTGGACAACAATGCGCCGAGCTCCACGCGTATGGGCGCCGCGTACGAGCGTCGGAAGTTCTTCATCGAGCGTCGGTTCACCACCGACGAATGCCACCACATCATTTAGTTCAATCGCATCGAGCCGCACATCTGGCCGACCGGGACGTTGCGTAGACAAGTCCCCTTGCGCGCAAAAAATGCACGCATTGTTGCAGGTCAAACCGAGGGCGATGGCCCGCATGGCGAATCAGCTCGCCGAACCAGGGGCCGGAATCAACAACGTATCGGCATGGTGCCGGATGCGTTCGGCATGCGTGAGCAAACCCTGAAGCTCCACGGCATGTTCGTTTTTCTCGACAATTTTGGCCAGCGTCATCGCCGCCAAACCTTGTTCTTCCCGCGTCGGCGACCAACCATCACCACCATTGACGACGAACACGGCAAACTTTGCAGTCTCGGCCGGCGGTTTTTGCGCCCGTGCAGACGTATCGCGCGCCATGATTTCCAAATCGAAGGAGTGATGTTCGTCGGAACGAATCTTCACGCTCACAGCGCCGTCAACCATCGGATCGATCTGCGCAACGGTCCATTTCGCAAACCGCGACCCAGCCCCCAGCGGACGCAAAAGCTGCGCGATTCGTTCTCGCATCGCGACCTGAGCACCCTCGTGTTCCGCAGCGTTAGCGGGCGTTGCGGACAACGACGCCGCCACCGGTGTCGCAATCACGCCACTTCCCATCACTCCTACAAACAAGCGCCGCGAAACGTTCCTACCAGGCATGCCCAAGCCTCCTTGTTTCCAGGATCTTCGGTTACTTGCCCGGCGTCAATGTTTGAGGATGCAATTGCTCCACCGCCGCACTGCGCAGAGCGGGTCACGCCTTCGTAAATGTGAAGGATCCATCGACCGCACTGACCTTTACGACCTGTCCTTCTTTGTATCCGCCAGACAAAATGGCCTCCGCCAATGGATTCTGAATTTCCTTCAGAATCGCCCGCTTGAGCGGCCTTGCCCCAAGCGACGGCTCATATCCTTTGTCCACCAACAAATCTTTCGCTGGCTCATCCAGGGCTACCTTGATCTCGCGATCCGCCAACAGTCGATCAAGCCTTCGAAGCTGAATGTCGACAACGCCACGCAAGTCCTGCTTCGTCAACGCCTTGAACACGACGATGTCGTCGATGCGATTCAAGAACTCTGGCCGGAAGAAATTCTTCAGTTCCTCGAACAGAACATCACGAATGGCTTCACGACCGTCTTCACTGGACCAGAGCTTCGCATCGGCATCGAGAATGCGTTTCGACCCAATGTTCGACGTCATGATCACGACGGTGTTGGAAAAATCTGCGGTTCGTCCGCGACCATCGGTGAGGCGTCCATCGTCGAGAATTTGCAGAAGCAAGTTGAAGACATCGGCATGTGCTTTTTCGACTTCGTCGAAGAGAAGAACGCTGTAAGGCCGGCGCCGCGCAGCTTCCGTGAGAAACCCACCTTGCTCGCTGTCGGCATATCCCGGCGGTGCTCCGATGAGACGTTGCGCCATGTGCCGCTCCATGAATTCGCTCATGTCGAGACGCGTAAGCGCTTGTTCGTCATCGAAGAGAAACTCCGCCAACGCTTTGGCCAGTTCGGTTTTCCCAACGCCGCTCGGCCCGAGAAACATGAACGATCCGATGGGTTTGCCCGGGTCACGTAATCCCACTCGACCTCGACGCACCGCTTTCGCAATCGCCCGCACGGCTTCGTCCTGACCAACCACGCGATGGGCCAAGCGTTCTTCCATCTTGAGGAGTTTTTCCGCCTCGCCTTCGAGCATCTTGGCGACAGGGATGCCGGTCCAATCAGCAAGCGTCCCAGCAACATCGTTCTCCGTGACGACGTTGGATTGGGGCGATGCTCCCGCTCTTTGCGCAGCTTGTTCCGCAACATCGAGACGCTTTCGCACTTCCGGAAGCGTTACATGCTCGATCTCCCCGATTTGCGCGTAGTTCTTCTCGCGTTGCGCCTTGGAAAACGCCTCGTTCGTCACCGCGAGTTCCTTACGAATCGATTGCACCGCCGCAATCACACCACGACGCGATGCCACCTCGGATCGAAGCGTGTGCGCTTTCGGTTCGAGCTCCCCGAGTTCCTTCTCGAGACGGGTTCGCGTTTGCACGCTCAGCCTGTCGTCATCGTCGGTGAGCGCTGCGATCTGTGCTTTCAGTGAATCGACACGCCGACTCATCGCATCGATTTCTGCCGGCACTCCATCAACTTCGACGCGTTTTCGCGCGCTCGTTTCATCCAAAAGATCGACAGCAGTGTCGGGCAAGGCGCGATCCGACAAGTACCGTTTGGCCAAACTCACGGTCGCCAGAATCGCACTTTCATTGATACGCACGCGATGATGCGTTTCGTACTTCGTCGCCAAACCACGAACGATCTCGATGGCTTGTTCGATGCTCGGCGGATCGATGTTCACCAGGGAAAACCGTCGCAAAACAGCCTGATCGCGCTCGTTCATCTTGCGCACGCCTTCGGGCGTCGTCGTGGCCAAGATGCGAATTTCACCGCGGGACAACAGCGGCTTCAGCAGTTCGCCTACACCCGCGCCTTGTACGCCTTGGCCAAACAACGCATCGATGTCTTCGACGACGAGAATCGTCTCGGCATCTTGCACGCCCCGAAGTTTGTCGATCAAAACTTTAAGACGTTGCTCGATCTCACCACGCAATTTCGCACCCGCGACGAGCGCGCCAGTGTCGAGTTCAACCAGCATCGCCCCGGCAAGGTTCGAAGGCACATCACCACTGGCAATACGCCCGGCGAGTGCCCGAATGATCGCGGATTTGCCAACACCTGGTTCACCCACGACCAGCGGATGATTCTTGAAACGCCGTTCGAGAATCTGTAGCAATCGTCGCGCTTCGGCATCGCGACCGATGACCGGATCGAATTGCCCTTTGCGTGCTTCAGCCACGAGATCGCGCGTGTACGTCTCGGCAGGCGGCGCCGCAGACGCTCCTGCGACACCTCCATCAGGTTTGGATGGCGAAACCGCAGGGTCTTTGGCGAACTGTTCGAGCGCCGCAAGATGCGGTCGAAACGCTCCTGGCCCAACGCCAAACGAGGACAATATCTCGCCCGCTGGCCCTCGAATTTCTTGCGCGAGAGCATGCAAGAGATGTTCGACACCTACGCTTGGCGCCTTGTCTCGTTGCGACTCACGTTCGGCCCGTCCCAACAAATCGAGCAGCCGCGCATCGAGATACGCCATGCCGCCCGTCGTTTTTTCCTGACGTCGAAGCGATGCTTCGGCGAGTGTCAGCACTTCGCCAGGATCCGCCTTCGCGCGCTTAAAGACTTCGGCAACGCCGCGGCTCTGTTCGATCATTCGAATGAGCAGATGCAGCGGAGACACTTCGGCGTGTTTGCGTGCGTCGGCGAGTTGTTGTGCACCCGCGACAAACTGTCGTGCATCGCTCGTGAAACGTTCGAGCTGAATTGTGCCTTCAGTGTCGGCCATGCTGTCGTTTTCTCACCTCGCGTAGATGACGCGCAAGGGACGCAAACGTCGAGCCAGCTCGATACGCTGAGATCAGCAGGTTTTCACGTGAGGTTTGCGCGTTGGATTTTCGCGTGGATGGGCGACGCGTTCGTCAGGCGCCTGTGCCAGAGGCGACACGATCGGGTTCGCCTTCCGTCGGTTGTGTCCGCGCCAAACCCGGCCGCACGACTTCGGTCGCTGGAGGTTGACCTCGGGTGGTGTCGGGAGCGGCTTCAACCGAAGCGGTTTCCAGGACAGCGGACTCGACGGCCAACAGCGTTTCGAGGTCCCACGTTGGATCGTACTGTCGTTCGAGCCATTCTGGATCGAGTTGGTCCGGGTCGAACTCGGTCTCGATCGCACCGAAAGGAAAAACATCGGCGATGGCCTGCGCTTCTTCGGCATCGATGCGTCGAGCTCGTTCAGCGACAAGCGCTTCGGCAAAATCGTAGGAACGCCGAGCGATATGTACCGGGTCGGAAAGTGCCCCGGCGAGTGCGGCGGCAATGTGCACAGCGTATTTGTCGCGAAGGTCCATGGAGTCCGACGGTATCGAAGACATTTTCGACGGGCCAAAATCGTGGGAGATCTGACGACGCGAGAATACATGATTGGCTCTGGATCCAGACCAGGGTGCGTAACATGCGTGCTGCCACTTGCCAGCACGGTCGTCGTGCCCAATTCATAGGCAGGACCAATGCCTACAGCTGTCGTTGCCATCTACACGACGCCCTGGTGCCCCTATTGCCATCGCGCCAAAGCTCTGCTCGGTCGCAAGGGTGTGGCGTTTGACGAGATTGATGCCGATGGGCGACCGGATTTGCGCCGCTGGCTCGTGGGTGCTTCTGGTCAAGACACGGTGCCGCAAGTGTTCATCAACAACCAAGCTGTCGGTGGCTACACGGACATCGCGAGCCTCGATCGAAACGGCAAGTTGGACGCGAAATTGCGTGAGGCTCCGCCCGCAGCGCTACCGGCGTTGCCACGTTGAGAGGCTGTTCATCAGGCTGCTCGCAACGCCTGATGAACGCCCTCTGATGGGATCGTCCATGCGCCGGCCGTGTTAGACTCGGTTCGAGCGATCGAAGATTTTTCCACGTCGCTCGTCCATGGGGAGGTCGAGCCCGACGGTTTGTCCAACCCATCGAGGTTCGTTCGTTTCGTCTACTTTCGGCTACGTTCGTCCACCCAAACCCTTTTTTCGTACTGCATGTCTGCTGCCGATGCTCAGACGCCTTCTGCTCCGACGAGCGATATTTCGTTCGTGGGCAGGCGCGTGGGCAAATACGACATCGTCCGAGTGATCGCGCGTGGCGGCATGGGCACGGTGTACGAAGCGATCAACACGCACATCGGCAAACGCGTCGCGATGAAGTTCGTCGATGCGGAACTGGCGCGAAACAAAGACTCGGTCGCTCGATTTCAGCGTGAAGCCGAAGCGGCGAGTGCTGTCGAGAGTGGGCACATCGTCACGATTTTCGATTCGGGATCGACCGACAATGGCCTGCCGTTTCTCGTGATGGAACTCTGCCGTGGCGAGGACCTCGGGCATCGTTTGCGTAAGGTTGGTCGTTTGGAACTCGACGCCGCGCTGGACATTACGGCGCAGATTCTTCGAGGTCTTTGCCGAGCGCACGAAGCGGGGATCGTTCATCGTGATTTGAAGCCCGACAACGTCTTCCTCACCGAACAAGACGACGGCTCGGAGTTTGTCAAAATTCTCGACTTCGGTATTTCGAAGATGCGGCGCGGCGTTGGGGCGATCGACAAGACGATCACGAAACAAGGCACCGTGTTGGGCACGCCGTTTTACATGTCGCCAGAGCAAGCACAGGCGTTGCCGGACGTGGACGAACGGACGGACCTTTGGTCGATCGGCGCGATCTTGTTCG
Source organism: Polyangiaceae bacterium (assembly GCA_031415295.1). Taxonomy (GTDB): domain Bacteria; phylum Myxococcota_A; class Polyangia; order Polyangiales; family Polyangiaceae; genus Polyangium. The sequence goes on along the minus strand of JANORL010000795.1, from coordinate 7,724 downwards.
AAGCGTTGACGGGCAAACCTCCGCACGACGGTCATTCGTACGAACAAGTCATCGTGCACATTTGTACGAAAGACACACTCGATGTACGCATTCACAACCCGGGCGTACCTGACAAACTTGCGGAATTTATCGCCAAGGCGTTGAGTCGTGATCGCGAACGCCGTTTTCAGAACGCGCGTGAGATGCTCGATGCATTGGGTGAAGCGTCGGAAGGCCTTCTATCACCACGCGCGTTGCGAGTCTCGAGTGGCCGGCAACCGTTGCCGTCGCATTCAGGCGGAAGTGCCACGCCAAACCCACAAAGTGACCGACGGCGCGAGGTCGAAACGGCACCGACGATCGACGTGAGTACGGGGCATCCTTCACGAGTGGGGTGGTCCACGAGCAACGGGGCAAACGTTCATGCGGATCGTCGGCGGCTGGCTGTTGGAGCGGCAGTCCTGGCGGCGTTGGGGATCGTGGCGGTCGTTTTTGCAACGCGACAACCTGAAAACACGTCAACGACAGTCGCATCGGCACCGGTCGCGGTACCCACACACGAACCGACAGCAGCTGCGCCAACGGAGACTGCGCCGACGGCGACAAACCACGTCGCTTCAACGGCTACGGCACCGACGACAACCGCCGCGGAAGCTGCGCCAACTGCAACGGAACGAAAAAACGAGTCGACCAAAACATCGACACAGCAAGTACCCAAAGCTGCGCCATCTGGTCGTGACAAACCATCGTTGATCGCGTCGGCCAAACCATCTGCAACAGCCGCCACAGCGCGCAACCCGAAGCCTGTCGACACAACGCCGGGCGTTGCGCCACAACTCAAGATCAAGGACGAATGAGCTTGCTGGCACGTACTCGCACGATGGCCATCACTTCGCTGCTCTTCGCATCGATCGCGTTGCCACGCACCACCATCGCGCAAACGACGCCTGTTCCAGCACCTTCAGATTCGTCTCAGCCCGCTGAGTTGCCTCCGCCGCCGCCCACTGAACCTTCCAGCGCCGACGCGTACAAGCAACACATGCGCAACGGCGTGAAGCTGTTCAACGACAGTAACTTCGGCGCAGCGATTGCCGAGTTCGAAGCGGCGTATGCGGAACGTCCTCGCGCCAGTCCGCTGCTGAACCTCGCGTTGTGCCAGAAAAGTTTGTTTCAATATCCGAAGGCGATCACGGCACTCGAACGCGCGCTCGAGCATCACGGCGACACGATGGAAGCCGAGGATCGAACGGCTGCGTCGACGGCGATCCACGACATGCGGGCGTTGCTTGGGTACATATCGGTGGAAGTCACGCCGCCGCACGCGGTGATCTACGTCGACGATGAAGCGTTGCTTCCGGGTGCGAAGGACAAACCTTTGCCGTTAGGTCCGGGCAAACACCGACTGAGTGCTCGCGCTGAAGGATACGAAACAGCCGAAGAAATCGTGTCGATCACGAGTGCCGATCGCGACAGAGTCGTACGGTTTGCCCTGGTACCGAACATGGGTTGGGTCGTTGTGAAGACAGGCGATCCGGAGATGGCGATCGCGATCGATCAACAACCGATGGCTCTTGGTGAATGGGCAGGACTCGTCGAGCCAGGAACGCATCTGGTGCAGATGTACAAGCCCGGAGGCGCCGACTACGCGTTTCAGGTTCTCGTCGTAGCGGGCAAAGCGCAGGAGGTTCGTCCGGACGTTGGTGGCGTGCCGATTGCTATTCCGAAAGCTGCAACGGTGCAGGCGAAAAGGAAGACGACGAAAGCCTCTCCAGTGAAGATCGCAAAGCCTCCGGCGCCTCCACAACGCGGGCTTTACGCACAAGCGACGGGTGGCGTGTTCACGATGATTGGCGAGGATGGTGGCGGGGGCATGGTGGGTGGTCGATTCGGGTATCGAACGAGCACGCGTGTGGGTCTCGAATTTTTGCTCGACTACATGAACAACCGCGTCAAAAAATCGTACGCGCCGCAAGGCGAGACGTTGGTTTTGAATGCCGTACGGTTTGGCGGAGGCGTTCGTCTGATGAGCCCTGGACGAACCGTACGGTTTGTCGCAACGATCAACGCGGGACTTGCCTACAAGTGGACGGGGGCAGACGAGAGTCCGGGGGCGGTTCCGTTTGGGAACTTGGACTTGGGATTCGAGTACGACTGGAGCGGGGTACTTTTGGGGGTCGCGGCACAACAGAGCTTACTTGGTGGCGCGGATACAGACATCGCGGAGTTATCGGATTCGCGATTTACGGTGGGTCTAGGTGTGCGGATTGGCTACGCGGGGTGGTGAGGGCGCGTTGGGATATCGAAAACTCGGGATCGACGATCGGCGTCTGGACAATGCCGCACCTGCGATCACCGCATTGACATTGATTTCGCGGGGCATTGATTTCGCAGGAGGTGCGGTTTGGCGTTCACAACCCCTTCAAAAATAGCCTTGCAGACGTCGATATGTAGGAGTAGCCTGCCTTGCAAGATGTTGAGCGCTGAATCATCCGCCGATACGCGCGACTCGCAACAAAGCAGCCGGCGATACGTTCGGCCGCCGCAGCCGATTCACTTTCCTGCCTCGGAAGAAATGCCTGAGACCAATCGTCATCTTGAGCTACGCACGACCCTGTACCTTCTTCTGAAGCGGGCGTTTAAGGAGCGCGCAACGATCGGGTCGGAGCAATTCGTTTATTACGACCCGACCAACGCCAAGAAAAACCTCGCTCCAGACGTTTTTATCAAGCTCGACATACCGCACAAGACGTTTCGTACCTGGAAGGTGTGGCAACGTGGCGCGCCGGAAGTCGCCGTCGAGGTTGTTAGTGATTCGGACGAGGCCGTCGATGATTGGAACGAGAAGCTCGAACGTTACCGAGCGACGGGAATCGCCGAGGTTGTACGCTTCGATGCCGACGACAAGAAACATCCGATTCGCGTATGGGACCATATCGACGGTGATTTGGTGGAGCGACTGCCCGATAACAGATTATTCGAATGCGTAGCGCTCGGGTTGTATTGGGTGGCCGTCCCCGACCCTGACCTCGACCTCGTATTACGACTGGCGCGTGATCGTGCGGGGCGGGATTTATTGCCAACGTCGGCAGAAGTTGAACGCGAGGAAGCTCGTGGACGCGCTGAGGCAGAAAAAGCTCGCGACGCTTTTGCTGCAGAAGTGTTGGAACTGCGCAGAAAACTCGAACAAAAGAAAACCACCGACAAGCGCACGCCAACGAAAACAAAGAAACGCCAGCCTTCGAAGCGCTGAGTTCGACGCCGAACGTATTCGCTTCGAGCGGCACGGCATTGATTCTGAGACGCTTGCCATGTAATGACGTCTCCGCAAGAATCACCGACCCTCAACACCCCACAACGCGAATGACCTTGCCCTCGTGGGGAGTCTCGCGAATAAAGAGTTTTTCTTTCCAGGAAAGCTCTTTGCGTAAATCAAAAAGCACGAGCCATCCTTCCGTGATGCCCAGTTTGTCGAGATACTCGGCGAGTTGATCGAGCGCGTCGGCTTCTGTTTCCGTGTCGCGTCGTATCTTGAGCTCGATTGCATGTTTTTCGCTCTGCCAGCAAACCAACAAATCAAGCGCGCCTCGACCAAGCCCATACTCGCGTTCAATCTTCCCGCCGCCGTTCACAACCCGCTGCAAAAAAGCCATTAACATCAGATGCGGGCCGGATTCTCGATAAGAAAACCCTTCCGCGGCAAGGTGCCCGTCTTTGCGCCAAAACGTTTGCCAATCTTTGAAAACTCTGGGCATGTCGAGCGAGCCGTCCGGGCGGACGTACCAGTCGGGTTTCTGCCGAATTTGTCCCTGACGAACAAACGTGAGCGCGCGAGGAATGATTTCACGATAGATTGGATTGGCGATCTCGAATTGCCCCCGATAGAGACGGACGAGTCCAAGGCCCATCACGTACGCAAAATCGTCATTCAAGACATCCGCTGCCGTTTGATCTCCCACGAGCATCGGATCGATAATCTTTCGTACTCGATCCTCTGAAAGCCGCGCAATCAACGAATCGATATGCGTGCGCCGTTGAAGAATGATCGTTTCTTTCGACGCTTCCACGTGCTCCACGGTAACCGGAATCGACCGGTCCACGACATCTCGATTCACGATTTGATCGGCCATCGCATTGGTGAGCCACGGATGCCCCTGCCCCAATCTATAGATTTCCGCGATTGCTTCAGGCAAAAACCGCTGACCTGTCTTTTCCGTATGTTGCGTCAAAAGCTCGGCTACGTCGGTTTTGGTAAATGTGCCAATGGTCATCGCCTCGGCCGTAATGTTGAATGGCGATGTCGTACCGAGCCACGAAAGCACCCGACGGTCTTCTTCGCGTAATGCATAATCGCGCACTTGACGCTGCCCGACCAAAATGACACTCGATGGAAACGGCATTGTATCGCGTTGAATGTATCCTGTGCGAAGCTGCGTCAGGAACGAGACCATCGTTTTGCCGACGAGTCCGTCGGCTTCGTCGAAAAGCACGACCCAACGACGAGCGTCCTGCTGAACCAGCCACGAAAGCGCCTGTTCGATGCACGTAGATGGATCCGCAAGCCACGCGTCACGTTCGGCAGGCGTTGGTCTCACGAGGTCCGGCAACGTGTACTTGAGAGCGCGATCGAAACAATTGAGCACCGTTCGAAACGCAGTCGTCGGATCCGGCTCCTCGCGCGCTTCTTGAATGTCCACCCAAAGCGCCCGCCAGCCTTCCGTCGCATTCAAATGCCGCACGATCCACCGTGCAGACGTCGTCTTGCCTGTCTGTCTACCCGCCGTCAGCGTGAAAAACTTCTGCTCGTCGATGAGCTGCATCACGCCGTCCAAACGACGCTCTGGCGGCAGCATGTAGTGCTCACCGGGGATACAAGGACCTGCGGTGTTGAACGACGGACGCATGTGGCGAGTCTACTCGGGCAAACGGCAAGAGGCGAGGGATTTAAATTGGGTGCGCACAAGATGCATAGACCGTGGTCGACGTGCGTGATTTGCGTGAAGCACCTTTGCCGCAAGAGCTTCGTTCACCGCCTCTGTCCGGCGCCAAACCCCATATCTTCTCAATCACCCCTGCGCTGGTGCATCACCAGAGCGTCGTGTTGGTTTTTGGCTCCCAATCAACGGGACGAATTCCCCAACCCTCAACACGCCACAACGCGTGCAGCCCGTTCAAAGACGGCGATGAGAGACATCAGTGGTCGGGTCGATCAAGCAATGTCCAAGAGCCTCACGGCGTGCATGCCTCAATGCAGCGCGCGCGTGCCGCCTGATAAACGTCGTACACACCGCCGAGGCAACCCTGGCAACCGTTCAGGTGCGCCGCGAACGATAATCCGCCGCCAAACCTTCATGGACGCGTATCGCTCGCAAAAAGAATCTGTTACGAAAACGTTTGGGTTTGTCACGCAAGACGAGTAGATTTTCCCTTCGCATTCGCCTTCCCAGCCGAGGCAGATCTGGTGGTCGCGAAGGCGTCACAACGCGCCGAAAAGATACGCACCGCGTCCTCCGAATAGCGAGTTGTCGAGAATCAGAATTTGTGAACTTCGCCAGGTTCACTCGGTGCGAGGCCCAAACGCTCACGCTCTTGCTTTATCCAATCCATCGCTTCACGTGTGGTATCGAAAAAGCGCAATTTGCCGCGTGAATCATTGTGAATAATTTCGGCGGCTCGCACGATCATCGTCATGAGCACGCGTATATGAAAGGTCGTTCCGAGCATCGCAATGCCGGCGACACGCTTGACACGCACATCCATTGAAGCGTGTTTCCGCGCCTCATGATCGACTGTCGCCAATTGTGAAAGATCGGCCAATACGAAATGTCGCCGCTGGCCCATGCACTGCTCAGTATATTCGAAAATACGATCGAATTCGTCGCGAGAGCATGGCCCATTCCACCAAACGCGCATGATATCCGGGGGGATAAAACGCAGTCGGTGATCATTGACGTAAAAATCTGCCTGCAGCGCCCCTTGCGTATCAGATTCCACGACACCACCTCGCTACCTTACGACGAACATAGACGAAATCCGTCCGTTCGTAAATCTACGCCGCTCGTTCGAGATGTGACCGCAACCAACGCAACACGTCAACCGTCAAGCAAACATTCTTCACGGGTCACAACAGGTGACATTCGTACAGTGGTCACTCAAGGACGCGTATCGCTCGCACTGGCTGTAGACGTAGACGTAGACGTCGGCATCGCCAGCGTATTGGTCGCCGATGCGGCTTCCCCTGACTTGGCGGACTTGGCGAGTTTGTCGCGGGCGTCTTCGAGTTCCCGACGTTGCGCTGGCAAAAGCGATCCGGGACGTTTCTTCTCGATCTCCGCCGCAAAGTCGAGCCAATGACCGGCCGCATCGGGATCCCCGAGCCTCATCAGGGACAAACCACGGTAAAAACCGTAGGTTGCTTGCTTCGCTGGCTCGAGCTGAGGCACATCGGCTTCGTGAACACCGAGATTTTCCGCAACTTCGAGATACCGTCCGTCCTGGTAGGCACGTTGTGCAGTCCCGAGGTAGCTACCGCACCCGGAAGTAATGAGCAGGAAAAACGATGTGGCTAAGGCGCCGAAGAGACGCATGAACCCAGGTATATACGAAGATCCAACGATGAAAAACCTTTTGATAAAGAAATCGTGCGCGAAAATGGTTTTGCGGGAATTGCGAAGGAGCGTGCGCACTGCGAAATTGACGCACCGTGTTTGCCGCGGGCATCATTGAGAACAACGACGACAAAAAGACGTGCCCGCTGCAATAAACCGCCGCGGGCACGTTTGTCTATCGAATGAAGCTATTTGGCATCGCCGCGAGCGTAAATGCTAGCGACGTAATCGAGGACATCCCGCGCAGAAACCTCGTTGTAACCGAAGTATTTGATCATGCGCGTCTTGATGATGTCGATCTTCTCCTGCGTCTCTTTGTCAATGACGCTCGAGACGAGCGTTTGCAATTTGATCGCGTCTTTCTGATCCTCGAATAGCTTCAATTCGAGCGCTCGACGCAGCCGGTCGTTCGTATGCCACTCGAAGCGTTTTCCATCGACCGCGAGAGCTCCGATGTAGTTCATGATTTCGCGCCGGAAATCGTCTTTGCGGTTTTCGGGAATGTCGATCTTTTCTTCGATGCTCCGCATGAGCCGCTCGTCTGGCTCGACGTCTTCCCGTGTAAACCGATCCTTGACCTTTTCTTTCAATGTGAAAGCCTTGATCGAATCGATGTAATTGGCAGCGAGTTTTTGAATGGCATCTTCGTCGGCGCTGATCGCTCGTTGGACCTCGTTCTTGACGATCTCGTCGTATTCACGCTTGACCATACCAATGCATTCTCCAAACCGCTTGCGCTGCTCTTCGTGCGTAATCAACGAATGGTGACGTAATCCCTTCTCCAGCTCGGAGAGCACCATGAAAGGATTGATCGTCCCTTCGCCGATGTCGTTGACGAGCGCATTGGATATCTTGTCTTGCACATACCGGGGACTGATGCCTTCCATGCCCTCGCGTTGCGCTTCTTTGCGCAATTCTTTGACGGTGTCCTGCGTATAACCAGGAAGAACCTTTCCGTCGTAAAGTTTCATTTTTTGCACAATGGACAAATTGTGCTTTTTCGGGTCATCCAGCCGCGTGAGCACCGCCCACATCGCGGCGACTTCGAGCGTGTGAGGCGCGATGTGTTTGCCGCGAATTTTTTCGCGATTGAAGTCCTTTTCGTAAATGCGAATCTCTTCGGAGACTTTTGTTATGTAC
>JANORL010000794.1:0-5069 GCA_031415295.1 Polyangiaceae bacterium | reverse complement strand
CCGATGCGGCGGGAGCAGACTTTCAGACATGTAAAGTGGAAGCGACCCTTCCGCGTCGAAGCGCAAGGCCCAGCGGGGGCTCAACGACAGGGCAAAGCCCGCTCGCATTCCCAAACTGAAGAACCCGCCCACGCCGCCGATGGAATATCGCTCCTGGTCGAGAACCGGTTGCTCGTACAAGTATTTCGCAGCTCCGCCCATCGCGACAACGCAGCCGATCAAGGGTTTTTTCTGTGCACATGCGGCGAAACTTCCGAGATACGCTTGGGCGCGCCCTGTATCCTGCGACCCCGCTCCCGTGTCCCATGCGGCCGTGATCAATGGCGGAAACGCTCGTACGTCCAGCTCGAGCAAGACCGGACCCATCGTTCGTCCAACGCCTAACCGAAAACCCGGCATGACCATCCGCGTCAAACCGATCGTCGCGCCAACCCCAGCCACCAAGTGCCATGGCAAATGAGGTTCCTCGCGAACTGCGCATTGTTCACGCGCCGGTTTGGGCTCGGAGTAAAATTCAGCATCGTAAATCGGTCCAGTTTCTGAAACCTTCGTTCGTTTTTCCTGGACCTGGTCTGGTTTTTCTGATTCCTCCACCAGTTTGTCCACGGACATCGGCGGCTCTTCCTCGGGCACCGGCTCCGTACGCCTCAACAAGTTCGCCGCATCAAATGCCGTCCAATAAAGGACCTTGAAACATTCTTCGTCCGATGGATACTGATGGTCTACCGCCGCCACTTCCGCGCCATCTGCATCCAGAACGGTTATCCGCTCTCGTTTCCCACCATCGGGAAGGCGATCGATTTTGACAATGAGCTTTCGTTTTGCCGTCGGATCGATCGATCGAACGCGGACAAAGCTGACGATGATCCCGTAAAACTCATCGTAACTGCTGCATTTGGGTAGGCCGCGCGAAACCGTAAACTCCACTCGATGCGGCGGAGCCTCTACGATTTGCGCATTAACTACGGACGGCCACGAAATCCCCATCCCGAGCACGCTCGCAGCCAAGCCTACACAGACGAATCTACTTGTCGGAGTCAAAGGTTTCACAAGGACGTCCTAACACACGAGCAAAGACCCATGATGAATGGAATACCTCGCGGTGGCAAGGGCAAAGAATTTTGCTCGATTCACGCAACACACCATTCGAAACGAGGACACGAAATCCTCATCGAGGTTGTCTTGACAATCCATACGTCACCCGCGACTATTGGCGCGAATGCAATTCAGGGAGATCCGCAAAAGCGCAGGGGGAAATGCCTGATACTCGGAACGAAATCGATCCCTCGTGCAAATATCGATCCCCATTGGCTGCAGTCATCAAAAACGTCTCCCGAACACCTTGGACACCGTAAACCGCGTTTCCTTGTAGCGAATCCGATTCGATCTCGTCTCGACACAACCACAAAACTTGCCCCTCCACACGTCCCCAGGGTAACCTCACCGCCATGCGTGGCCTCTTTCTTGCCCTTTTCAGCTCCTTGCTCCTCGGTTGTGGTGATGAACCCACCACCAACACCGACAATTTCTGCCCGTCTTCGCCCGTTGAAACGAGTGCTGCCCGAATTTTCGTCATTCAACCACGCATCGCGCCAGAACATTTCACGTCGTACACGGCTTATCAAAATCACCTCGTCGACCTCGGACGCACCGATGTCTACAATTGCTTGGCCCAAGACCGACCAAATATCGTCGTTTACCCTGAAAACACAGGACTACCGGCGGCTTTCATTGGTTCGCGAGGACAAGCAGCTCGAGAATCGACGTCCGCTTTTGCCGCTTTTTTAGCATTGGGCGGACAATACGCCCAACCCATTGAATTTTACAAAACAAAATGGCCCAATGCGCCCCTGCCCAACCAAATCGAACTCGGCATTACCGATACCGTTTGGCGTGCGTTTTTTGAGACGAACCAATTGATCGCCACGGAGCTCGGGGCTTGGGTCGTCGCTTCGGTCAATATGAGCGGCCAAGTCGAAAAAAGCACCAATCCTGCGGAAATAGCAGCTCTTGCCGATCCGGACATCCAAAACCCTGCATATGTGTACGTCGCCCGCGACGCTGCCATCTACAATACCACCTACGTATTCATGCCCGATGGTTCAATCGTCGCTGCACGCAAGAAACCGTATCTCGTCGCGAGCGAGCAAAGCGACCTTGCCTTGACGCCAGGAGTTTTACGCGATGCACAGCCTGTCGACATTGGCCCTCTGAGCCTCGGCATTTTTACCAGCAAAGACGCGTGGATGCCCGACATGGTCGATCGACTCGCGGTCCTTGGTGCCGATACCTTTGTGCAAACAGAAGCGTTTTCGGGTTGGACCATTCCAGAAAGTCCCAGCGAACCCAACGTTTGGGCTCCCGATGTCTTGAGCCAAAGCGCGATGGCGGCCGTCCGAAAACACAGTGGTTATCGTCACGGCGTCGTTTCTCATTTGACGGGTAATTTGTTCGATCTGACCTTCGATGGACAATCAATCATCCTGAGCGATCCGATTCCCGGAAACATCACGCCCGGTTATGTCGGACAACCCGACGAAGGTGGCGTCCTGGCAATAGCACCATGGGTGACACCTGATCCGATCGTCGACGATTCATCGGCAACGCTCGATGTTCGCCGCGCCAAACTCCGCGTTGTGGGTCAAGAATTGTTGCCCGGGGGCACGAGGGCAAACCAATACGTAGAAACATCCATTGGTGCAGATATCGCCCTGACCTTGCCCGTCACGAGCGGCGGAGCGCCGGGTATCCTGGGTGCAAGTCGCGCCCTTTCGGATGTGGGACAAGCCGAACAAAGTTATCCAGCGGTCGCTTGGACAAACACGTCGCCCATCGTCGTAGCGTTTCAAGAAGGTGCTCGAGGCGCAACACGCATCGTCGTCGCCACGTCCGAAGATCAAGGTAAAACGTTTGGCACGCCGCACTCGGTTTCCAACACGAAAAACAGTGGACAAACCACGCCAAGCGTCACCATTTCTGGCGTTTATGTGTACGTCGCTTGGCAAGAACGCAACTTCGAAGGAGCCCGCATCGCGTGCGCCTTATCGAACGATCGGGGGAAAACGTTTGACTCGCCCGCGTATATGCCCGTAGATCTCGCGACCGCCGATGGATGGCTCCCGGCCCTCGCAAGTTCGAACGGACAAGTTTACCTCACGTATACAGAAAATATCGCCGGCAACGAACGGGTCGTCCTCTTGAAAGCCGCGGAAGGACTCCTTCCATTTGGCGGGAAACTCGTAGAAGTCGCCAAACCGCAGATCGACGGCGATGTTCGAAACAACCAATGGTCGCCATCGGTCGCAGTCAATGGCGACCAAGTCGCGGTCGCGTGGGTTGATTTCCGCAATGAAAATTGGGACGTTTTTCTTTCTCGTTCGACCGACAGTGGGGCAACGTTTGCTCCGTCCGTGCGACTGGACGATGGGACAGATGTCCCTGAACGCCTGCACAATGACCCTTTCTTGATGTTTTTACCAAATGTCGTCCCCTTGACGTTGGCGGTGGGCTGGAGCGACGTGCGTCAACGGAATCGTTATGCTTCGGCACGTATTTCGCTCGTTGCGGGTTCTGTCATTGGTCAGAGTCGCAAGTTTGGCGCGGCAGAAGGTAGTGCGGTTCGTCCGAGCTTGGCCCCGCTCGGACCCTCGAAATTTGGTGTTGTTTGGCAAGACGATCGCACTTTGGGTAACGATATTTACTTGGCTACGAGCGCCGACGCGGGTGTTTCGTTTGGCGTGGAACAACGTCTGGACGACGGTGGTGACGGACCGTCGTACCAAACGGCGCCAGTTGTTGCGGGAGACGGGCAAGGGTCGCTTTTGGTGGCGTGGGAAGATTCGCGAACGGGGAAACGAAGAATTCGGTTCGTGTTGGGGAAACCGTGAACAATCCCTAGGCTTGTTGCCGTTGTTCTACGCCCGAAGCCGCCTGTCGCCATCGGGCACGTGTATCTCAGCAGCGCAGACGAACCGTGACACGCGCCCCTCTTGCCCCATATGCACCGGCATATGCATCAGCATATGACATGACGATGCACAAGCGAAAAAGGAGGCTCGACCATGCTGACCGTTGGCGACAAGTTCCCCCAGTTCAATTTGCAAGCCGTCGTGGGACTCGAAAAAAGCAAGGAGTTTCGAGAGATTAACGATTCGAGTTTTGCTGGCAAGTGGAAAATTGTGTTTTTCTGGCCAATGGACTTCACGTTCATTTGCCCGACGGAAATTGCCGAATTTGGCAAGCGCCACACGGACTTTGCTGCTCGCGACGCCCAGATTCTCGGCGCCAGCACCGATACGCATTACGTGCATTGGGCGTGGCGCAACCAGCACCCCGACCTGAAGCATTTGCCATTCCCAATGCTAGCGGATACGAAACGCGAATTGGCTACGGCACTTGGCATTTTGCACAAGCAAGAAGGAGTCGCCTTGCGCGCGACGTTTATCGTGGACCCCGAAGGTATCATTCGGTTTGCATCGGTGAACGATCTGTCCGTCGGTCGAAACGTTAGCGAAGTGCTCCGGGTCCTCGATGCGCTACAAACCGACGAACTTTGCCCCTGCAATTGGACGAAAGGCCAACCAACCCTGGAGGCAGCGTAAGCCATGACAAACGTTAAAACGCTCCGTCAAGCATTGCCCGAAAGCGACAAGGATCTGCGTCCAGACAAGCGCGTGCACCGTCCAGATGTCGAAACCCTCGAGCGCCGCACTCATGCGTGACGAGGCGTCATACGAAGCGTCATAACGACCGCTGAGAATCAGGATGGGGGCGCTTTGGCCCCCGTATCCGACCCCGTTTCGGATGCCAAGAGTTCCTCGAGCACTTGGATGGCTCCAGAAATGCGTAACAGCGTCGACTGAAGATTGGCCTTCTTCGTTTCAATTTCGTCCAGCAACGTACGCCCACTCTCAAGTTCGTTACGCAGCTCTTGCAGGCGTCGTTCCAATTTTTCTTTCATTGATCCTTCTCCTCCAACCGTTTCGGAAACCCATCATACCACAGCCAACCGAGTTGAGCGGATTTTTTGCGGGGTTTTATGCGGGGTTTTACCCCGTACCCCACGAGGG
>JANORL010000793.1:0-2134 GCA_031415295.1 Polyangiaceae bacterium | reverse complement strand
TCCTTTCGAAGGCGCTCGAGCGCCACGGCGAGATCCGCGCGGGTCGCTGCGTCGGATGCCAGCAATGCTTCGAGATCTCCCTCGATGGTCTTGTTCGAGGGGCTCACTTTGAATTCGTCGAATTCGTCGCCTTGGGCCTGGAACGCGGTTTGTTGCGCCCAGCAATTTTCACCCAAAAGACGCGTCAGCATTCCCGCGAATTTCCCAGCGACCATCGCCGAACCCCAGCAGACCGAGAGCGCACGCTGGTACATGCCCTCCCAGCCATTTCGACAACGAAAAATCCCCTGCTTCGTTTCGCGATCGAGCGAGACGATTTGCCACAATCCCCAGCCCGCCGCCGCAGCGACGACGGAGAGCGCGGCAAACCCTTCCTCGAATGTCGGACTCTTCGAAATAAACGCCATATCGCCGTCCACGCTATCGCGCCCCCCACTCTGCATTGCGAGATTAAAACGTTCGACCCCGACCATGCGGGACAAACCAAGCATGAGCCCTGCCACGCTCGTTTCTGTCCACATGCTAATGGTAGGGCTTCCGGCAAAAAGTTGTATGCCTTGATTCAAATCGAAGACCACCGTGAAACCGGCAACTTCCACTTGAACGTTCGCCGCCTGATCTTTTGAACCCGTCGTCATCATCGCTATATCCCCCGTGAAGCAGATCTCGGAGCGTAGGTGATGTCGAACGAAAAGTAGCCTCAGGTTTTTCCTGAAAATTGACCCAGCAAGCACCCGATGGCTTGGGCGCGGTGATTTGCTGCTCGAAAACGGGGGAGGATCACTCGACAGCGGGCAGCGTCATGATCGACGTAATGGCAGCAGCGCGCGCACTCGCTCGTCCCGCAAGAACAGTCCTGCCCAAACGAGCACGCCCAAGAACAACGGCGCGACAAACGGCTCGCTTATACGTACGTGCGTTGCGACGGCGCCTCCGAGATAACCCGTGAGCAAAATAGCGCCAAGAACAGTCGTTTTCGGAATGGCATAGAGAATCGTACACACCAGTTCGACGAAGCCGATCGGGCCCAAGGTACTCTCAGGGTAACCAAACTTCTCGACGAATTGCAGCACCATCTGCGGATTGTGGCTCAGCTTCATGGCTGCGCTCATGACGAGCCCGAAAACGGGCACTGCGGTAACGATACGACCAGCCCAAAGTTGTGCCTTGCTGGGTGACGGTGAATTCATGTCTTGTTTCTCTCTTCTGTTGTCGGTAACAAGAAGCGACTTAGTTCCTTCTGGTAACCACCGCAAGGATAAAAAATTTCCCTAAGACGACTGCGGTACTTTCAATTCAATGCGCATGTGGCCCCGTCGCGCCTCACCCGGGGGTAAGGGGTACGGTACGAATTGTTTGCCGAAACGGGTTTTTACCAGATCAGCATTCGAGAGATCGCCGAACGTTCAATGGGCCCATTTAAAAAGGCACGTCACTTGTCTACGGGCACTCGAATGACGATGCCACCCAAGACGTCTCCCAGCGCGAAATCCTTACGCGGACTGTCCTTGTGTCCATTGTGGCAAGTCACGCACGCCTCTACGACGGCTTTGTCCGGGTAATAAGCCGAGAAATACTTTTTTCCGCCCAAGATTTCCTCCACATAGTAGTTTTTCCCCGTTTCCGTCACCGAACGTATGCCGGTTTTTTCGCTTTCCGTCTTCGGGCCATTCTGCTTGTTGATCGGCCACGGCGAAATGAGCGAATAGGTGAACGCCGCGCCCGTGGTGACGACCATCTCGGCACTCATGCGCAACATTTGTGCCGGAAGCGGCAAGCCTTTGGTTTCTTTGTACCGCTCCGTCGCTTCGAGGATATGGTCTTGGTATTGGAGCCGATCGACGACAGTACGCGAATACACGGCGCGGTTGCTCGAAATGACCGTAAAAAGAGCATCCGTCATACCTTGCACGGAAACCATGTTGTTGTTATCGGCTGGTTTGCACCCAGTGGCCAACAGCGCGCCAAGACAAACACCGACGGTAGGGAAATATTTTTGTTTCACGCTGGCCGACTCCCTTCACGAGCCATTTGGTCGTCGCGCTCTTTTTGCACGAAGCTCATTTGTTGACGCCGTATTCGGTCGAATCGTAGCGCATGGGCGAGCAGCAGGCCATTGATGCCGAAAAGAACG
>JANORL010000792.1:0-13611 GCA_031415295.1 Polyangiaceae bacterium | reverse complement strand
GCGCTGCATCCGGCGAAGCGTGGAGCTTTGTGCATGCCGACCATTTGGGATCGTTGGACGTCATTTCGAATGAAGCGGGCGAAGAAATCGATCGGCGCAGCTTTGATGCGTGGGGAGCGCCGCGCGATCCAAAATGGGGTGCTAATGGTCTGGCGTCCAGCAATGCGATGACACGTCGGGGTTTCACATGGCACGAGG
This sequence comes from Polyangiaceae bacterium, assembly GCA_031415295.1. GTDB lineage: Bacteria > Myxococcota_A > Polyangia > Polyangiales > Polyangiaceae > Polyangium. Next base: position 13,413 of record JANORL010000792.1, on the reverse strand, counting down.
GCGACGATGACGTAGGGCTTATCAATGCGAAAGGGCGTATCTACGATCCGAAAATAGCGCGGTTTTTGCAGACGGATCCGGTCATTTCCAATCCGCTCGATGCGCAGACGTTTAATCCGTACAGTTATGTCCGCAATCGGCCGCTCGTGATGACGGATCCGAGTGGTTACGACGCCGAAGCGGTAAGCGTATTGGAGTATGGCGGTGGCAATCCAGGGTATATCGCGCCCGGTCAAGCGCAAATGGTCCAGGATACGCAACGCACCTGGTTGATGGTTTGGCCGCGCGATAGTGCGACGACGGCGGCCCCGCACGCACCGTCTGCCGCGGATCACGCCCCGTCTGCGCCCGAAAAGCTTGGTCCGAGTCCCGCTGAGCAGGTGATGGTTGGCATGGGCGATCGGGCGGTGGAAATGGCGCCAGAGCTGGCCATGGGGTTTCTGCTCAGTTTCGTGGGAGCGCCTGCCGGGGGCCGAAGTTGCACATTGCCAAACTGTCAACCTCCGATGACGGGCGAGCAGTTCGTGGACGAACTCAACCAAGCAAATCCGCTTTACGGCGTGAGTATCGGCGTGATACAAGTCGACGAAGCTCACGAGAAAGGAGATTACGTCGGCGTTGGTCGCGCAGGAATGGATGTCCTGAGCATTGTGGTCATTACGGCCATTACGCTGAAGGCGGGTGGCGGGAAGAAAGGCGGTGGAGGGAAAGCGACCCATCAAGCTGCGCCGCCAGTAAAGGCAGGGACTGCGGGTGGCGGTACATCTGGACAACGTTTTTCAAATGCAGCCAGGGCAGAGGCCTTTGGGGAGAACCCACAGAAGATTTGTGTGTTTTGTCGAGAAAAGGGAGCAGGAACGCAGGTCGACCATGCAAAAGCGCGTGTACGCGGTGGCGATGCGACAATCGATAATGCGCAACTCGCGTGTCCACATTGCAACGCATCAAAAGGACCAAGGGATTACCCGAAAACTCCACCGCGAGGTTATATTGGCCCATGGCCTCCCCCGCACTGGAAAGGACCTTGAAAACAATGGCAACTGATATCGCAATACACGTGGCACCAGCATGGCGAGACAAGGCCAATTACGTGATCATTGCTGACTTAGCCAAAGACGGCATGGTTGGACAATGGGAGCAACTGTGGGCGCAACAAATTACAGATTCGTATTTCGTGATCTGCTGCATCCCATACTTCACCTATGGCTTAGCACTAGGCGATACGGTACGAACAACACATGCCAAGGGGAAAAGTCACGTCTTTTCAGCAGTTGCACAGCGAAGCGGAAGACGCGTCCTTCGGTTTTGGTTGAAAGGTGGGACGCTTGCAGGTAAGGACCGGTTGTTCCAATATCTTGGAGACGAGTCACCACTGCATGAATGGAGTTCGGACAATTTGGTGGCAATAGACGTGCCTCAAGATGAGGCGACGCAAAATCAGTTGATTGCGCTAGTCAAAGAGCTACAAGTCTTTGGAATTGAAGGAGAATGGGGTGATTGAAAGATCACGCTGACGGCTGAAGCTCATGCACCCGTAAAGCGCATTCGCTCCAAACACTTTACGTTACGTGCCGGATCCATTGCATCCACACGCCGTCAAGAGCGCGGGCGCGCTACAATTTGCACACGATGCCGTCGGCAATCAGATTGACCGGCCCAACGAAACGATCACGTACACCGATTGGGATTTGCCGCGGCAATACATTCCCAAAGCGGGCGGTACATCCACGACGTTTGAATACTCGGGCACGGGCGAACGCGTGCGACGAATACGCGGCGAATCGGAAACGGTTTACGTGGGCGACGTCTACGAACAGGAGACAAATGGCAATACCGTTACGGATCGCTTCTACGTGCACAACGACGAGCGGGTGGTGGCGATTGTCGAGCGCGTTGAATCCGCCGAAACGTGGAGTTTTGTCCATGCGGACCAATTGGGATCGTTGGACGTCATTTCGAACGAGGCTGGCGAGGACATCGACCGGCGCAGCTTTGATGCGTGGGGCGCGCCGCGCGATCCGAAATGGGGTGGTAATGGTTCGGCGTCCAGCAATGCGATGACGCGACGGGGTTTTACGTGGCACGAAGGCGACGACGACGTTGGCCTTATCAATGCGAAGGGGCGTATCTACGATCCGAAGATTGCGCGCTTTTTGCAGACGGATCCGATCATTTCCAATCCGCTCGATGCGCAAACGTTTAATCCGTACAGTTACGTGCGCAATCGGCCGCTCGTGATGACCGATCCGAGTGGTTACGACGCCGAAGCGGTAAGCGTATTGGAGTATGGCGGTGGCAATCCGGGGTATATCGCTCCCGGCCAGGCGCAAATGGTGCAGGACACGCAACGCACCTGGTTGATGGTTTGGCCGCGCGAGAGCCCGACCCCTCCACCAGCCGCGGCGGATCACGCGCCATCAGCGCCCGAAAAGGTTGGTCCGAGTATCCCGAGCCCAGCTGAGCAAATCATGGTTGGCATGGGCGATCGGGCGGTGGAACTCGGGCCGGAACTCGCTATCGGTTTTCTGTATGGGTTCGTCGGCGTTCCTGGATCCAGCGGTGCAACGGCCAAACCAGGCAGTGCGAGGCTCGATGGCATTGGCACACGGACCATCGACATGGTTAACCAGCTCAATCCGATTTACGCGGGCGCGATGGACGTGGTACAAGGCGCCGAAGCTCACGACAAAGGAGATTACGTCGGCGTTGGTCGCGCGGGCATGGGGTTCATCACCACGGTGGTGATGACCGCGATAACGTTGAAGGCAGGCGGTGGAAACCGGGCTTCATCGAAGGCCCCACGAAGGTTCATTCCCCGCGACCCGGATGGGACGCCGGTTTCCTTGCCGCGTGGACCCAACGGTGAACTCGCACCGTCCTCAATGGAACCGCACACCCAAATCGGCTGGCATGAAGGACGTCGAGGTGGGTATGTGCAGACGCGTGAGTTCGGTGCCAATGGTCAAGCGATAAAGCAGGTAGATTGGACAAACCACGGTCGGCCGACCCAACACACCAATCCCCATGTCCACGACTATTTGCCAAATCCATCGGGAGGAACACCTCAACATGGCCCACCGCGGCCGCCACAACCTGGAGAGCTATGAATCTCACGCAACCTCGGCACATCATCCATCTTGGTCCCGAAACGTTTCATCACGAAGCCGCTTGTCAGGGTAAACAACTCGTGCAACTTCTTCGGCTCATTCACCACGTTCATCCTCGTCTGACCTGGTACGTGGCAGACGTTCAGAACACGGGTTACCAGTTACTCCAACGGCGCCAGTCGACGCCTGCGTCAATAGGGGATACGGCGGCATTGATCGTTGCCGTTACCGACGTCGACCAATTCGAGAGTGGGGTTTTCGTTGGTATTCCTGAAAATATCGCTGAGCCAAAATTTCGAGACGGGGGTTTGTGGACCGAAGACGATGACTTCGCGGACCTTGGCGATGCCATTGTGGAAATTCGGGCTTTCGACACCGCGTATTGGTTGATCGCGACCGTCGACGCCGAGGTTATGACCCGCTTATCTCTCTGTGCAAACATTCCATGACACAGCCTCTAAATCACGTTTCTACATGACCAGAGCCTGCCGATTTTCGTGTTCAACATCCTGGCAGCTCGTCACCAACCATCCCGCTCGAAATGCAACAACGTGCTGCATTTCGTCCGCGTCGAGGGACGTTGGTTACGAATTTGGCGAAAGCTTGAACCGCAGCGACGAGCAACCATGGACCAGTGAAAACGAATGGTAACCATTCACATCTCGTTTGATTCGACCGCGAAGCGGACGAATCAATGTACGGGTCAAGGGGCATTGCCCCTTGCGGGGTCGAGGGCGAGGAGCCCTTGTGGGTCTGGGTGAAGCCCAGCGAAACCCGCGCCATTCACCCTCACAAAAACTCCGCCGAAATCTTTCCCGAAATGGCACTCGCCGCAACCACCAACGGACTGGCCAAATACACTTTGCCAGGCCCCGATCTGCCCGGGAAATTCCGATTGATGGCCGATACCGTCACTTCATCGGCCGTAAACGACACGCCAGGCCCCGCTTTGATACACGCCCCGCACGACGGATCGACCAAGTGCGCTCCGGCTTTCTCGAATATGTCGATATATCCGTTTTTCTCGGCATAACGACGAATATCCTGCGAACCGAATTGAATGTAAAGCTTAACACCATCGGCAACTTTGCGCCCTTGCTCCAATGCCCGACGCAATACATCCGCGTACATATCCATATCGGCTTTTTTGCCACCGGTGCACGAGCCGCCATACGCAATGTTGATTTTTACTTCTCCATGGGAGGCTTCTTCCAATAAACGTAGCGGAATGCCATTACGAGGATCCCCAGGCGTTGCGACCATGGGCTCGATTGCGTCCAGGTCCACATCGAACGTCGCACAATATTCAGCGCCATCGTCCGCTCGCACAATACGCGCCCGCACGGAAGTCTCGTCGAGACCTCGTTGGTGCACCAAATAATTCACGGTCAAGTCGTCCGCTTCGATGATGCCCGTGAACCCACCGGCTTCGACAGCCATGTTCGTGAGCGTAGCGCGTTCATCCATGTTCATGCCGCGAACACCATCACCCGCAAACTCGAGCACCTTGCCGATGCCTTCGCCGCTTTTCCAAAACGGCTGCGAAAGCAGATGCAACATCACGTCTTTCGCCGTCACGCCTGCACGCAACTTCCCGTGCAAGTTGAAACGCGCCGACTGCGGCACGGCAACACGAATGTCGCGCGTGAGCCAAGCATTGGCCATGTCGGTCGAACCTACGCCAAATGCAAAACATCCAAGCGCTCCAGCCATACACGTGTGCGAATCGGTTCCTGCAACGATGTGCCCCGGAAGCGCGATCTCTTCGATGATCTTGTTGTGACAAATCGCTTCGGAACCAACGGTTTTCCCATCACGTTCGACTTCGCCATACAACTTCACGTGATGCTTCTTCGTGAAGGATTCTTGCACCGTCGCGAGTGACGCGGCCTGTTCTTGCAAGCCAAGCTTCTTGTGCGCTTCGGGCATGATCAAATCGAGGAACGTCAAGTGATCGCGGAACGCAAACACGCTCTCTGGCTCCGATACGGCCGCATCAGCACCAAATCCCGCACGGAACAACGACTCGGCCATCGGCGTCACGTACTCGTGGGAAAAGCGCACGTCTGTCCGAACGAACAACGAGTCACCCGGACAAACGGCAGGCACGCCAAGCCGCCCGGTCTTCGCATCAACGATTGCATGCGCCGCGATAATCTTCTCGCACAGGGTCATCGGCCGTTGTGCCGTCGTGATCTCTGGCGGTGACACTTCGCCTGCCAAACGCGCCTTGTTGTACGCGAAGAGCCCGCCGTATTCGACGACATCGCAACTGATCGGATCGAGACCTTTGGTGAACTCGCGGATCGAAATCTCTTCGCCACGACGCACTCGATCGAGCACCGAGAAATCCGTCGTCGTGAGCAACCCGATGTTTTGGCAGTTTTGCCCGTAGATTTTTTCGATATTTTTGGCGACGACGATCTGAATTCCAGCCTCGCGCTCCGAATAGGGTGCGGTTTCACGTGACGAACCACAGCCTTTGGAGCGGCCACTCACGATGACACTGAAGCCGCCGTTCTTGATCGCATCACGCTCGATGTGTCCGCCGCGCAGCCCGACGAGACAATACCGAGCGAGCGTTTCGTCGTAGTAGTAGCAAACCCAACCAGGCGTCAGTTCATCGGTCGAGATGTTGTTGACGAGCGGCAGCTCTTCGGGTTTGCCCGCGAGCGATTCGCCACCGAGCTGCTTGCGGAGCAAGTCGGCATCTTCGGTCAGGAAAAGAATTCGACCTTGGGCACGGACGGACGTGCGGCGCGGGATGGGCATGATTCCTCGTTGAACCGAAAGGTATCGAGTCAGTTTCGTCGCTAGTGATCTAGTCGTTTCCCGCTCCAGATCCAAACGAAGCTTTTGCGCGTTTTACATTTTGCCGAACCTGTGACGCACTGTGACAGACCGTGCTTACGTTCGAAGATTATTACGACAGCGAACAATTCCTTCTCGGTAGCTCGTCGCAGCACAAATGGTTGCTCGTGGTCAAACCTGTTCCTTTGGGATCGACCGCATCGCGGTTGATCCCACACGTGGTCCAGGCCGCTGCCTGGCGCGGGTCCAGGGACGCGTAGTCCCTGGGGGTTTGGGGTGAAACCCCGACAAAACGCCTGGCCTGTGCACAAAAAATGCTAGTGTCCGCGCCTCGCCCGTGGCTTTCGACGCTCCACGTTCGACGTTCTGCATGACTCGTTCCCCTCGCACACCCGTTGCAATTCTCGGCGCTGGTCTTACGGGCCTATCGACGTCGCATCATCTTGGTCGGTCTGGAGTTGACCATCGTTTTTTCGAGCGGTTTGGTCATGCAGGCGGTCATGCGATCACGATCGAAGACGAGGGGTATCGATTTGATCGCACGGGGCATCTTCTGCATCTTCGCGACGCAGATTTGCGAGCTTTTGCGCTCGGATTTTTGGGTGACGACGTGCTCGAAGTCGAGCGGCGGTCGTTGATTTGGTCGCACGGCACGTATACGCGGTATCCATTTCAAGCGAACACGTTTGGGCTTCCGCCGGACGTGGCGTACGAATGTTTGGCCGGGTTTGTCCGAGCGCATTTTGCGTTACCTGGGCCCGACCCGAAAAACTTTGAAGAATTTTGTTTGAAGCATTTTGGCGAAGGAATCAGCAAGCATTTCATGATTCCGTACAACACGCGTCTTTGGGGGGTTTCTCCGAAAGACATTACGGCGGCGTGGTGTTCGCGATTCGTTCCGCGTCCGAAGCTCGAAGACGTATTGGCGGGAGCGGTTGGAAAAACGGCGCCGGAGCTTGGATACAACGCCACATTTTTGTATCCGCGTTTGGGTATTGGTGAACTTCCCAAAGGTATGGCGAAATCACTACCTGTAAAGCTCGAAGTTAATCGATCGCCTTTGGCGATTGATCTCATGGCGCGGGAAATTGTTTTCGATGATGAAACGGTTCCGTACGACGTGCTCGTTTCGACGCTTCCGCTTCCGGTCTTGATTGGCTTATTGCGGGGAGTTCCGGACGAAGTGGTGGAAGCTTCGCGGCGCTTACGTTGCACGCATTTGTATTACCTCGATGTGGCGCTCGATGGCCCGTGTGGCAAACCATTGCATTGGGTATACGTGCCGGAAGAAAAATATCCATTTTATCGAGTTGGCTGTTATTCGAATTTTTCGAGTGCGATGGCGCCTTTGGGCAAAGCGAGTCTTTACGTTGAATTGGCCGACCGTGCCGAGCCGCATCTCGAATCGCTTTTGCCGCGCGTGGCGCAAGGACTTTTGGACATGGGGTTGATTGATTCAGCAAAGCAGATTCGATTTGCGCGTGTGCGGCGAATTGATCATGCGTATGTGATTTTTGATCACGATTATTTTTCATCGCTCGAAGTGGTACTTCCGTATTTGGAGAAAAACCGTATCGTCACGACGGGGCGTTATGGTGGTTGGAATTATTCGTCGATGGAGGATGCTTTACGTTTTGGTCGCGATGCGGCTGGGCGTGCAAGCGTTCTTCACGGTGCCGTCGCGAACGCCGGGACTTGATCCATGACCGAGAGCAAAGAAACCGCTGCCGAACAACTGCCGCACATTTCCATCGTGATTCCCGTGTACAACGAGGAAGCGATTTTGCATGCGGCCATCGTCGATTTACGCGAACGATTGCGTCCTTTTGGTTGGAACTACGAAATCGTGCTTGCCGAGAACGGTTCACGTGATGGAACGCTGGCCATTGCTGCCGAGCTGGCCCAAAAATTTCCGGAAGTACGTTGTTTTTCGTTTGGCATGCCCAACTATGGCGGAGCTTTGCGTAAAGGCATTCTGGAAATGGCCCGCGGCAAAATCGTCATTTGCGAAGAAATTGATTTGTGCGACGCTGATTTTCATCGCCGCGCCGTCGACATTCTTTCGTCAGGAAAAACGGACTTGGTGATCGGATCGAAACTCGTGTCGGGAGCAGACGATCACCGGCCGATGGCTAGACACGCGGCGAGCCTTTTTTACAATGGTCTCTTGCGCGTCACGCTTGGTTTTCAAGGGACCGATACGCATGGCCTCAAAGCCTTCGTGCGTGAGTCGCTTTTGCCCATTGCGCGGGCGTGCGTGGTGGACAAAGACGTATTCGCGAGTGAATTCGTGATTCGTGCGTATCGAGCGGGTTTGACCATTCAGGAGATCCCCGTGCGTATCATGGAAAAACGCCCGCCGTCGATCAACTTGGTCAAACGCGTTCCTAATGTGATGAAAAACCTCATCAAGCTCACGTGGGCGATTCGCATCAAAGGGTAAATGGGGTCGAAATCTACCCAGCTCGCTTATTGAAACGGCGTCGCGAAAACTTCCCGGCCGAAATGTAGAGGCGCGATTCATCACGCCCCTACATTCGGAAAAATCAACGGACAGGTATCGTTTACAGCACTCCGCACAACGCGTGCCCGAGGCCGCGTGTATCGGAATCCCGAATCGTGCAACCATATCCCGAACCGTCCATCGAACCGCCGCCATCCAATCGCGCGATATCCCACGTACCGAGTTTGCTGCAAAGTTCGGCTTGTCGTGCGCGGGCCTCTTGTGGCGAAATCAATGCTGAACCCGCTGGGCACGGTTTGTCGCCGACTGCTCTCATGAAGTCGAGCTGCGCGCATGCCGTATGGCCCAGGCCACGTGTATCGGAATCGCGAATTGTACAACCATAACCTGGACCGTCCATTGATCCACCACCGGCGAGCCGTGCGATGTCCCATGTACCGAGTTTCGCGCACATTGCGGCCGAATTGGCTCGCGCCACCATTGGATTCGCCGTGGTAAAACCACTCGGACAAACATTGTCCCCTACTCCTCGCTCGAATTGCACCGCTTTCTTGCATACGGAATGGCCCAATCCGCGCGTATCTACATTACGAATGCCGCAACCGTAGCCGGGCCCGTCCATCGAACCACCGCCAGCGAGTCGCGTTATGTCCCACGTGCCGAGTTTGCTGCAAATCGCTGTCTTGTTGGCTTGCGCTTCGGCTGACGTGGCTAGGCTGTAGCCGCTTGGACACGCCGAATCACCCACGAGTCTGCTCGTTACTCCGAGCGCTTGCGATTCTTCGGAAACCTCGTCGTCGAGCCCGAGGTCATTCTGCGATTCATCGGCGGAACCGACACATGATGCGGCGGTGAACACCGTGGAAATAGCGAGTGCGGCACGTACGAAAGTCATCGGCCGGTTCGAGAGAATGGCGAAGATGTTGCGGCTCGTCTTGACAACGTTTTGGGTCATGGTCGCCTCCGAGTGATTGCGTTTTCGCAGGTTGAATCATTTCGCTGCGCATCTCGTGCGTCGCGTTTGCTGGTCGACCCCCGGTGCAGGCGTCGTGCCACATCGAGGAAGGAGCGCATTGACCTTAAAAATGGCTTGATGAGGGTTTTCCCATGTCTTCGCCACGAACCCGCACGGCTGTGCGCACATTCGATAGATGCGCTCCGCACATGTGCGTACATTCGATAGATGCGGTCCGCACATGTGCGTACGCGGGGCTGTTTGATACGCGCACACCATTTGGGTGCGGGTTTCCCCAACTTCGTGATGAGGCCCTCCGTCGTTCCCATGTGGACCAATTGCGTGAAAGCCTGACATCGCGCCAATTTTCGTATGACGCGTCGCGTTTCGCCGTCCGCGTGCTATGAACCGCGCGTATGGCGCGTTCTCTTCCCCCTTCCAAACGACAAACGGCCGGACGCGATGACGTCGACGTGGATGTCGTCGTCGTAGGCGGAGGCGTAAATGGTACTGGTGTCGCGCGGGATGCCGCGATCCGCGGCCTGAAAGTCGCCCTCTTCGAACGCAACGACCTCGCGTTTGGAGCAAGTGGCAACAACAGCGGCATGATCCACGGCGGCCCGCGCTACATGCTCAACGATCCGAACGTCACGGCCACTTCTTGCCGCGATTCCGGATACATCCAAGCGATCGCCCCCCACTTGCTTTTCCGCGTGCCGTTTCTCATGCCCGCCGAAAACAAAGGGCAAGCGAAAATCATGTTCGCGCTGACGGACGCATTCTTCGAAGCATACGACCGCTACCAGCCGCTCAAACGCGGCAAAAAGCACGCGATGCTCACCGTCGAAGAAATGCAAAAACTCGAGCCGGGCATCCGTGGCGACATGATTGGCGGCTTCAGCTTCGACGAATGGGGAATCGATGGCGTTCGCCTTTGCACCGCCAATGTCGTCGATGCGCATGAACGAGGTGCCCGTATTTTCGTCGGTACGACCGTCGAGCGAATCGAACGTCGCGAAGATACTGGCGAAGTCGTCGCCGTGCATTACCGCGATCGAGTCACAGGACAAGCGGGAACGATTCGCACCCACACTGTCGTCAACGCCACGGGCGCTTGGGCGCCGATCACTGCTTCCCTAGGTGGTATCGCTCCCGTTCGAGCGCGAGTTCGTCCGGGCAAAGGCATTCACATCATCTACGACCGGCGCCTCGTCAACTACGCCATCACCTCAAACACGATCGACGGACGGCAAATCTTCATTGCGCCTTGGCAAAACATGAGCGTCATCGGCACGACGGATGACGACTATTACGGAAACCTCGACGACGTTCGCGCCACCAGTGAAGAAGTTCGTTATCTCATTCAAGGCATAGCGCGTGTATTTCCATCAATTCGCAACGCCCGCCCCATTGGCACATACGCCGGGGTTCGTCCCACGCTCCACGCGTTCGGACCTCTCGAAGACGCCCTTTCTCGCAACCACGCAGTTATCGACCACGCTCCGCATGGCGCACCCGGCATTTATTCTATGATCGGCGGTAAACTCGCGAGTTACCGAATTTTCGCGGAAGAAATGACCGACGTGCTTGCCGCTCGTTTTGGTTTGTCCATTCGATCCTCCACGCACGAAAAACCGCTGCCCGGTGGAGATGTACTGCTCGATGCAAGTGCGCTCGCCCAACAAATGGACATCGAGACCATTGCTGCAAAAAGGCTCACGTACCGTCACGGTTCTCGTGCTTTGCGAATTGCCGAACGCGTTCGTGAGCGCCCGCGTGAGGCATGCACCGTATGCGTCTGCGAACCCGTCATCGAAGCCGAGGTTCGTCATGCCATCCGTCATGAATGGGCACGCTCGATAGCAGACGTTTCTCGGCGAACGCGCCTGGGGCTTGGAGCTTGTGGCGGCATGCGTTGCGCGGCGCGATGTGGGCAAATCGTCGCTCAAGAGTTGGGTTTGTCTCCGCAAGAAGGCTTGCGCCAAGCAGCGACGTTCCTGGTCAATCAATCCAAAACACGGGCCGTGGCGTTGGGGCCGGAGCAAGCCCAGCAAGAAGCCCTCGCGATTGCTTCGGTACGCGCGGAACTTGGCGTCGACCTTGGTTCTGACGTTGACTCTGAAACTACAGGTGAAGCGTCGTGAGTCGCCACGTCGTCATCATCGGTGCGGGCATTGCGGGTTTGTCCGCGGCGTTTTCGGCACGTGCACGCGGCATCGACGTCACCGTCGTTTCGGCGACCGTTGGCGCCACGGCACTTGGTTGCGGCGCAGTCGACGACCTTCCGTGGGAGGCTTGGTATTCCGCTGCGCGCACGTTGGGAGAACCATTACGCCTACGCGCTGTCAGCGACGAAGTGCGCGCTTTTTCTGAAACGCTAGGCCTGTGGGATCTGCCGCCTGTCGGTGCTCCTACGCCACTCGTTGCGACGGCTGCGGGTCGTCTTCGACCAGCGCGAGGTCGCGACAGAGGACTGCTCGATCTGGGTTCGCTAGGAAAAACCACGGTGCTTGTTCCGCGAGTGGCCCGTGCCGGCTGGGATGCCGATGTTTTGGCCGCGACGCTCGAAAGCGAATGGCTTGCGAAACAAGCTGGGCTGCGATTTTTGCCCATCGACGCGCCGGTTCTTCGTTTTACCGACGAAGCTCGTTTTCCCGACGCTGATCTAGCCATGCGTCATGACGAACCCGCGCGTATCGAATGGCTCGCCGAGCAGCTTAGCGTGGTGGTTACTGCTGCTCGTCGTGGTTCCTCGATCTCTGCGGTGCTGTTGGGATCGTGGCTCGGGACGAAACACGAACGCGCGACAGTGTTGTCTTCGCGTGTTGGCGTGCCTGTCGGTGAAGTGCTCGTCGGTGTTGGATCGTCCGCCGGTTTGCGTTTCGAGGCAGCGGCACAAAAATTTCTCGAACGATTGTCCGTCAAGTTTGTCTCGGATCGCGTGACGACGATACGCCGATCGAGTGAACGTTTCGAGCTCGTTTTAGCGACGTCAGAGTCGAGTGTCGTTGCGGATGCGGTCGTGATCGCGACGGGTGGCGTTGCAGCGGGGAGCATCGTGTATTCGCCGCCGGATCTTTTGGCTGGCGAGCACATGCCGTCGCGAGTCGAACCATCGTTCTCGTTCGCGATTCAAACGCCGGACATGCCAATATCGTTGGGATGCGGAAGTGGTCGCATCGACGCGGGCTCGTCCGTGTTTGGTCCAGCGCTCGACACGACTGCGTGGCCGACGGATGCGTCGGCTTCGATGCTCGAATCCGTGGGGATCGAAGCTCCTGGCGGTAAGGTTTGTCCGGGCATCTATGCCGCGGGAGACGTGGTGGCGGGTAAACGGCGCACGATGCTCGATGCCGTGGTTGCGGGTCTTCGCGCGGGACGAATGGTTTGAGTACGAACTACTGCGGGCGGCTGCTTGGCTGCTCGAAGCGTCTATCTGATCGACTAGACAACAAGTTGCGATCCTCGTGATTGACCTCGACCTGAGAGCGTTCGTGGTTCAGGTGGACAAACGCGAGATCGTGCGAGCTCACATGACGGACGACGACCTCTATCGTATGTTCGAACGCAGACAGGACCTAGCGCGTGCTCGTGTCGGTCCATCGAGCGTAAGCGAACACCGTTTCACGAGATCCACGCGGACAAACTGCTGCATCTTCAGGCCGTAAGAACTCGGATCCGCCATCGGGACGCAGCTCGATCAACCCGTTCTTGTTCAGCGTCAGAAGTGCATCGTGCACCGCCTCCATCGATGCACGCGGCAAGAGTGCGCGCATGACGTCCGACACTCGAATGAGCAACTCGCCGCGGTGACGATTCAATTCGGCTAGCAATTAGCGCATGATGGACTTTGGGTTTGTCTCGACGTGAGAAGACGCGTCACTCGATGAACGCGAGTCCATCACGCGCGGCGTAGCGATGATCCGTGAGTGTCGCGGGCGTGCTGGTATCGGCTCGACACGTGGCGCGGCAACAGGTTTCGAACTTTGCGTTATTTTTGCCGTCGTACGTGAGGTTTGGCGGTCGTTTGTCCGCGGAGTCGTCGACGGGCCGCCTTGCGTAAGCGATGCGCGCGG
>JANORL010000791.1:0-3748 GCA_031415295.1 Polyangiaceae bacterium | reverse complement strand
CCCCGGACATCGCCCTGATCCAGGGACCACCGGGGACGGGAAAAACGCGTGTCATTGCCGCGCTACAAATTCGCCTCGCCGAGATTGCCGAAGAGCGGGCCGAAGTTGCCGGACAAACGCTTTTGACGAGTTATCAGCACGATGCCGTTGAACATGCCGCGAACCAGACGATTGTTTTTGGCCTCCCCGCCATCAAAATCGGAAAACGACACGGACAAACGAGCGACGGGGATGGTTACGAACATTGGCGGCAAACACGCATTGATGCGATTCGCTGCGATCTCGCCCAATTTCCCGAACGTCCTGTAAGTGCCATTCTTCGACATGTTCGAGATTGGGCCATTGCTTTTTCACTCGAAAGAGGACAACCCAAACATGCGGTAGAGCTGCTCGATCGCGTGCTCGATCTGACACGTCATCATTTGCCTCCAGTCCTTGCGGATCGAGCGATTTCCTTGCGCCAAGAATTGTCCCAACCAACGGACTCCGAACGTGACATGGACGATGATCGCGAACGCGCTCGAAACGCCGTGGCAGCATTATGCGTCGACGAGACAACGTTCTCCCAAGATGGCCCGCGTCATGTGTACGTCGCTTTGAAACGTCTCGATCCGTTGGGAATGCTCGTCGCCGGCGAACGCCGTCTTCTCGTTCATGCTGCGTATTGGGAAAACGCCGAGTGTCCACCATTTCTACCGGATCTCGAAGCCCTTCAGCGGTTGTTGCTCGACCGGCTTTCGGACAGCGATTCACCCAAACCTTCTGATGCGTTTGGCGAGGTTGAATCATTGCTGACGGAAATCGTGGATACGCTTCATCGGCAGGTGCGTGAATCGATCGCGGGAGAAGAAGCTGTTTTGTTCGAATTTCTGGAAGATCTCGAGCAGGACACCGGTGCGGTGCGGGACGCGATTCGCGCCTATACGTCTGTACTTGCGGCGACGTGTCAGCAATCGGCTGGGCACGAGATGAGCCGAGCAAAAAGCGATCAACCGGAATTCGAGAACGTCGTTGTCGATGAAGCAGCTCGCGCCAATCCGCTCGATTTATTCATTCCCATGTCCCGCGCACGTCGCCGAATCATTCTCGTCGGCGATCATCGTCAATTGCCGCATCTGCTCGAACCCGACATCGAATCGCAGCTCGAATCGTCCACCGCGGAAGCGACGCGCGAGGCATTACGCAAGAGCCTTTTTCAACGACTTTTCGATAAGATGCGCGAACTCGAAAAACGCGACGGGATTCGACGAACGGTAACCCTGAATGTGCAATATCGCATGCATCCCGTGTTGAGCGACTTTGTCAGCGATGCATTTTATGCGCCTCATGGAGAAAAACTCGACTGGGAAAGGCCCCCGAGCGAATTCGAGCACGATGTCGCGCCTTATGGTGCGGCCGTCGCGACATGGGTCAACATGCCTCGCGCACGCGGAGCCGAACAAGGGCGAAAAAGCAAACGCCGTGCTGCTGAAGCGGAATGGATTGCGAAGGAAGTGGCGCGAATTCTAGGGATGGAGACCCAACTCAGCATCGGGGTCATTGCTTTCTATTCGGCGCAGGTCGACGAAATCATGCAACAGATGCGTCGGTTTGGCACGTGCATACACGACGATGACGGGAACTTGCGTATTGCCGCAGAGTTTGCGAAGAACGAGCGGTTGCGCGTGGGCACGGTCGACGCTTTTCAGGGCAAAGAGTTCGACATCGTTTTTCTTTCGGTCACTCGAAGCAATGATTTACCCATGGGGGACGCGTTGGCACTGCGGCGCAAATATGGTCACTTGATGCTCGAAAATCGGCTCTGCGTTGCAATGAGTCGCCAACGAAAGTTGTTGGTCGTCGTGAGCGACGCGGATATGTTTGTCGCGGAGGAACAGGCCAAAGCCGTTCCCGCACTTGCGGCGTTCTGGAAGCTTTGTGGAGGGCCTCATGGCGTTCGTCGCTCTGCATGAAGTCCCCGTCTTGCAATTCGCCTTGCGGCCCCATGTCCAAGACGTTGCCAAGCGTTCCTTGCTTTGGCCAGTGTGGGGGTATCGCGTCGTTGCGCCCGAACGGCGTGAGCGTCAACTCAATATCCTGCAAAAAGCGGTCTTGGGCCTATGCCGTGCAGGAATCCATTCGGCGGAACGTATCGGAAAGCGACTTCATTTGCATCAGGATCTGGCCGCTTTTCTGATTCTCGAATTGCGCGAGCGCCGGCTCCTCGGCAATGCCGGCCTTCCGACCCCCGAAGGAATCGAAGTGCTTCGCGAGGAAACGGTTGAATCTCATCGATCGGTCGCGGGATACGTTTTTCAGGACGTTTATTCCGGAGAACTCTTGCCACGGTTTGCCGAGCGTTTGGAGTATGCCGATGTGGTAAGGGATCGAAATGGTTTTACCAAACTACTGGTTGGCAGTTCGAGCAATCGAAAACCATTACGACCATACACTGAGTGGTGTGACGAGCTTCCTGCGCCGTTTGCTCCCGATGCTCGCGCGATTTTGGGTGCCGCGCGCCGCCATCGTGCGGCTGCACGTCGAGCGCGCGCGATTTCGGCACTGGATCTTGAAAACGACCTCGAAGAACCGCCTCGTCCGCACTTGATCGACCGCGTATCCATGATTGAACCGCAGCCGCGACTGTTTTTTCTTTCGACGTACGTCTATCTCCCCCAAAAACCCGAAGACGGCGCTGATTGGCACGTGTGCGATCCTCTCGGATTCGGGGCGGCTCCGTGGCTCCGAAGTTTGATTGAAAGACGGATCGAATCATCGTGGCAGTTGCAAGACCTAGTGAAAAGTTTATTTGATGATGAGATTGAGAAAAAGATCCAAGACCATCGCGAATTTCTGGCAGAACTTCGTACCGATGTGGCCGAACGTTTGTCGAAACGATTCCAGTCTACGGTGCGCGAATTGCCTTTTTTCCGTTCTCTGCTCGATGCAAAACAAGCCGCTGAAGAAATCGATTTGCTTGGAGAGAATGCCTCCGAATATCACCTGCGTCGAGCCTTGCTTGCTGCTCGTATGACACTGGAGGCGTCATTTCTGCATTTCGCCGAGAGTCATCCAACGTCGAAAGTGTGGCGAAATCTCTATGCGGCCACAGGTCCCATCGCGGATCACGATTACGTGCACGGCATTTACGACGCCGCCGCAAAAGCAGTTGGTTTTTCTCTACCGATTCCACAAAGTCTCCGTGACGTATCCCCCGAGCTTCTTCGATTGGTCGCCGAGAATCGCGCTTCACGAAAGTTACGGCCCATTATGATGGCTGCTGTTTTGCGCGCGCGAGACGACCTGTCGCATCCTTTACGAATCGCGGCACGCAATGAACCCAGATTGCTGCAGGATATCGAGATCATCATCAAGGAAGCAGGTGATGGCCTTCATGCCAAAGATCACGTTTTATCACCGAACATCGTGCGCGATACAATAGATGGTTTGATCCGCGTCATGGAAGTGTTGCACGGAGAAGTAGGTCATCCAAACCAGGGGCGAGGCGTCGCAAGTCCTTCCAATGAACATCGCCTTTTCCTCGACCAGGTTCGCGAACGAATGGCCATGCACTTGGCTCAACAATTGTCACCTGAGGTCCGAAGACTTCGATTCTATGATTCTCTGCTGAATGTTTTGCAGGTAGCAGAAGTCGTGCGTTTGATTGCCCATCAAAATTCACAACTTCAATTGCGGGGCGTATTGCTCCAGGTCCGTTTGACATTGGAATTGTCAATTCTGTCCATCGCCCAGAGATACTCCACAACGG
>JANORL010000790.1:0-43934 GCA_031415295.1 Polyangiaceae bacterium | reverse complement strand
CGGGAGGTTCATTCACGAGCGAAATGGGCGGACACAACCACCCTGCCGAAGGGTCAAACCCGTCGAGTACCCTGGTCAAGAAACGCGCCGGATCATTATTTCCAAGACGAACCATTTTGGAAATGGGCAGCGCGCCTTTTTGGGCAGCTTCGAGCACGACACTGACCAAAGCATTACGGGCCTTGACATGCTCCACGAGCGTTGAAAATCCGTATTGACGAAACATCGTGCCTTGTTTGACCAACGCATCGAAATCAATCGGCTTAACATCCGAAGGAAATTCACCGAGCTTGGCCAAAAGGTGAAACCGAAGCCCTTCCGCCTCTACGTCCTTGGGAAAACGCTCATCGATTCTATTCGCAATGGCTTTGATGCGTGACACGCGGTCGCTTTCGACCGCAAGACCCAACGCTTGCAGGAAACCACATTGATACAGCGCATTCGCGGGCAGTTCGTCGCCGTGCTTGACAAAAGCATCGTTGCTCGTTCTGGCCGCATCTTCCAAGTGATGGAGGCGATATTGAACTTGCGCAAGATTTGCGAGAGCGGTCCAGTCATTCGGCCTTTTCTCCGCATATCGCTTCCACGCTGTTTCGGCCACGGGCAATCGTTCGGTCATCATGGCGGTTGCCGCAATGGCGCGCTGCACAAGCGGCCGTTCATCTTCGAGATGCCCTTGCAGCAGCTCGAAGGCGCCGTTCCAATCCCCCGTATTGATCCGTGATTGCACGAAAAGCAGTCGATAACCAACTCCTGGCAACGCCGCAAAGGCTCGTTCCGCATGCCTCCGTGCGTCAGGGTGTTTCTTCGCAATCGTATACAGCTCGGACAATGCGCATTCAATGCGCGGGCGATCAGGGAAATCGTGCTGCAAGGCAATAGCTAATTCCAGCGCTTTTTCATAACGTCGACCGTGGGCCAAGAGGTCGATCTCGTCTACACGTCTTCGCCAAGGATGCGGATCCGGAGGCAAAATGCGTAACGCTTCGTCGACGTCGCCTTTCCGCACGAGTTCATACGCTCGATCTCGATCCGCAAAATTCGGATGGGAAGGTTCGTCTTCCTCGAATTCGTCGAGTGCATCGTCGCCAAATGCACCGAGCGCGTCGTAATCTTTCGTCAACGCACGAAACGCCTGGTCCAATTGCGACAGACGTTTGCCCATCGATTCGGGCAGCTTGGCCCCTCGCAACGTGGAGAAACTCTCCTCCAATCGCGCCACAATCGCTTCACGCGTCTCTTTAGGAATTCGTTTTGCCGGTGGATTGGGCTCGATGGGCCAGTCGTATACCGTGCGCGACAATGCGGCATAAAGCGTATGTGTCGCAATGGCTTGCGTCACGCCCCGCAGCTTGTCCTTTTGCAACACTTCGCACGCCAAACGTGCCGCCATTTCGTCATTGTTGTGCTCGAGGTATAGATTCGCTGCGCCTAACTCCAATCCTTCATCGTCAGACAAATTCGCCGGAATGATTCCTTCCGCAAGCTGAAGGCCTTGCTTGGTTTCCTCCCATCGCTTCGTCGCGTCGGCCGGAACGTTTTCTTGCACTGGCAAAAGCGTCTTGGCGCGCTCCAGCTCCCCGACCATTGCAAGGGCTGAGATAAGCTGAAGCTGATCGTTCACCGTGAGCACCGAAGGCTCGATTGCAAGCAAAAGCTCACGCGCTTGCGTCCGCTCCTGCAAATTTAGCGTTGCCAGCCCAATATGCATTCGGCATCGCGCCGCCTGGCGCACGAGATCCGTCGACGCGCCAGCTTTTTCGATGAGAGCCTCGACTTTTTCCGCTATCCGCCGAAATCGCTCCCGTCCCTCAACAAAATCCTCTTTTTGCAAACACTCGACGGCTTCACGATCGTCCTTTTCAAACTCCTTCAAGACAATCGGCTCGTACGCCGCTATCGTCGCCAGCAGCGCGCGCGGATTTGTCTGCTTCGCGTCACCAGCGACCTCGTCGCGCACTGCATTCGCCGCCGCAGTAGCTTTTGGCGTCCACGTATCTTTCTTTTCCTTGTCCCATGCGTCCCGCAATCTTTTCACAACAGGACCGAATTCGCCGAGGTTCTCCTTTTCCTGCCATTCCGCGATCAAATCCGCGGCTCCACGCGCAAGCGCAGCCCGAAGCGCCGACAGCGGAAGGATATCCTCGGGCAAAACAATCTCGCGGGTCAACTGCTGCACGCGATCGATATTCGATTCCTCGTCGATCCCCTCCATCAATCTCGAAAGACGCCGTTGCCGAGCACTCTCTGTTTTGGGAATCTCAGGTGGTTGTTCGTTGGCAAAAGTCTTGAACGCCTTGAGCTTTTTGAACTTGCTCGTTCCTTCCGCTTCGATGATCGCACCGACTTGGCCGATCCATTCCGCATATTTCGATTCGACCCCGCGGTAAACCAAAGATGCAGCGGCGAAAGGTCGAATTTCTGGCGGAATCTCGAAAGAGGTCGAAGGGCCCGGAGAACGAGTGCCAAAGTCGATATCGGCAACAATGATTCCTTCTTCCCGTTGTTCGAGAAGACCCGAGTGTTCTGGAAAAAGTCGATTGTCCGGGATACGTCCCTCGTCGACAATCAAGGTACTGCCACCATATTGCGCATCATTCGCCAACAACACGGGCTTCTTGTATCGGCGCGCATCGAGCTGAGCCAAGCTCATGAACTCATCGAGCGTGTGTTGCGGGGAAAGCGCCGGTGCCGCTACAATACGACAATCGCGCAGTTGCGGGGCAATGAGGTCCCAATGCGCTTGGGTTCCCCGCGCCAGAAAGTCGAGACAAATCAACACGCCCATCGGCCCGGGAATTTCGGGTGGCAATGACACGGGAGCCCATTGTCCGGCGGGTTTGATGACGTCGACTTCGGGTTTGGCCGGATGGACTTTTTTCACGAGTGCATGCAGCTTGCCGTTGTAAAGAATTGGGCTGGCCGAGTTTTCGAGCAGCTCGTCGTCCTGTTCGAAGTCGAGTTTTCCGTACACCTCGTCGTTCAGTACGTCATAAGAAACAAAATGACTCCCAGCAACGACGACGATCTCGGGCGCAATCTTCGCAATGTTGGAAAGAATCTCGGGCGGTATCGAATATTCAGGAAAAACAACGAGTTTTACTTCCCACCGCTTGCACGCCTCCAAAACCACTTCGACCCGCCGCTTGAGCTGCTTGACGTAACTCGCTCGAAGGCGCTTTCGCAAATCCTTGTACGGCCTCGAAATCGCCTGCGGCGCTGCCTGCATCCCCTCGGGCAGGAGGCACGAAATGGCCTTTTCGAGATGAGTCAACGGCTCGCTCAGGTGGTCCTGGCTGTCCTGGAACGCGGGCAGGTATGCGAGCTGAACGACTGCAACACGTACAATCTGCGAGGCAGCCCGATGCGAGGTGGACGAAGGGGTCTCAGGGTTTGACATGAAAAGCGGTATCGCGATGATACAGCTAGTGTCAGGACTGCGTCAAGCGGGGCAGGATCGCGTAGGACAAACACCGGGGTTTTTGTGGAGTTTTTCCAAAAACGCCTTTGCTTCGCCAATCGTTTCCTTCGTTATGCCATGCTCACCGAAAACCATTTTCGCTTGTGCGCCTTCATGGTTCGCCCATTCCGACGCCGAATCCCCGCAAGGATCAATGCCTCCAACCCGTCGCAAACCCCTCCCCCGACGTCCAATGACCCCCGTGCGTCACGCACGATGTGCGATCGCAACGTCCAGTCACCCTCGTGCGTGAGCAACGGACGTCACTGGCAACGTCCAGTGACCCTCGTGCGTCACAATTGCTGTGCGATCGCAACGTCCAGCCACCTTCGTGCGTGAGCAACGGATGCTGCTGGCAACATCCAGTGACCCTCGTGCGTCACGGTTGGATGCCGATCCCAACATCCAGTGACGTTCGTTCATGACATGGCTTACTTGCTACGCCGCTTTATTCGCCGTCGGGCGGCAATCGTTTGCTACGCCGAGGTTTTGTTGCATCCAGAAATGCGGCGACACGTTTCGGCTGGCCGGGAAACAGTTTCAGCAGCTCACCTTCGAGTCTGTCGATTTCCAGATTGATGTCGCTAATGAACAATTCTTCGGCCGTACCTTGCAAAGCGACAGCTTGCAGCGCATTGCGACGATTCGCAGAACCCGTCTCGAGATTCGCTGTCACGGCAGTCAGTCGTGGCGTCCACTTTTTGGCAAGTTCTTCATTCGGATCGCGCCCTGATTCGGCAATCCAAGCTTTGCCTTGTTGCACTTCCCGATCAATACCGAATTCTTGGGCCGCCGACGGCGTCGTTGTCTTGAAGAAACGCGTGTAGGGAGCCTGATCACGATTGCCCGCGCTTCGATCGACCATATCGCGTCCGAAAGCCGCGATTTCGGGATCCCATACCGCATCAAAGACGGCAAGTTTTGCACGAGCCCGTGCAAGCGTTCGTTCTGCCGTGCGTCGAGCTGCGCTCAGCGCATCGGCTTTGGCCGTGAGAGCATCCCAAATTGGTGCGAGGTGTTTTGCGACAGGATCGGCTTCGAGGCCCCCGGCAATCGATCCACAAATATCCGCAGCCGTTTCAATGGCCGCATCTTCTCGAACATGAGTTGCCATGCGTGCACGATAACGGAAGTCGAAATGGGCGCACAAGTAAAATGTGGCGCACTGCACGCTGAGGTTGACCGGAAATGCCCAAACCCATATACGTTTGTCACGGTACCAGCACCGGTTCCATCCCACCACGACAACCGTTCAGCCTTCAGGCTCCGCCAGTTTGACCACGATGCCGTGGCGCTTCAAATACGTCCGTACATGCGCGCGCTCCATGCCTGCACGACGCGCGATCTCGGAGATGTTGCCTTTCGCTTCGTCGTAGAGCCCCGCGAAATATTCACGTTCGAAGCGGGAGAGAACATCGTGTTTGGCCTGTTGAAAACCCTTGCCCTTGAAGGACGGCGCCGCGTCGCTCGACCCGTTTGTCGCGTGTGCACCAAAGTGCGGCTCGTGCATCTCGGTCAACGCTCCAAGGTGCGCCGCAATGTCGAGTTCTTCGGATTCGTTCGACAAAGCAAACGCCACGGCCACAGCATTCTTCAACTCGCGAACGTTGCCTGGCCAGTCGTGACGCATGAGCCGTTCGAGGGTCGTGTTGCTGACGCGTTCGAATGCGGCTTCGTCGCTCGCATCTTTGAGCATACGTCGAACCAGAACCGGAATGTCTTCGAGACGTTGTCGCAACGCGGGTAACTCGACGCGAACCTGCGCAACGCGAAAGTAGAGATCGCTGCGAAAGGTTCCCGTGTTGACTGCGCGAACGAGATCACGACGAGTCGCAGCAAGAACTCGCACATCGACTTCACGATAGGACGAACCACCAACACTCTTGATCCGCCGTTCGGCCACGGCGCGAAGAAGTTTTGGTTGCACGTCGATCGGCAGTTCGCCGAGTTCGTCAAGAAAAATGGTGCCCCCATCGGCTTCGAGGAACGGGGACATGCGTTTGTCGATGGCTCCTGTAAAAGCACCACGCTCGTGTCCGAACAACGTCGCTTCAGCGAGGCTTTGCGGGATGGATCCACAATCGACGACGACAAACGGTTTCTTGGCGCGCGAGCTGCCTTGATGAATGGCGTGCGCAACGATCTCTTTGCCTGTGCCGGTTTCGCCGGTGATGAGCACGGTGAGATCGGTCGGAGCAATCTTCGAGATCTTCTCGAAAATGGCGCGCATGCTCGGGCTTTGGGCTACGAGCGGACCGAACGCGGAGATGTTTGGAACGACAATTTTTTCAGGTCGCGCTGGCTCGAACGCGATGTCTGTTTCGCCAAGACGCAGCTTGCACGCGGCGAGCAAAAAAACTTCGCCGACTCGAACACCGCCAGCAAAGATGCCGTTGCGGCTGCTGAGATCTCGGACGCGAACTCCATGTTCCGTAGCGACAAACTCGGCATGAACAGCGCTGATTTTCGCGTCATCAAGCACGACCTGGCACTGCGAATTGCGACCGACGATGACGGGTTCGGTGCCGATCTCGAACCAATTGGTCTTCGCAGCTTTGATGCGTCCGCCACGAACTTCGACCTTGTTTCTTGCCAAAATGGTCGACTCGATCACGATGTCACCACTCGCTCTTAGCTGTCGGAATTCTTGGGTCCGCCAGGGAAACCAAGGATCGCGGACGTGTTTCCTACCCACGTGGGCTGTTCGTCCTGGTTGACGACTTCATCCGCAACGGTTGGTGGGTCGAGCGGAGCGGCAACGAACGACGATTGTTCAACAGGTTGTGGAGCAGCCAGAGCGTGACCCTTGGGAGCAAGCGATCGCCACGCTTCGAGCGCATCGCTGGCCGAAACGAAGCGATGCTCGCGAAGGCGATTCAAGGCGCATTCGAGAAAACGCTCGATCGCTGCTGGCCACTTGTCACCTGTCGCTTCGGTCAAACTTGGAGCGGCGCGTTCGAGTTTCATCGCAACGAGCAATGCTGCGGTCAGGCCTTCGAATGGCAACCGACCACTGAGCGCGCGAAACGCAACAGCACCAACGGCATAGATGTCCGCACGTTCGTCCGCGCGAGCTGCGCCGCGCACTTGTTCCGGCGCCATGTACGCGAACGATCCCAGCGTGGCGTCGAACGCGGTGAGTGTTGGTTCGGCTTTTTCGCCGGCATCTCGACGCAGTTTGGAGATTCCAAAGTCGAGAATCTTGGCGCGCTCAGGACGATCTGGTTGCCCGCTGTGTTCGATGAAGATGTTGCCAGGCTTCAAATCACGATGAACGACGCCGGCAGCGTGGGCGGCGACGAGGCCTTCGAGGACGTCCTCGATCATGGGCCAGACTTCGGTGAACGGCAGATACTGCTCACGCTTCAATCGATCGGCGAGGCTTTCACCTTCGAGTTTTTCGAAGACGAGTAGATGAGCGTTGTCGGGGGTCAGGCCGACTTCGATCAACCGACAGACATACGGACTCTGAATTGCAGACGTGATCTCGGCCTCGCGTTGGAAACGGCGCACGAGGTCAGGTTTTACGGCTGCACGCGCAAGCAGGACTTTGATGGCGACTTCACGGCCATCAGAATCGCTACGCGCAGCCCACACCTCACCCATGCCGCCGCGGCCGAGGAGGCGGGTGACACGGTAGCCCGCTAATGAGTCGCCAGGGTGGATCGCCACGGACCAGGATCGGGACCGTACCAGCGAACGGTAGACAAAAGGAAGCAAGAAACGCGTGCCGTGCAAACGTCGCGATCCGCGGCGAAAAGAATCCCGTCCCTCTCGACCAAAAGACTTCGACCCTGTAGGCTCGCCGCAGCCATGCCGCGAACATCTGAGGATGTAGAGAATTTCCTGACCGAGCTCGGTCGGCGTTTCGAGAACGACCAAGGGACGTACTTGGTATCGGTGGGTGAAGAAAAACCGCCGATCGCGATTCGGGTAGTTCCCCCGATCATTGCCGTTCGAGTGTCGATTGGAGCGGTTCCCGTCGATCACCAACACCAGCTCAACCTGTTTCGTCGACTTCTCGAGTACAACGCGACGGATTTGATGCACGCCGCGTATGGGATCGAAAATGGCACGGTTGTGTTGTCTTCGGCGTTGCCCCTGGACAACCTCGACCTCAACGAACTGGATGCGACGTTGAGCGACGTGGATCTGGCACTGACACGGCACGTTCCGGCATTACACGAATTGGCCACGGCCAAATCGGAATGAAGCGCGACGTAGCTGTGACCTATGGTTTGGATGACCGTTTTTCGCTCGGTGTTTATGCGCCCCGGACAAACGTGGGCGTTACTTGCGCAGCATCGAAAGCCGCGAGAGCAATGAGAGGCCAATCGAGATGGGTATCTTCGCGCGCCTAGCCACCCTCATCAAATCGAACCTGAACGACCTCATAAGCCGCTCGGAAGACCCCGAGAAGATGCTGAATCAGGTCGTGATCGACATGGGCAATCAGCTCATCGAGGCGAAGAAGCAAGTCGCCATGTCGATTGCCGACGAAAAACGTTTGGCCAAACAGGTCGAACAAGAAGCGGCAAACGCAGCGGAATGGGAACGCCGCGCGATGCTTGCGATCAAAGCGGGCGACGACGTACTGGCGAAAGAAGCGCTGGCTCGGAAGAAAGAGCACGACAGTCTCGTCACGGCTTACAAGGACCAGTGGCAGAAGCAGAAAACAGCGGTTGATCAACTCAAGACGGCGCTGAAGCTGCTCAACAACAAGATCGAAGAAGCCAAGCGCAAGAAGAACGTTCTCGTCGCGCGGAAGAAGCGCGCGGAAGCCCAGAAAGCGATTCAAGAGACGCTGACGGGACTGAACAATGCCTCGGCGTTCGAGACGTTCGATCGGATGTCGGCGAAGATCGATCAACTGGAAGCCGAAGCCGAAGCGACGACCGAACTGGCGGAAGAAGCTTCTGGCGACACGCTCGCCGCCCGTTTCGGAAAGCTCGAGATCACGGCGGGCGCCGAAGACGAGCTGATGGCGCTAAAGCGCAAGATGGGCGTTGCGCCTCCGGAAGCACCAAAGGAAGTGGCTGCTCCTGCGCCTGCGCAAGTGCGTGTGGCTGGACAACCGCAACCGCCAGCAGCATCGATCCAGGCGGAACAGGATGAACTCGCAGCAGCTCTTGCTGAACTCGAAGCGGAAGAGCAGCGCGAGCAAGCTCGGATGAAGCGTTAGACGGGCATCAACACATGAGCGACGCGGGCACGACGAGCAACTCCGACGGCGTGACACACGCCGCAAAAAAATCACTCGAAGTTAGCGGCCAAGACAAACCAGTCTACGCCGAGGACCTCAACGAACTACTCACACGCCTAGGAGCGAGTTCCAACGCTGGTCTCGAAGAAGCCGAAGCCGCGTCTCGCCTGACAAAATACGGCAAAAACAGGCTTCCTGAAGGGGCGAAGAAGAGCACGCTGAGACGGCTGCTCGAGCAATTCGCCAATCCGCTCGTTCT
Source organism: Polyangiaceae bacterium (assembly GCA_031415295.1). Classification (GTDB taxonomy): domain Bacteria; phylum Myxococcota_A; class Polyangia; order Polyangiales; family Polyangiaceae; genus Polyangium. Next base: position 35,012 of record JANORL010000790.1, on the reverse strand, counting down.
CACGCTGCTCGCAGCTGCGGCAATTGCTGTGGTCGTTGGATTCACCGACTCGTCCGGTGAACACGGATTTTTGAGTCGTTTTGGCGACGCCATCGCGATTCTGCTCATCGTCATTCTGAATGCGTTCCTTGGGTATTACCAAGAGCGACGCGCGGAAGCGGCACTCGACGCGTTGCAAAAGCTCAGTGCGCCTTCGGCACGGGTGCGTCGTGACGGCAAAGTCAAAGTGATCGCGGCCGATGACGTCGTGCCTGGCGACCTGCTCGAACTCGAAGCGGGTGATGCTGTCGCGGCGGATGCTCGGTTGGTCCAGACAATCGATCTGTCGACGGAAGAAGCGGCGCTCACGGGTGAAAGCACCGCGTGTACAAAAGATGCGCTCGCAGCGGTTGCTCCGGACGCACCCCTTGGCGACCGCGGAAACATGGTGTTTACCGGAACGATGGTCGTTCGTGGGAAGGCACGCGCGGTCGTCACGACAACCGGATCGATGACGGAACTCGGCAAAATTGGCGAGATGATCAATTCGGTCGGCGATCAAAAAACGCCGCTCGAAGAACGTCTCGACAATTTCGGCACGTGGATTCTGCGCGTCTGTCTGCTTCTTTCTGCGGTGTTGTTGGGCTGGGGATTTCTGCGAGGCGGACGTGCGTGGCACGAGTTGCTTCTGGAAGCGGTGAGCCTGGCAGTTGCCGCGATTCCTGAGGGTTTGCCGGCGATCACGACGATTACGCTCGCGCTCGGTATGCAGCGTATGGCTCGTCGTGGCGCCATCGTGCGCAAGTTGCCTGCGGTCGAAACGCTTGGTGCTGCAACGGTCATCGCGTCGGACAAGACGGGCACGCTGACGCAGAACGAGATGACGGTACGGGCCGTCTATGCCGGGGCAAAACGATACAAAGTGACGGGCGAAGGGTACGATCCGACGGGATCGTTCTTGTTCGAGTCCGGCGAAGAAGTCGACCTCGACAAACTTCCGGCGCCGCTTTCGTACACGTTGGCTACGGCTGCGATGTGCAACAACGCAAGCCTCGACCAAGACGTCGAGACCAAGACGTGGCGAATCGTTGGAGATCCAACGGAAGGTGCACTGCTGGCGCTCGCAGCGAAGGGCAATCTGCCGCGCGAGTCGATCGCGCCGTCGCACGAGTTTGTCCACGAACTTCCCTTCGACAGCGATCGCAAACGCATGACGGTCATCACGCGTGACAAAAACGGACGCGAAATTGCGCACGTGAAGGGAAGCTCGGACGTGTTGCTTTCCTTGTGCGTGAAGTTTGCCGCGGACGATGGCGTGCGCGGGATGACGGACGAAGATCGTGAAGCGATCACGGCGGAAGCGGATCGCATGAGTTCGCAAGCGTTGCGTGTGCTCGCGATCTGTCGTCGCGTGGGCAAACGCGAGAAGAACGACGTAGGCGACGTGGAACGAGAGCTGACCTTCCTCGGCTTGGTGGGCATGATGGACCCGCCGCGCGCGAACGTGAAAGAGGCGGTTGCCACCTGTAAACGCGCTGGAATCCGCGCAGTGATGATCACGGGCGATCACAAGCTGACCGCTACGGCAATTGCCAAAGAGATCGGCCTTTGGGAAGAAGGCGACGAAGTCATCACGGGTTCGGAACTCTCGGTCATGGACGATGCGGAATTGATTCGCCGCGTGGAACATTTGCGTGTGTTTGCCCGGACAACCGCCGAGCAAAAGCTTCGGATCGTGCGGGCTTTCAAGGCAAAGGGACACGTCGTGGCGATGACGGGCGATGGGGTCAACGATGCGCCGGCGCTTCGTGAAGCCCACATTGGCGTGGCGATGGGCAAAGGCGGCACTGATGTGGCGCGCCAAGCTGGCGACCTGATATTGGCCGACGACAACTTCGCAACGATCGTCGATGCAGTGGCCGAAGGGCGTGCGATCTACCGCAATATCCAGAAATTCATCTTCTTCTTGCTCTCATCGAACATGGGTCTACTCGTCGCGGTGTTTGTCGTGTCCTTCTTTGGAAAATGGCCGCCACTCACGCCGCTGATGATTCTCTGGATCAACCTCGTCACGAATGGTTTGCCCGCGCTCGCGTTGGGCATCGATCCCCCCGATGCAGGCTTGATGCAGGAAGCACCACGAACCACGACGGAAGGGCTTCTCCTCCGACGCGATTATCTCGGCATTCTCTACGTAGGTGGCATCATGGGCGCCGCGGCACTCATGCTGTACGGCATCGCTCCGCAAGACGAAGACCACTTGCTTCAAGCACGTGCGCTCGCGTTTTCGGTCCTCGCTCTGTCGCCACTCTTCCACGCCTGGAGCTGCCGAAGCCCGACTCGATCCCTCTTCTCGATGCGTCCGCTCGTGAGTCTGCCGCTCGTGCTCGCGTGCGCAGCAAGCGCCGTGATTCACCTGGTTGCGGTTCTGGTTCCTGCACTTCGTCCGGTGTTCCGCACGTACATTCTGTCGCCGAACGAATGGATGTTGTTGCTGGGCTTGGCCGCGCTGGTCGTGCCTGCGGTGGAAATTGCCAAGGGCATCGATCGGATGCTTCGCAAAAGCCCCGCATAACGCGGGCGTCATCAACAAATACGTGAACATATGGGACAGCAATTCGTCCATCGCGGGCCCATGACCCGCACGCGCCGATCCATTTCCTTCACCGCTCTCGCTTGTGCAGCCGGAGCACTTTTTACCGCTCAACCTGCCACCGCCGCTGGGACGTCGATCAAGGCGACGTTGGTGGAAGCCTCGTCGATCAAGTTCGACGGGATTCCCAAAGAATGGCCAACGCTGATGGCGCTTGGTCACAAGGCGAAGGGCTCGCCCACCAAAGCTGATTTGCAAGCGCAAGCAGCTATTTCTTACGACAGCTCGAACATCTTCATCGCTGCCGACGTCACGGACGACGTCCTTCGAGGCGGCGGCGATCGTATTTCGATCGTCATTGGTTTTCCGGGGGGTGCCGTTCATGAAGTCGAATTGTTCCCGGGCGAACCCGGAAAATCTGCCGCTTCAGCAAAAACCAAAGACGGTAAAACCATCGCGGGGGCGAAGGTCATCGAAGCGCCTCGTAGTGGCGGCTGGACGCTCGAAGCGAGCATTCCTTGGTCGGCGTTTCCACCAGCAACAACGACGCGCGTAGGGCTACGTGGAGCGATCTTCGCGCACGATGCGGACACATCGACCACGATCGAAGCGTCCCTGGGAACAGCTCCTTCGGCTTCGTACGAATCACTTCCGCCCATCTCGATCGAAAGCGAACAAGCCTTGGGTGAAAGCCTCAAGGCGAAGAAGATGACCAACATCCCGCGGTACAACCTCATCGCGGACGTGGCTGGTGACGCGCTGAAAGAGCGCGTCATCGTGTTTGACAAGGTACTCGTGGTTTTGGGTCCGACGTTCCGTAAAGGGGCCGAGTTTTTCTGGACGGACCTTGGCGTGGATGCTTCCGCTGGGATGCTGCCGTCGTGCGAGACGCGAGATCTGACGGGCGACGGGCAAGCAGAAATCATTTTGCGCAAGCGCCTGGGCAAACCGAAAAATTACCGCGAATACGTGCAAGTTCTCCAGTTCGGTAAATCCGACACGCCCACGATGATCTTCCAGAGCGAAGTAGCGATCGTGACGGAAAAGGGGTCGGTCGAGAACGAAGTTCGATTCGAGCCGGATGGATCGAAGATGGCGATCACGATCAAACCGGGTACGGCGAAAAATTTCGATGCCGGCAACTACGCAGAATCTCGAGAAACATCGATGGATCCTGCACTTCTTCCCTGGGAAACCATCGCTTCACGCACGTACAAATGGAATAACAAAGGGTTTGTCAAGTCGGGCGAGGAAAAACAATCGGGTACGTCCGCTCCGCCCATCGTTGCCGTCACGACAACCGGACAAACGCCGAAAGTTCAGCAGCAAATTACGATGCCGAGCACGAACGAAGTGCTCGACCGCGTTTACACGCAATACAAGCGCGATCGAAACGTGGCGGGCAAACCGCGGTTCAGCCTCTCCGCGGATGCCACGGGCGATCAAAGTGCAGAATCGATCGTCCTGCATGATCGCGACTTGGTGGTGTTCGGGAACGGTTGGAAAAGCGGCGCAGGCTTTACGTACATGAGCCTTGGTCAATTCGCGAAGGGCTCGGACATCACGGAAATCAGCACGATGGATCTCACGGGTGATGGCAAAGCCGAGATCATCGTCAAGGGCACGATCACCGGTGCAAACTCGAGTGAAGGGCCACTCAGCCGCGATGTTTTGTTCGTGTACCAATTGGACGGCGAAGTTTTGAAACGCGTCTTCAGTGTCGAAACCGCACGCAACATGGGGCGAAAGCGCGTCGAAGGGACAGTGAAGTTTGTCAAGGCCGGTCGCGGCATGGACATCGAAGTTTCGTCCGGTAAAACCACCGAATGGAACGCGGGCAATTACCCCTTCACGCAAGACACGAGCCCTGTGGGTGGCGTCGAACCGCTCATCCTGCCGTGGAGCAACCTACCCACCGTGCGTTACCGCTGGAAGGCTGGCGGGTTTAGCAAGTAAAGGGCGAGGGCTCCCCGCCCTCGACCCGGCAAGGGGCAATGCCCCTTGACCCGTGCATGGTTCGTCCGCTGCGCGGTCGAACCACAAGGTCATGGTTTGTCCCCGTCCAACTCTAGACCTGGTTGCGGTTCGTCCGCTGCGCGGTCGAACCACTAGGTCATGGTTTGTCCCCATCCCACTCGAGCCCTGGTTGCGGTTTGTCTCTCTCGGGGGGTATGGGGGGCAGAGCCGTCGGCGCAGTTCTTTGGGCTGAAGGCCCAAAGAATTGTGGCGCCGCCGGCGTAGCCCCCCATCGTGACTGGTCTCGCGCAGCGCGTGTCCCACACGCGCGAAGCGAGCGCACAAATCACCGGGCTTGGTTTCAACTCTCTACAGCGAAATCTTTTTCCAGTTGCCGCGCTTGAATTCGATCGCCATCAGCGCCGCAAGCGCTGCTGCATAGATCGCACCCGCGATCCAAATTCCGATCAAACCCATCTGCATCGTGATGCCGAGAATCCACGCAAGCGGCACGAGGCACGTGAAATGGAGAATGAGCTCCACGATCATCACGTAGCGCGTATTGCCAGCGCCGAAGAGCGCCTGCGTGAGGATCATGCCGACAGCGATCATCGGCGTGCATGCTCCCGCCAAACGCATCGGACCAAGGGCTGTTGTCCGGACGATGTCGCTATGCGACACGAACGCGAGGACTTGCTCGGCAAAGAGCATTTCGCACAAGCCCACGACACCGAAAATCATCAGGCCGAGTCGAACGGACGTCCAACCGAAAACCTCCGCGCGATCGGGCCGTTTTTCACCGAGAGACTGAGCCACGAGCGTCGCGGTTGACGTGCCGAAGGCGAGACAGGCGGTGAACGTGAGCTTGAGGACGCCAACGATGACGGTCATTGCGGCGCCATTGACGGCTTCGGCTTTCCCACCGGGACACAGAGCGGAAATGACGCCGATCGGTTGTCGGTTGTCGAGTTCGCCGGCGATGGCCGCAAAGAGTGCAAAGCCGGTCATGACAGCAATCGTGGCCACGCTGCTCGGGATCGAGAGTTTCAGGATGGACCAGGTGAGTGCCGCGTCGAGTTTCTTGATGACAAACGGGCGGTACACGTTGCGAAATTCAGGCTTGAGCGCGTAGCCGATCATGATGGCCAAACCAACATAGGTCGAGACAAACCCCGCGATACCGGCGCCTGCGATACCCATTTTGTCGATGCCCAGCGTTTCGTTGCCGAAGATCAGCACAGCACAGAGGGCAATGTTGATGGCGTTCATCACGACGGCGGAGACGAGATGGATGTGCGTCTTGCCGATGCCATCGAAAAACGCTTTGAAGGCAAACGTCGTGACCATTGATGTCACGCCGAGAAGACGCCACTTCAAGTACGCCGCGGCTGCGACACGTGGCCCTTCGACCTTGATCAGCAGATCGAGGATCGCAGGCATGACGAGGTAACCGATGATCGAAAATACGATGCCCGCCAGGACCGAGAAAAAGGCGGCATTACCAAGAACGCCGCCGACTTCCTCGTTGTTTTTCTGGGCAAACCTACGCCCGACGAAGGCTTGAGTGCCTACGCTGATTGCACTCAGCGAACCGCCGAAAAGCCACAGGATGATGAGGGACGGGAGAAGGGCCGCCTGCGCGTTGGACGACTCGGGGCATGGAAGTCGGGCGAAAAATACGATGTCGACTTCGTTGACGACGCTCTGGGTGAGCATTGCGCCGACCGTGGGCAACGCGAGACGCAATATCGCGCGATGCGGCGGGCCCGAGGTCACTTCATTCGAGCCGACTGCAGGCGGTGCGATTTGGGCCATTTATAGTGGGCGGGGTATACAACGTCGCGGTCGACGGGCGAGCAAAATGCGCGTGGACGAGCGCGCATTCCGTTCGCGATTTTCAAGAACGAGCCGGCAGCGGCGCGTTTCCTACTTGGATTTGCCGGCAGGCTTGGACGTGCTGCCGTCGGTTGCCTTCGAAGCCATGCGAGTCTTGCGCTTGCGTCGCAACCGCGCCTGGTCCTCCTTGTCCTTGCTTCCAGGGCGGAGCTTGGACTTCGGTTTCGCATCGGACTTCGCAACAGAAGCGGGCAAAGAGTCAGCCGCCAGTTTGTCCGCGGAAGGTTCGATGACGACGTGCACTCGCTGCGTGGTCGTATCAATCCCGTCCTCATTCTCCATGGCGATCGTTGCATCAATCGGGGCCGGAGCCGGCTCGATCCGCACAATCGTCCTCGGATGTGACTCGCCCAAGCTGTCCGGTTCTTCGACGACGATGTCGAACTCATCGGGAGAATCGGGCGGAGACTCGGGGCGTGGCTCGGGTTGGTACTCGAGCGCCCGCGAAGAAGCACGCGAACGTGAGGCACCGGGTGCACGTCCTTTGTGGCGCGTCTCGATGGCGGTGACGGTTTCTCCTGCGGCGTTTTTATCGGCAACGACCAATGCAGTCGTCGTGTCGTCTTCGGTCGTCGGTTCGTCGATGTCGATCGGATCAGCTTCCGAGAGTTCTTCGGCTGCGGGTGCATCCGCCGTGGGGACATTGGCAGGCGCTTCCGCTGGTTTGTCCGCGATCATTGGTTTGTCTGTAGCGGCAGCCACGACGGGCGCGGGTTGTTCTGCTACTGGTTTGTTCGCAAACGAATTTGGCAACATTTGCCTAATTTCGTAGGCTTTTCCGGTAAACAGCACGGCCGCGAACGCCATCACGGTTGCGAGTGCCGAAAAACCGATCGCTCGACGCCGACTACGTGTGCGCGCCGGAGCAGCGAGCACGTGGAGCAACGCCTGACGCATTTCGTCTGCAGTTTGGAAACGCAAACCCGGATGACGCGAAAGGGAACGCATGAGCAGGTCATCGACGGCATCGGGCAAACGCTTGTTCGGCACGCGATCCCGAGCATGTTCGGGGCTGCCCTTCATCTTCGCATCGACGATCGCTGCAGCACTCGCTCCTACGTAGGGAAGTTGACCCGTGATCATTTCGTAAAGAACACAACCGAGAGCGTAAAGATCGGCTCGGCCATCGACGCGTCCTCCCGCGGCTTGCTCGGGCGCCATGTATTCGGGCGTTCCGAAAAGGGTGAAACCAGCCGCAACGGCGTTGTCACCGTTGGGCGCGCCAAGAGCGGCTTCGCCCATGTCCTCGGGCGTGTGCGCCAAACCAAAATCGAGCACTTTGACTTGACCGTCTTTGGTCAAGAAGATGTTGGCAGGCTTGATGTCGCGGTGGACGACACCGGCCGAGTGCGCAGCATCGAGCGTGCCGAGAACACGGAGGCCAATACGCGCAGCGGACTGCCAATCGACGTCGCGATCTCGCGTGAGCATGGCTTCGACAGTTTCACCTTCGAGCAGCTCCATGACGCAATACAGACGTCCATCGGTAGCGCGACCAAAGTCGTGAAGTTGTACGAGCCCCTCATGGGCCAGACGCGACATTGCGCGGGCTTCGCGGCGAAAACGAGCGGCGTATTCGGGAGATGTGCCGTGTTCGGGGGCGAGAATCTTCACAGCGACGCGACGTCCAAGATCCACGTGCTCAGCTTCGTGTACGACGCTGCTTGCACCACCACCGATTTCACGAACGAGACGCAGACGCGTACCTGGCAAAACACCTTGTCCGGGCGTGGGTGCGTCCGAAAGAACCGCGGGTTCGTCCTTGGTGCTCGGAACCGGAGCAGCGGCGCGTGCGGCCGAAACGAGGCGTGCAAATTCACGCCGTGCTTTTCCGGGTTCGGCAGGAAAAAGGTTGGCCATGATGTTGGCCGTTCGTGCACGCACACCGCGTTCACCACCGGGCAACGAAGGCGTGGACATGAGCAGTTTGGCCAGATCGCGAGCCGCAAGACGGGCAGCGGCGTATCGTTCGTCGACATCGAAAGCCGTGAGTTTGGCGAGGATGATATCGATTTCGACCGGAGCACCGACATCGGCCGCAATGGGCGGCAAGCTCATGGAGTTTTTCGCGACAGACGACATGTGTACGGCCGCATCGCCTTGCAAGAATCGACGACCCGCGCAGAGCTCCCAGAGCATCACGCCAAGGGCATACAAATCGACGCGCGCATCCCCGGTATCACCATTGGCGACTTCCGGAGCGACGTAGCCAGGTTTGGCAAAAACAACTCCACTGACCGTTCGACAACGTCGGTTGAGTCCGCGAGCGGTTCCGAAGTCGATGATCTTCACTTCGCCCGCGTAACTGACCATGACGTTTTGTGGCGACAGATCCCGATGCACGATGGCAAGTCCCCGTCCCGAGGGATCTTTGCGCTCGTGCACGTGTGCGAGGGCTTCGGCGATCATCGTCGCGACAGCAACGGCGTCGGCCCAGGCAATGCGATAGCCCAGCGCAAGCGCGCGACTACGTACGTCTCCGAGGCTCTTGCCTTCGATATGCTCAACGACGGCGTAGGGTTCGCCGCTGGCTTCGTCGAGCGATGCTTCGATGACCTGCGCAACACCAGAATGTTGCAACTGCGCCTGAACACGCGCTTCATCCAGAAATCGAGCAATGAAGCTAGGATCGGCTGAATGATCGGGGCGAATGACCTTGACGACGACAGGTCGTTCGGCGCCTTCAATACCCATGGTCGAGGCGAGGAAAACTTCACCCATGCCACCTCGGGCCAGTTTTCGCAGCAAAAGGTAGCGGCCGAGAGGACGCGGGAGCTCGTCACCCAACGCCACGACCGAACGATCGTTGTCAGGAGTCTTGATGGACTTGCTGTCAGCGCCTGGCAGGGACGAAGCGGGGTAAGATACGCGGTTGGAGTCGAGCGGGGCGGTAGCCATGGGAGAACGGTACACATGTAGGACAAGGTGGGCCAAATATTTGGGAAGTTATAATTTTTGCAATTCATGATACAAATAATCCACCAGTTTGAATGCGGGTCTGGATTTGGACGCTAACTTAGACATACATCGCCCTCAATTCTCTCATCCGGCGGGGTTTGGGGCGGCAGCCCCATCGTCAACTGGGTAGAGGGAAAATGTCGAAAGCGCGCAGCGCTTGTCGACATTTTTCCTGACTAAGGTTGAGCGCGAGCGCTCAACCGGTCGACAAACCAGAGTAAGTTAGCGCTTATGCCCCCATACCCCCCGAAATTTGCCAGTTTCCAAACTGAACGGTGCTCTTTAGGACGTACCTCGACTGTTTAAAATCGAACGTGCCAAAAATCACAATTGCCGATCGGGCTCTTCTCGGGTATCTGATCGAGGCATGTTGCGCGTCGCGCTTTTGCGAGGTCTGGCCATGGTGGCGTTTTTCGCCGCTGCATGGCTTGCGCCTTTGCAGGCGATGGCGGCGATCATCCCCATCTGCGACGGAGACGCCGTTTCAGCGTGGGGCCCTGTGATCCAAGCGGGTCGCACAGCAGACACGACCCCGACGGACGATTGTCGCGCCACACCGTCCAACTCGGACGAATACGAGCCACTCGTTGCGGCGATGTGTGATGCGCAGGCCGCTACGGTCATCGCGCCCAACCGCATTCATCCGATGTCGGACGCGCGTATCGAGGCCGTCGTTTCTTGCGATGGGATCCAGCACGGTCCGTTCGCAAGTGCTCCGAATAGCAACCACTATGTCGATGGTTTGTCTTGGGCCAATGTCGATCCAGCCGTGCTCGCCGAACCCTTGATGGTTCGTCCGCGGATCTACACCGAGTTGCCTCCTGCTTTCGTGGATCCTGGTTCGCCTCGTTGCGGGTTTGACCGCGAAATTTATCATCCACCACGTGCGTGATCTTTCCGGACGGCCTCGGCTCCATCTTCTTCGTCGAAGGTCAGGTCGTTTCGGAATTGCACGTATCCGCCGTCGTTCGGCACGAGCGTTCGATCTCACGCAATACACGCGTTGATGATTGAACACCCGAACCAACGTGGCCGATGCTCACGAGCTTCGAGGTTTCGTCTCGAAGTCCTGCCCGCGTCGCAAAAAGCGATGCAGGCAACGCGATGACACTCGAGGGATCGAGTCTCCCACAGCCGACAGGGCCAGGAGAATCGATTCCGGTGGTGCGTCGAGAAAAACTAAGACTCTCGTCGAGAGACGGGCGTCACGATCGATGAGTTTCATTCCGACAAACATGTCGGAAACAAGTTTGCCTGCAGTTCCAAAGAACAAACCCGCGGAATTGCACGCATCACCATAGGAAAGAGAGACAAGGAATCATGAACAAAGGAACTGCTATCGTCGGTTTCCTCCTGTGCTTCATGGCAGGTATGGCGCTGATGTGGGGTGTGGATCGTGGTGCTGGCGCTCGCGCCGGTGGCGCGGACGTCGTCGCCGAAGGTGGAGTCCTCGGCAGCGGCGCTGCATGGGACGATTCGGACGCAGCCGTCCCGATATCGTCGAAGGATCCCACCTGGGGTTCACGCTCGGCGCCCGTAACCATCGTGCTCTTCAGCGACTTCGAGTGCCCCTTCTGCTCGAAGGTCGAAGCAACGCTCACGCAACTGCGACAAGAATACGGCCCGCAGAAACTGCGCATCGTTTGGAAGTCCAGCCCGCTTCCGTTCCACAAGAATGCGCGTCCGGCATCCCTTGCAGCGGAAACGGTTTTCCGTCTCAAGGGCTCTGAGGCGTTCTGGAAGTTCCACGAGTTGGCGTTCCAGAATCAACGCGCTTTGACGCCTGAAAACTTTGAGGCGTGGGCCGTGCAAGCGGGCGTCGACAAGGCGAAGTTCAAGGCTTCGTTCGACAAACAAGAGTTTGGCGCGAAGGTCGATGCAGATCTCGCCGTCAGCAAAGCCGCAGGCGTTTCGGGCACTCCGGCGTCGCTCATCAATGGCATTCTCTTGTCGGGTGCACAGCCGATCGACAAGTTCAAGGCCGTCATCGACGAGCAAATCGCGGCAGCCCAAAAGGCGATCGCGAGCGGAACGAAGGCCGACAAGGTCTACGCCAAACTCTCCACGGAGAACAAGGCCAAGGCGCCCGCTCCTGCTGCGAAGCAAGAGCCCGCTGAAGACAAGTCCGTTTGGAAGGTTCCCGTCGCCAATTCGCCTGCCAAGGGCCCCGATACGGCACTCGTGACCATCGTCGAATGGTCCGACTTTCAATGCCCATTCTGCAGCCGTGTCATCCCCACGCTCGACGAGATTTCGAAGACGTACGGCGACAAGGTGCGAATCGTGTGGAAGCACAATCCGCTCCCGATGCATCCGCGTGCCGAGCCCGCGTCGGAACTCACTCTCGAAGCTCGCGCTCAAAAGGGCGACAAGGGCTTCTGGGAGGCGCACGACTTGGTTTGGAAAAACCAAACCAAGCTGAACGACGAAGACCTTCTCGGATATGCGAAGGAACTCGGCCTCGATGTCGACAAGGTCAAGGACGCAATCGTCAACAAGAAGTACAGCGCGCAGATCACGGCGGATCAGGATCTCGCGGAAGATCTGCAAGCGAGCGGCACCCCGCACTTCTTCATCAACGGTCGTCGTCTCGTCGGAGCGCAACCGCTCGAGAAGTTCAAGGCGGTCATCGACGAGGAGATCAAGAAGGCTCAGGAAATGCTCGCCAAGGGCGTTTCGGCAAAGGAGCTTTACGAGACCATCATCAAGGACGGCAAGACTCCGCCGCCCCCCGAGATGAAGACCGTGGATCTTCCTCCTTCCGAGGCAGCTTGGAAAGGCGGCGAGAAGGCCAAGGTCGTGATGCAGATCTTCAGCGACTTCGAGTGCCCGTACTGCAAGCGTGCTGAAGATACGGTAGGTCAGGTCGAAAAGGCGTACGGCGACAAACTCAAGATCGTTTGGCGCCACAAACCCCTCCCCTTCCACAAGAGCGCGATGCCCGCGGCTCTCGCGACTGAAGAAGCCAAGAAGCAAAAGGGCAACGAAGGCTTCTGGAAGATGCACGACGGGCTCTTCAAGGTTGCTGGCACGCCCGACGCGTTCAGCCGCCCGAACATGGAAAAGATCGCCGAAGAACTTGGGCTCAATGTCGACAAGTTCAAGAAGGCGCTCGATGCCGAAGAGCACAAGAAGTTCATCGAATCCGAGAGCGCGATCGCGGAGAAGGCGGGCATCACCGGAACGCCGGCCTTCTTGATTGCCGCGGCGGGATCGACTTCTGGTTACTTCATCAGCGGCGCGCAGGCGTTCCCGAAGTTCAAGAAGATGATCGATATGGTCATGAAAGAAGCCAAGAAGTGAAAGGCTGACGCCTTTCGGTCTTGCAGCTGCTTGCTGACAAACCGACTACGAGGAGGCCCAACGGTCTCCTCGTAGCCTTTTGTGCACCAATCTTTTGTGCACCAATCTTTTTGTGCACCAACCAAATCACTGTGCGAACTGCGTGCGTCCTTCTTGTTCCCACCAGAGCAAATACCGCACGTGCGCAGATGACCGTTCCTCGCGAGATTCAAACGCGTCGTAACCCAAGTCTCGTCCGACGACCGGCGCGAGAGCATCGGCTGCGATACGTCGCATTTCAGCCGATTCGTGCATGAGGGCATCCATGATCCACTCGACACGATGTCGCGCAGCATTCGCGGTAAACCAACTGATCCAACGCCGCGTGTCGCGACCGAAATCCTGACAGGTGATCTGCACGAGCGAGCGGTGAACAGCGTCGGCGAAGTCTCGAGCGGGATCGCTAAGGAGAGTGATCAGTGTAGGCAAGGTCGAAGGAATGGCGAGTTCGCCCAGCGTATCGAGGGCGAGGAGACGTCGTTCGGGTCGATTCGACGAACCTCGAGCAGCTTGTTCGAGCATGGGAGTGACGGCATCTGCTGCGTCAGGGACCGATGCGAGAAGATGGGCAGTGGCACGTCGCGCAACCTGTCGCACGGACGGGTCTTCGTCGAAGAGCAACGTGGCCACGACTTCTGCAGACTCGATGCAAACGATCTCGCCGAGAACGTGAGCGGCCCAGAATCGATCTTCCGACAGGATCGATGTAGCGCGCTGGGCGACTTGCAACACGGAATCGCTGCCGATGGCGACGAGCAGAGCGAACAGAGGTCCGCACGATGACGCGATGGGAAGTGCAGGAGAATCGGGTTCGATGTCTGGAGCGAGGGGTCCGGGAAAACGCGCCATGATCGATGAAACGGCGCGTTCGCCCATCGATACGATGGTTTGTCCCGCTTCGTTGTCAGCGCCATTGGACTCGACAAACCGTTGCAGAAACTCAACCGTTTCCCGTTCTGCTAGTTGCGCAGCCGAATCGAGTTTGTCGGTGCTGGTTTGTTCTACCAAACCTGCGAGACGTCGGGCGTGTTGCGTTGGGGGAAGTGGCGGCCCAGCCAACGTGGCAGGCATGGAGCTGTCGACCGAAGCACTCGTCCCCGGGGGAACTCGAACGGGCGTTTTGCCGCTGAGATTCGTGGGCAAGGGACGCGGTCCAATGGCTGGGCGAACTCGTCCGCCCAAGTTTGGCATGACGCCACGACGTTGCGAACGAGGCATTCCGGGCAAGGTTTGGAGAGGCAAATCCGAAGATGAATCGGTGCTTGGATCGAAAGACGCGACGGGAGCGAGCCGTGGACGCGAATTGGGGCCGTTTAAAAATCGTCGACGTTTTGATGCGGGGCCTGAACGTTCCGACGTGGCTGCTGGCTCGGGAACGTCTCCGTCGGGAGCTGGTTCTCCGGACGAAGGCGTTGAATCACCACGGTTTGTCCCACCTGCACGAACTGCTTGGCGGGAACCACGTGGGATCACATCGGGTTGGTCATGACGCACGACAAAGCCTGGCGACTCGGATGATCGCATGGCTGCAGAAGACAGAAGCGTTGCGGAAGGTGCCGACTTCGTGGGCGGCAAGCTGAGGGCTTCGATTTCCCTGGTGCGTTCAGAATCGACCGTTGTGGATGAATCTATTGCGCGGGCCAGAGCTGCAAGACCCACGGGTCGCAAGCCACGGCCTTCGCCGTGTTCGATGCCGTAATCGCCCATTATTACTGGCGGCGCGCCGGAGGGCGAACGTCCAGCAGCTCCCATTTTTTTGCGAAGGATGATCCGCTCGAGTGCTTCGACGGTTCGTCCGAGGACGATGATGACGTCACCGAGGGCCGAAAGTTCGACATTGGTAACGCCGTCGTCGCCAAAGAGGAGCGCGACGACACGGTTTCTCACGACAACCGGAAGGACAGCGACGGCGGAGCGATCGCCTTCGGCGAATCGCGCTTCACGGGCCAGGTCACGAATGATCTGGACGTCGACTCCATGAGCCACTGGCGTTGCGGTCACGGGTGCTTTGCGGTCTCGTGCAAGTTGCAGCAGGCTCGGTTGATCGAGCGGAATTTGGACGTTTTTGATTTGGGTGGCAGTGAGACCAGGGCCCGAAGCATCGCGGCCATCGGCCAATTCGCCGGAGACCACGAAGAGCACGGTGTACTCGAAAAACTGATGGGAAAACGTGAAGAGGATGTCGAGTACGACGTCGGTGGTCGTGGCTTCGGCCAACTCTTCTTCGGCCATTTGCGCCGTGAACGGGCCTTTGCGACGCACACGAACAGAGCCACGACGCTCTTGTGGCGGAGCTTCGGGGACGACCGGACGCGCCTGTTCACGCGCCTTGTGTTCGCCCACGACAGTTCGGCGGAACAAACCTCCTGCTGCTCGGCCGCGTGGCGTTTCTCGTTTGACCAACCCCGCCATTCGACGCGACACGGAAGCGGCTTCTTCTTCGTTCGGAGGCTTGATCTCCGTCTTCGTTTCTGTCGCGACGTCCAGCTTGACGCCCATCGCGGCTAGGCGTTGCGCGGGTATCGTTTCTGGCATGTCGTCGCTGGTGAGTGGACGCCAGCCTGTAGCTGGTTCGACGACTTGGACGATGGATGCGCGTGTGGCCCACGCGGGAGCGTTGCCTTTGGCCAACGCGAAGTCGCCGGGAATCGTCTTCGGCATCGGTGGATCGCCAACGTAATCCTTGCCACGCGGTAATGTGGTCGGTTCGTCGAGGTCTGTGGTGTGTGCGGGCTCGATGTGAGCGGGTTCGACCGGCGGCGGCAGTGGCCGTTTCGGCGGCACAAAGGTGGGGACCAAGATGCCGGCTGCTGCGAGCGTTGCGGGTGTTTGTGTCGCTGGTCGAGCGAGCCCGAGGTCGGCAAGGGACATGGAAACCTGCGTCGGTTCGTCTTGGATGTCGAAACCCGACGACGACGATGGGCCAGGCTCGCCGAGTTTACCGAGGAGCCGGGTAAAACGCCGTTCGAGCGGCATACGATACGCTTTGGAAATTGCCTGCCGAATACGAGCGAGCGGGGCGATGATCTGCGTCACGGTGATCGTCGGGCCAAACCCCAAGTCTGACAGCGAGACAACCGGCTCAGCGACAGCGAGGTCGAGAACCGCTCCCGACAACGACAGCGGGATGATGTTGAACAGATTGGCAATATCCGCCGAGACAAACCCGAGGGCTGCCTGCGATGACAACGGCAAACTGCCCAGCGGGGCTGGTTCGAGACCTGTCGCCTCCGCGAGTACTTTCAAAATCAGTTCTTCGCTCGAACCGCCGACTTCGAGCAGGTTTGTCGCGAGGTCGGAACCATGCACGACTTGCCGCGAAATCGCGTCTTCGATTGCACGCTTCGGAACACCATGCGCTGCGAGTAACGAACTGAGCGTCGATAACGGTGCGCGATCAGCCAATGGAACGCCTCGACTCATGTGGAAACACTTGGGATTCGGAGCGCCTACGCGATCCGATGAGGTTTACGAATGCTAGACGAAGTTCGCCCTGAGAGGGCAAAGGACCTGCAATCATCAGGGCACTCCGTGAATGGCAATGGGGGGCAACTTCGCTGGGTGGATCACGCCCAGTTGCTGCCCTGATTGCCGGTCGATGACGAAGATGCCCGTTTCACATGGCACTTTCGATCCCACCAACACGTGGTCTCCCACGACGGCCAGACCCCGGTGGCAGTAGCCACCTCCTGGATTCGATTCGGTACGGCTGTCGAGCAGCTTGTGGCTCATTTGTCCCGTTTGAGGGTTGATGCGCACAAGGCTGGTTACATTCGTCGAGGGATCTTTCGGATTTGAAACAATCACGTACGCCTCGTCAGGTGCAGCCAAGACGACTTCCACTACGGATCCATCGAGTTCTGCTTCGCGTCCGAAGCCAGTCACCATCCCGCTCTTCAAATCGACCATGGCCACCGCATCACCGTCATTGATCGACAAAATCGCACCTGAAAGAGCCACGGCGACCGTATTTCCGGACGAATCCCACGGGGCCGGAACCAAGCGTCCGAAAGGATTCGCGCCGCCCAGTTCGATGCTGTTCACGACTTTGCGTGTCGCGACATCGATTTCGATGATGAGGCCGGGACTGGTCGCGACCCAACCTCCGCAACGATCGAGTCGCTCGATTGTCACGTACGCACGACTGTCAACGATGTGGACCGCAGATGCTTCGGGAAGTCCATCCGCGTCGGCGTAGGGTGACAAATCGACTGTTCCAGACAAACTTCCGTCATGTTCGATGATCGCCACAGTTGGTTGTTCAAAACGAGCGACCCAAAGTCGGCCATCCGCGTCGACAGCAACGTCTTGCGGGTTGATGCCTTTCACGATCGTGTTGCAGGCGAGCACGCGCGAGGTTTCGAGTTCCGTATCATCGTACGGGACAAACTTGCGTCGTAAGGCGAGCGTGACCGGATCGACTTCGTACACGAGGTTCTGATCACGCACGATGGCGAAGATCCTGTCGTTGCTGGCCGATAACGCTGGATCTGTCCCGAGAGCGATGTCGGGTACTTCCTTCATGTCTCCGTTCAATTCGATCCGCCCAAGTCCGCTTACGGTTTGGCTCGACAAGAGAACGATCGCCGGAGCAGCAAGAGGCGGTCCCGAATACCCGCTCGGCAAAGGCAAACCGTCACCACAACCCATCGTGCACGACGCAATGACAAACCCTATCGAAGCAAAAAAACCATGACGCATCCGTTCACCGGAACATGTTCGACGAGCGGTCGCAAGCGGACCTTCAGCGCGCGAGGATGCAGCGAAAGACCAATCCCGACGCGGTGTCGTGGTCGATTGGTTCCGCGGAAAGTGAACCACCTTGAGCCTCGAAGATCGCGTGAGCGATGGCCAACCCGAGCCCCAGCCGAACCTTGCGTCTTCCGGGAACGAGGAGGTGAGCGAGTTCGTTCTCGACAAACGGTTCGACCATACGTTCACGTATTCGATCGGGGATGTGCGCACCTTCATCCATGATGCGAATCACTGGCCAATCACCTTCGAATCCGGCCGTCGCATGGACTTCGTGACCAGGCGTGCGCAACATCGCGAAGTCGACGACATACAGAATGGCGCGCACCAGCATCTCGGGATCGCCCACGAACTCACGATTGTCGTCGTTCGAGAAATCGATGCGCACGCGCACATCACGCAGAAGCGTCAATTTGGCGCAACGTGCGACGACGTCTTCGATCAAGACCCGCATCCGAACGGGCTCGAGCAAGAGTGGCTTAGGTTTGTCGAGGAGCCAAGCGGTGTCGTCGAACTCTTCGAGCAACCGTGCCAAACGATCGCCCGCCTCGCTGACTCGTGTGAGCATGTCGCGAGAGGGCACGGCGCCATCGCGGCCGACACGCAGCAAATAATGCACACCAGCGAGCATGGTCGATAGTTCGCCACGCAGGTCGTGCGCTACGCGATCGAGAAAAGTGTCGTCGACAATCATGTGCGTTCACCTGGAGCACGAATTCTTGTCCAACCAGTGCCCGCGGCAAACCCAACAGGTTTTACCCGACGGAACACGCGGAAATTTTGGGATCCACGACAAACGCAACACGCTTCGATCTTGACGATCTGCACATTGCGCATGCACCAGGTCGACTCAACACTGCGTGATGTTGGTGCGTTCGAGTGTCGTGTCGGCGTTGTCTCGAACATTGTCACGCGTGGAGGAAGCGGAATGTCGGAAAGTGCGGGCGATGCAGGCGCGGCGCCGAAAGTGTTGCCTCGAGTGCTGATCGTCGACGATGACATCGACTTTCTCGACAACGCGCAGGTCGCTCTCGAGGCACATGGCTTTGATGTGGCTCGAGCCAAGGGCGGATTGCGGGGGGTGTTTCTCGCGACGCAGAATGTTCCGGATGCCATCTTGTGCGACCTACGCATGCCGGGTCTCGATGGGTTTGTCGTGGCCGAAGCGTTGCGTGCAGATCCTGCAACTCGACACACGGCGCTGTTTGCTTGCACTGGACGCCGAGATCTCTGCACACGTGCGTTACTTGCAAACAGCGCGTTCGATGCGGTTCTCATCAAGCCGGTGAATTGGGACGAAGCGGCGCGAAAGTTACGGGAAACCATCGGCGCGGTTACGCGCAAGTAACACCTGCATGCTGGTGCTTCGCAGGAGCGCATCGATTCTCCTTCGATGTCCGCACGAATGGGGTCAAACGACTGGTGGCCGGCTTTGTAGCGCGCGGCGTATTTCGCCGAGGAGCACCTCGGGCAAACATGGCTTGGTGAGAAACGCAGCGCAGCCTGCGGCACGCGCATCACGCGAATGGGCAGCGACGGCGTGTCCCGTGAGAGCCAAGACGGGAATGCACTTTGTGCGCTCGTCTTTCTTCAAACACCTTGTTGCTTCGAGCCCGTCGAGTTCTGGCAATGACAGGTCCATGAGAATCAAATCCGGGAGCAAGGAAAACGCTCGTTCGAGAGCCTCTATGCCCGTTGTTGCTTGTGCGACTCGAAATCCGGAGAACGACAAGAACTCCATAAACATCTCTCGGTTGTCGTCGAAATCATCGACGATCAGAACCAATGGACAGTCAGCATGGCTATCGTCAGCCATGCGTCTGAGGTCACCTCGCGTGCTCACCATTTCATCCCCCTTTGCGAAGACCCTTGACGTTGCGACATGATCATAAATCTAGGTTCATCACGATGATTGCGCGTGAACAAACTGCACCTTCATGAGAACTCGAATTTTCCTTTCCTGTCGCCTACCGAGCAACCGCATCCTCATGTCAGGAATTCCCTGACCTCTCCCTCGCGGTACTCAAAAACCTGACGACGAGATCGGGACAGCACTGACTCGATTGCCGCTCGACGGGCGACGTACTCTTGAAACTCACCGAAGGGACAGAGCCGTGGCCGCATCAAAAAAAGGAACCGAACACAAGACGCCATCGAAGGGGGAGCCGTGCAAACCAATGGTTCGAGAGCGTAGAAATGGAGCCGCTAGGATGACCGATGAGTTTGAAGAGCATCGAAAGCGCGAGCAGCAAGCCATGATTGCCGAAGCGCGGCGTGCGGATCTTTTGGCCATTGCATCGCACGACTTACGTAACCCGCTTGGAGTCGTTCTCGTGACGTCGACGATGTTGGCGCGTGATGTGACGGAGCCACACCAAGTCGAGCAGCTAGCGGCGATTCGCCGGGCGGCCATGGAGATGACGCAAGTCATCGAGGATCTCGTGGATGGGGCGCACATCGATGAGGGAGGCTTGGACCTTGGCGTCGAAGAGTGTGCTCCGACAAACCTGGTAACCGATGCAGTGGCTGCGGCGAAAGTGGCCGTGAGCGATAGAGCGGTCAGGGTCGAGGTGGAGGTCGACGACGATCTTCCACTTCTCGATGCGGATCGACATCGACTGCTTCAGGTATTCGCGCGGCTTGTTGGCAACGCATTGCGTTTTATGCCCAAGACCGGCGTCATCAGGATTGAAGCCGTCAAACAAGGCGAAGGCGTCAGGTTTTCCGTATCGGATACGGCGCCGGCCATTCCCGATTCTCAACGTTCATTCGCCTTTTTGCGTCGGCCACCGCCGGGTCGAAGGACTTGTCGAGGAACAGGGCTGGCTATGTTTGTGGTCAAAGGGATTGTCGAAGCGCACGGTGGGCGAATCGAACTGACCAGTGATCCAGATCGTGGAAACAGGGTGTCGTTCACGCTTCCGGCGAAGCATGACGCGACAAGCGCTGGGGTTTGACGGGGAACGGGCGTCACGGGAAAACGTGACGCCTTGGTGGGGACTGAGATCCGGGGTTTGGGGCGATGGGCGCCGAAGGCGACCCAAAGCCCCAAATGTTGAACTAGAGGCGCGGATCAACCGTGAAGCAGCAGCGGTAGCCGAGATCGTAGAGCTGGAAGGCGTTGCTGCTCGTCGTGTAAAAGGAGAACGAACAGGTCGAGCCACCCGGGTCTGAGCCGAATGCTCCGCCCATGAGCGGATAGGTGCTCACGCCACTGCGCGTGATCTCGCGGATGTTGCCGGTCATGTCGAAGAGCTTGGCATCGGCCGCTGCGTTGCCTTGAAGGTTGAGCCAATCGGACCAGCAGTTGCCCAGAAGGCTCGATGCTGTGGGCAACAAGCCGTCCTGATCACCCGCGAGTGTCGAACTGAAGTCGTACGACGGACCGAGGTTGCAGAACTTGGTTGCGGTGTACGTGGACGTGCAAGCAGCGCCACGGGGGTTATAGCCATGGATGCATGGAGTCGTTGCTTGACACGATGCAGTCCAGTCGGCCGTGGTGCAGATGCTTCCGCCCATGGCTTGACAGGTCTGTTCGACCTCGAGCGGCGACACGTTGAACCAAGGCAACTTGCCAGGCGCAGAACACGCGCGTGTCTTGTCGAGTGTCGTTCCGGCAGGAGCGCTGGTTTGATAACCGTTGCCATTGCCGGGCGAGGTGGTCGTGGCACTCGGCCTGGTGGCTTCGTAGCTGTAGATCCACTTGGCAGCGGCGGTCCTCGTCACCGCGGGTCGGACGAAGTTCGTCGCATTGGTTCCCTTGCTTGTGTAGACCTCGTCGGTGCTGCCGTCGCAGTCGTTGTCGATGCCGTCGCACAGTTCGGTGCATCCACCGGGCAGCGTGGCGCAGTTTGCCTTGACCGCACTGCAGATGATGCCGGAGCCGCCATTGCAAAGGAAGGTGCCTGTCGTGCGACAAGCGCCATCACCGGGGTTTGGATTGGCATCATCGCTGGCGCAGGGTTTGCCGAAGTTCGCGACGTTCTCGTTAAACTGGCCATCGCAGTCGTTGTCGAGCATGTCGCAGGTTTCGTCGTCCGACGAGCAGCCGCCGGTGCAGACGCCCGCGGGGAACGAGCACTGCCATGCGCCGGCTACGCAGGAGACGGTAATACCCGTCGTGCATTCCGGACGCGTCGCGGTGGTACTTACGCCGCAGACTTGAACGGGCGTGGGTTTGACGACGCCTTCGTCGACCATGCCGTTGCAGTTGTCGTCTTGGCCGTTGCAGGCTTCTTGCGCGCTCAGGAAGGAACACGCGTATTCACACGTGTTGTTGCCATCAAGGTCGTAGTAGCCGTTTTGGCAGCCTTGGAAGACGCACATGCCTGCGGCGCAGCCCCAGACCGAGAACACCGCGCCCGTGTAGCAGTTGTTGCCGCACGTGCCGCAGTTTGTCACGTCCGTCTGCAAATTGGGTTGTCCGGTCAGCGCACCATCACAGTTCGAATCGATGCCGCACGCGTCGACTGAGCTGCTTGGTCCAACGGAACCCTGGCAGGTTTGGACACCCGACGTGCATACGGACATACCCGCTTTGCACGGTGACATTACCCCGGCAGGCGGCGGAATCGGTACGTTGCACGCGCCGAGCATCAGGCCATCGTCGACCTGTCCGTCGCAATCGTTGTCGATCGCGTCGCACACTTCAGCAACGGGACCGATGAATCCAGTGCATGCGCCACCGCACGCTTGGGTGCCTCTGCGGCAACGGCTCGCGCCGCCGTACACGAGGGTCGGGTCTGTGCCTACGGGAACGCACTGCTGCGGCGGCAAACCTTCATCGGTCTGACCGTTGCAGTTGTCGTCCATCATGTTGCAAGTCTCGGGCTTGGGATCGATGTTGCCCACGCACGCGAGGTTTGCTCCGACGCACTGGAACGTACCGAACTTGCAGGGCATCGTATTGCTCTGACCGCACGCCGTGCCTACGCCGTTGACGTTGTCGACGGTGCCGTTGCAGTCGTCGTCGATCATGTTGCACGTTTCCGTGGCGGGCATGATCGCGCCTTGGCAGGTGCTCACACCGGCAACGCAGTTCGTCACGCCGAACTGGCACGCGCCAACATCGGTCATTGGACCGCACGGCATCCCGGTATCACCCGGGTTGTCGTCGATCATGCCGTTGCAATTGTTGTCGATACCGTCGCAAAGTTCGGCGGTCGGATTGCTTGCGCCGATGCATTGCGGAGTACCCATCACGCACTGCTGCGTGCCTTTTTTGCACGGAAAGATGTTGCTGACGCCGCAAGCCATCCCGACGTCGGTCGGGTTGTCATCGGTTTGACCGTTGCAATCGTCGTCGAGTCCGTTGCAAGCCTCGGGCACTTGTCCGGGCACTTTGACGTTTGCCCCGACGCACTGGTAGTCGTTGCCGACGCAAGCGTACGCGCCCGCGTTGGCAATCAACCCACAGATACCTCGACGCAACGGTTCATCACCGAAACAGATCGAACCGACCTTCACGTCACCCGAGAGGTCATCGGCGCTATCGACCAAACCATCGCAATCGTTGTCGATGGCATCGCCGCACTTCTCGACGCCGCCGTTTGTCTGAGTGCATTGGTATTCGCACCCGGTGGCGTACGACTTATCGAGATCGATATAACCGGGGAGACACGAAGCGATCTCGCACTTCGTGTTTGCCGGAGTGCACGCTTCGCCCGCCATACCCGTGGTCGAGCACGTGGGATTTCCATTCAGAACGACGCAGTTGTTGCCGCACACGCCGCAGTCCGTGGTGCTCGTACACAAGTTGTCGTCTTCGTCGATCTTGTTGTCGCAGTCGTCGTCCTTGTTGTTGCAGACGGAGTCATCGTTGGCGTTCTTGACGCAGTAGTACTCGCAGATGCAGTCCTTGGGCGTGTTCAGGTCGTACCAACCTTCGGCACAACCCTTTGAGCACGTACAAGTTCCGGCGTTGCCCGGAACCATATTCCAATCGCATCCAATGCCCGTGGGATCGGCATTGAGCAGCTTCGTGTAACAGTTGTTGTCACACGTGCCGCAGGTCTTCGGACTGCCGAAATTGATGTCCGGACCGTCGTCGATCACTTTGTTGCAGTCATTGTCGAGGTTGTCGCAGATCTCGATGCCGCCGTTCGTCACGACGCACGCTCCGCCAGTACCGGAACTGCTGCTGGTGGAGCATCCGAAGATCGGACAATCCTCACCGCCAGCACCGCCGGTGCCACCTGTACCCGTGCCACCGGCACCGCCCGTTGCGATGCCGGATCCGCTGCTGGGTGTGTCGCCAGGACACTTGTCCCAACAGAACGCGTCGGTTTGGCAGCCCGTGGTGCCGAAAGCGGACAGCGCAGAGATCGCCAGCGCGGAGAAGAATGCCTTCAAGGGTTTACGAAACGAGTTCATCACGACACCTCCTTGGCGCCGCGACGCGCCGTCGTACGCCTGCGCCAGATGCCCAGCGCGAGCGCCGCGAGCGCGCACGTGAAGCCGTTGGTCCGATCCTTCGCACCCAGGTCACATGAGCAACCACCACCACCGGTGGGCAAGCCATAGATACCGGAGTCGCCACTGGTGCCTGCCGAGCCACCGGTACCCGAGCTGCTTGTGGTCGGCATTTGACCACCAACTCCACCACCGCCCGCGCCAGCAGATCCACCGCTGCCACCTTGACCGGTGATGCAGTCGCCGTTCTGACAAACCTGTCCGGAGGGACAAACCACACCATTACACGGGCAGCTGCCGCATGCGCCGGTGACCGGATCGCAACAACCGCCATTGGCACAAGGCATCGAGCAGAGGTTCTTCACGCACGCCGGAGGCATCTGCGCGTAGTCGCAGGTTTCATCCGCTGCACACGCCGGAGCGCAATCCTTGACGCACACGCCGTTTTTGCAGAGTTCGCCTGATGCGCATTGCTTGTCGGCACACGAGTCGACGCAGGTGAAGCCTGTGAAGTCACCGTTGGGTACACAGGTTTGTCCTGGACACGATGTCGGCGTGCACGGGTTCGTTACGCACGAACCGTTGTTGCAGACCTGATCGCAACCTTGGCATGGCACCGCGAAGCAGTTGTTCGGGACGCACGTTCCGGCATTCGCACCATATTCGGTGCAGATTTCGCCGTTTGTGCACGTCACGCCGTAACAAGGATTCTTGCAACCAACTTGGCCCTTGCAGGCGCAAACCGGAGGCACGACGCAGTTGGCGCCAGCAGGCGTACCCGCCGGAGCGCACAGCACCGTGTTGTCGGCGTTGAGAACGGTCTTCTTCGTGCAGTCGCCGCAGTTGTCGGCAACGCAGTAGTTGCCGAGCGTGGTGCCCGTATCGCTCGATGTGACCTCTTCACATCGTTGACCCGGCGGGCACGGGAATTCACCCGGCAAGCACGGCGATGCACAGAGACACGACGTTCCCGACTTCACGCACTTGTTGCTTCCTGCGCAAATCGGCGATGCCGGAGAAGGATCCTGTTCGTCGCTGACGCCGTCGCAATCGTTGTCGTTGCAATCGCAAGCTTCTTCTTGCGGACCTTGACCACCGAGACACGCGAACTGGCCGTTGACGCACGCGTAGTTGCCTTGCTGGCAAGCACCCGTGTCGACGCCGCACAGATCACCCACGGAAGCCATCGGAGGCGGTAAGGGGTTTGCCGTGCCGTCGATGCCGTCCGGTGCAGGACCTGTTTCGTCGACCGTTCCATCGCAATCGTTGTCGATGCCGTCGCAAACTTCAGGCTGCGGACCTTGACCACCGGCGCACACGTTGCCGCCCATGCCGTCGCACTCGAAGATGCCAGGTGCGCACGATCCCTTGTCACGTGGACCGGGGTAGAGCGTCGTGTTGTACGTCGCTGCGCACGATCCACCGACGACGATGCCGTTGTCGATCACGCCGTTGCAATCGTCATCGACGCCGTTGCAGATCTCTTGCGCGGGTCCCGTGTCGCCCACGCAATCGAGGATGCCGCCCGCGCAGTCGATGAGACCCGCAACGCATGCACCTTCGTCGCTACCGCAAACGTTGCCTTCGGTCGGGAACGTGCCGTCGTCTACGACGCCATCGCAGTTGTTGTCGATGCCGTCACAAGCTTCCGAAGAAGGCCCTGTCGCGTTCGAGCAGACATAACCGAGTGCGCCGTTGCAGGAGAGCGTGCCCCTGTTGCACGGCGCCATGAGCATGCCGTTGTCGCTGCATGATGCACCAGGAGGCGGACACCAATTGAGCGATCCGAAGGAACAACAGTTGCCCGGAAGCGTCCAACAACCGTTGAGCGCCGGCGGAGGCGCATCGGCAAGCGGAGCATCGTCGACCGCACCATCGCAATCGTTGTCGACGCCGTCGCAGATTTCGCCCGTGGGCTGAACGCCGCCCTGACAAACCACGGCACCACCGACACACGCGGTCATGCCGAGCGTGCAAGGCGCCTGATTGACACCACACGGTTGACCAACGCCAGGCACGCCGTCGTCGATGACGCCGTCACAATCGTTGTCCTTGCCATCGCAAAGTTCTGCCGATGGCCCAACCGAACCCACGCAGATGACGCCGTTGGTGCTGCATTGGGACGTGCCCGCGACGCACTCGCCTTGGCCGGTTCCACACGGCTGACCCACGCCCGAGGCGTTGTCGACCATGCCGTCGCAATTGTTGTCGACGCTGTCGCAAACTTCAGCCGACGGACCCACCGGACCTTGACAGGCCCAAGCTCCCATCGAGCAAACGATCGTGCCTTGCGAGCACGGCGCGGTGAGGGTACCGGCGCCATAACACGACCCGCCAACTGGCGGGCACCAGCTCAGCCCGGCAAACGTGCAGCAGTTGCCCGCTTGCGTCCAACAGCCCGTTTGTCCAGCCATTGGAGCACCAACGAGCGGCGCGTCGTCGACGGTGCCGTTGCAGTTGTTGTCAATGCCGTCGCACGTTTCGTTCGTCGGTTGCGTTCCACCTTGACAAACCAACGCGCCGCCCACGCACGCGAGCATTCCAGGCGTGCAGGGCGGCGTGGCCGTTCCACACGGCGTTCCCACACCGCTCACACCTTCGTCGGTTTGTCCGTCGCAATCGTTGTCGATGCCGTCACACACCTCGGCAGACGGCCCGATGAACCCAAGACACAGGCTGCTACCGCAAGCTTGTGTGCCGCGTCGACACTGACTCGGCGGGTTGAAGGTTCCCACGGGCGGAGAACCCACGGGGACACACGGCGTTGCCGCAACGCCATCGTCGGCGATGCCGTCGCAGTCGTTGTCGATCATGTCGCAGATTTCAGGCTGCGGATTGTTGACACACGCGAGCCATCCACCCGCCACGCACGTGCCCACCGGAACGGCCACAGGCGCCTTGCATTGCTGGATGCCTTGGCAGTTCATGGGACTCGCCAAACCACACGCTTGCGCAGCAACGCCATCGTCGGCCACACCGTCGCAATCATTGTCGCAACCGTCGCAAACTTCCGGCGACGGAACGCAGTTCGGACACATCAAGGGAGCTTCGTCGGTCGCGCCGTCGCAATCGTTGTCCTTGCCGTCGCAAACTTCAGTCGTCGGGCACGCCAACGGCGTTCCGCACTTCAGTTGATTCTCGTCGACCCCCGCCGAACAGTTGTTGTCGATGTTGTCGCAAACATCATTCGGATTAAAACAAAGCCAGTTCGCCGGTTCCGTCTGGTTTGTCACGGTCGTACACGGCAATAACGTCGTGTTGCCGTTCGGATTGCCCGGCGTAATCGAAGCTCTGTAGTTGTTGAGGCACGTGGTGCGTTGCGCTGCAGTTGTCCAGGCACAACACGTTTGGAGCGATCCCGCTTGCTGAGCCGCACCCAGGTTGCAGTAGTGCGTGTAGCCCTCGTCCGTACAACCGTTGCAATTGTCGTCGCCGTTGTTGCACGTTTCGGGTTTGACCACGCCGCTGATGATGCCGGAGAGCGCGCTCGACAGTTGCACTTCGTTGTTGGCAAGAATCGAAACGTTTGTGCCACCGGCAAGGGCAATGGCATCCGTATTGGCTTGGTTGGCACCGGCGAAAGCGATGACGTGCGTCTTCACCTTCCACGTCTTGCCGCCAATCACGACACCGTTGTTGAACAAATCGGACGCAATACTCGCCGGATTGCCACCACAGCTCTCGTCACCGTCCGTCACGAGAATAACGTTGAGGCTTCGACACGTGCGATCGTTGGTGTCCGCAGGCGTCGGAAACGTGTACGTAAGACCAGCTTGGCAATAGTTTGTCGTGGACCATTGCGTCCACCCAGCACGCAAATACTGGGTAACGCTGCGAAGTGACCCCTCGAGCGGCGTGCCACCTCGAGCGAAAATCTCGCGGTTGTTGGTGCAATTTCCATCAAACCACTCGAGCAACTCTGCCGTGTTCGATGGCGGTCCGGGCGGAGCCAACCACCACGTGTCCTTGGGCAAACCGACAACGACGTTGCCGCCGTTGAGCCAAGTACCTTTCGCATAGTTCGGACTGCCGGGTCCTGCCGCCGCGCAGCTGGGATTGTTGCCACAGCTATTGTTGCCACTGCCCGCGAAGTAGTTGTACGTGCAGCCGTACGACTCACCCCCGGGGTTGACGGTGGCGCAATCCGTAGATCCCGGCGGGCACGTCGTCCCACAAGCTCCAGCCGGACATCCCGTCAGGTACGTGGCAAACGTCGCCAGACCAAAATTCACTTCGCCCGAAAACGCTTGCACGGTTTGTCGCAACGCACACTTGGCATCGTTGAGACGCGTCGCTTTGAGCCCACAACTATTGCGTGGGGAGGTCACGTCACTCACCGGGCAGGTCGCGGGAAACTGATACGTCGCCGTCGACGGATTCGTGCAACTGATCATCGACCCCGACGTGTCCTGCACAATCATGAAGTACGGACGCGAAGGCGACGGCCAGTCCGCCGGGTTCGAGGACAAACATGCAGCGGGTTCCTGCGCGCTCGCCAACTGCATCCCTGCAGTCAACGCCGCCAAACCAGAAAGCACCGCCAACGAGGTTAATAAACCTTTCGAAGGCTGCCGAAATAAAGCCATAAAGTGCTCCGCTTGGAAACGCGCAATGCGCCCCGACATGGACTCACGTTCACTCACGCCCTACGGGCACGAGCCATGAGCAAAGATCTCACGATTTCGCGCGCCCATACAAGAGCCGACCCACCGCGCCCGACGAGAATTACCGCAACGGGATGCCCGCGAAGCTGGCGGATGCAGCCGTGAGCCTCAAAAGCGTTGGGCGCACTGCAAAACAGCACGCCCAACAAACACGACTCATGAACGACGAAACGCCTCTTTCAAGGATTGACAGACAAGAGGAAAACGTCATTCCCCGCTGCCGTGATGACACCCGTACCGAAATCAGCCGATCCACTGAACGAGCCGGTCAACGCAACACCACCCGTCGTCGGATCGATCGCTATCGCTTTCGTCGAGTGCGACATCGGACCCGCGAACGTGCGTAACCACGCGGGACAACCCTTTGCGTTCAAACGAGCTAGGTACCCGTCAAACTGGCCTTCACTCTTGGACGGCATGCCTGTCTCGAGGTCAATCGAGCCGGCGAAATTACCCGTTACGAACACTTCGCCATTCGACGCGATCGCGACTCCGTTCGCACTCTGCGCTTCACCGTCGCCAAACGTCTTCGTATACGTATGCGCTCCAGCCGCCGACAACAGCGTCACATACGCGTCGTCCGTTCCCGTCACCGAAGTGCCACCAAAAGCAAACGAACCGTTGAAATAGCCACCCACTGCGACTTCCCCATTGGGCCCAACCGCAATGGAATTGGCATATGCCGAATCTGCCGCCTTGCCTTCACTCAGCTTCACCCACGTGGCATTGCCGAGCGAATCGAGCTTCGTGACATACGCGGTTGGTACGGACACCGCCGTCATCGCCCCTCCACCAAAGTCGATCGAACCCGTCAGCTCACCAGCTAGATACACGTTGCCAGCAGGATCAAGCGTCACAGCTCGCGCGCGCTGATCACCCGCGGCATCGCCAAACCGACGGCTCCACTGATGCGTGCCCCCCGTATTGAACTTCGCGACAAACACGTCGTAATCGCCCGCACTCGTGACCACCGCGCCACCAAAGTTTACGCCGCCTTGGAAGAATCCCGTAATGACAACATCGCCCGTCGCTCCGACCGCCAAACCCTGCACGTTCTGCACGCTATCAACAGGGACGCCACCAAACGCCTGGCTCCAGACGTGCGTGCCGTCTGACGTGAATTTGGCCAAAAACATGTCGATAAACAACGAGCCGCCCGCATTCAAACCGCCACCTCCAAAGTTGATGCTGCCTTTGAAGTTACCCGTCAAATACACATTGCCGTTGGCATCGACGCCAATTCCCGATGGCGCCTGCAAGTTGCCGTCACCAAAGGACTTTGCCCAGAGAAGTCCTCCAGTCGGATTAAACTTCGCGATGAACACATCATCGGTTCCCGTCAATGTCGTGCCACCAAAATTGATGCTACCGCTGAAAGAACCGGCAATCAGCATGTTGCCGGATTTGTCGAACGCGATCGCCTGACCGATCTGCTCCCCCGGGTCGCCAAATGCAGACGCAAGTTTCGTCTTCCCACCATTCGCATCGGGCATGGCACACTTCGGCGGCGGCGCTCCGGACGAACTGCTGCTCGAGCCAATCGTCACCGACCCAGCAACGACGTTCAAGTCTTCTCCTCCCACGCCACCCATTCCCACCGACGTCGACGACGACGACGAACCCTTCCCGCCTGCCCCCGTCGTATTCGGATCAGGATCACTGCAAGCTCCTCCCAGAGCCGCAGCACATGCCGTCACAACGCCCGTAATTGCGGCGAGTTTGTTCAAAAAGGCGAGAGACGACGCTTTGGTCGTCGAGGGGTGATTTGTGCGAGTACGCATGAGGGAAAACTCCTGTTGAGTAGGTGCAAGAAAACGAGCGCGCCTTGAGGATCAAGGCAGAGCGGATGAAGGTAAAGGATTCGGAAGTGAAAGGGGACGCGACGACAACGCCGCTTCGGTAGGAAGGATCAACCCAGGAGCTGCTTGGCGATGACCAGACGCTGAATCTGGCTCGTTCCTTCGTAGATTTGCAACACTTTCGCATCACGCATCAGCTTCTCGACCGGATACTCTTTGGTGTACCCATTGCCGCCGAAGACTTGCACCGCGTCGACTGCCGTCTGCATTGCGCTGTCGGCACCATATGCTTTCGCAAAACTCGAGACGATGGGATCACGCACGCCATTGTCGAGGTTCCATGCGGCTTTTTGATAAAGCAATCGCGTCGCTTCGATACGAATGGCCATCTCCGCAATCATCCATTGGATGAGCTGATGGTTGCCAATCGGCGTGCCAAACGTCTTGCGCTCTTTTGCATACGCGACGCATTCATCGAGACAGCGACGCATGAGTCCTGTCGCTGCCGCACTGATGTCCGGACGCGTTTGGTTGAAGGTCTCCATCGCGAGCTTGAAGCCCTTACCTTCCGGCGCCAAAATGTTTTCCTTGGGCACGACGACGTCATCGAGAAAAATCTGCGCCGTGTCGCTCGCACGTTGCCCGAGTTTGTCCTCTTTTTTACCCACGCGTAGACCTGGCGAGTCCCGATCGACGATGAACGCCGCGATGCCTCGATGTCGAAGATCGGCATTACTCGTCGCGAAAATCACGTAGAAACTCGCGTAACTCGCGTTCGTGATCCAGCACTTCTGACCATTCAAAACATAGTCGTCGCCGTGCTTGGAAAAACGCGTCTTCAAGCCTGCAACGTCACTACCCGCATCAGGTTCGCTGGTCGCGTAGCTGGCCATGATCGGTTCAGCGAGCAGCTTGCCGAAGTACTTTTTTTTCTGCTCTTCCGTGCCTCCCAACTTGATGGGCGTGAGTGCCAAACCGTTGGCAAGAAAGCTCGTTTCGATGCCCGTACAACCGTAGGCAAACTCTTCACACATGAGCGTGTTCTCGAATTCGCCCATGCCCGCGCCGCCGTATTCCGCCGGAATCGTCGGGTTGATGAGACCGAGCTCCCATGCGTCGCGAAAAACGTCCATCGGAAAACGCGATTCACGATCGCATTCGGCCGCGATGGGCGTGATCCGTTCCTTGGTAAAACGACGAACGGTGTCGATGAGACTACGATGCTCTTCAGACAACGAGAAATCGACCACGGTGTCTACTCCTTCATCCTGGTCCTGCGTTTATCGAGCTCGGCACGCACCGCGCGCGCTCCGAGCGTGTAACCAATCACGAGCCCCAACAGCAGGACGCTGGGGATGAATATCACGTGCTCCGGCGTGATCTGCGTGATGTCGTTCATTACGAACCGCTTCGTTCGCGGGCTTTCTCGAGCGCCCCTTCAAGCGACGCCATCCGCGCATCGATTCGCTTTTGTCGTCGAAAAATCGAGACGATAAAAATCATCGTGATGATCCAAATGGCCGCATACGCCTCGACAAGCAGCTTCTCGCTGCTCTGCATCTGCGTTCCACCTTCGACCGCTCGAAACGTCGTCGAGCGATCGTCAGACGTTTTGGGCGTGGGCGCTGCGCCCGGTGCCGATGCTTGGTTCTTGTTTTCCGTGGCCTGATCTTGCATCGCGACTACTCCTCACCCTATTCGTCAGAAACACCTAGTTCGAGCGCTTCTTCTTCGACTTGTTGCAGCCGGTTTTTCGATACTTCGAGTCGATACCGGGACCAGACGAGAAGCGTCGTCAGCAAGACGAACGTGAGAAATCCAAGGTTCAAGGCGAGTTTCATGTCGGGATGGCCGAGGCCTCCACCGCCGGACGAAATCACCTTGGGATGATTGCCGCCCCATTTCTGCACCGAGTAGTGAATGATGGGTAGGTTTGCTGCGCCAAGCACACCGAGCGCTGCGGCAAACTTGCGCTCCGCGTCTCCATCACCAGCAAACGATCGCATCACGACGTAGGCGATGTAGATGAGAATGCTGAGCATCGACGTGGTCAAACGCGGATCCCATGTCCAATACACGCCCCACGCTTTCGCCGCCCAAAGCGGCCCGGTGACCAGGACCATCATTCCCATCACGACCGCGACTTCCGCCCCCGATCGCGCCAGCGCATCCCAGTTGCGTGTGCCCCTCGCCAGATACCCCGCCGATCCGACAAAACACACGGTGGCGCCGATGTACATCGATATGGCCGCCGGCACGTGGAAGTAGAAAATCTTCTGCACAATCCCCATCGACGCTTCGACAGGGGCCCTGAAGAAAATCACTTGCAACGTCACGACAATACTGATGGCTGCAAGCCCCACCACCACATAAAACGCGCCGTCCGCCGTTCTCGTCAAACGGCTCGTCAAGCGGCTCGTAGAACGGCTCGTCGCCATTGTTTGCGAAGCCGCAGACTCGTTCGTCGCCATGTTCGTCGGGCACCCTAGTGCCTACGGATGGGACGTTCAAGGCACGTGCAGTCGAAAGTATCACTCACGCTCGAGCTGATCTAGACTGCCCTCACTTCCACTGTCGCCATGGCTGATTCTCACCCCGAGCAAGCGCAAGCAGAGGTCTCCTCGTTTCGGCCGGGGACCATCGTTGACGGCCGTTATCGCGTGCTTCGCCTCATCGGCGGCGGCGGTAATGGTCTCGTGCACGAAGTCGAGCACATGCGTACAGGCCAACACCTTGCGCTGAAATCGCTGCTCGATCCGACGATGTACCAACGGCTCGAACAAGAAGCTCGCGCGACGAGTCTTCTGAAGAGTACGCGGGCTGTAAAAATCGTCGACATGGGTACGAGTCCAACCGATGGGCCGTATCTCGTCATGGAACTGCTCGCGGGTCAGAGCCTGCGCGAACTGCTGAACGATGCAGGCCAGTTACCACTCGAGATGACGATCAACGTGGCGCTTCAAATAGGCGAGTGTCTCGCGGAAGCGCATGGCGTTGGGATCGTCCATCGCGACCTGAAGCCCGACAACATTCACCTTGCGCCGGGTCCGAAACCCAATTTGTACGACGTCAAAGTATTGGATTTCGGCATCGTCAAGATTGGCCAAGACGCACCCGTTGCTGGTGGATCTCTCACGCGTACGGGATCGACGGTGGGCACGCCGTACTACATGAGCCTCGAGCAACTGCGTAATCCGTCCGGCGTCGATGGCCGCAGTGATCTCTATTCGCTCGGTGTCGTGATGTATGAATCGTTGACGGGTCGCAAGCCGTACGACGTCGATACGATCGGCGATCTCGTGTACGCGCTTTGTTCGGGACCGCCGACGGATCTCGCTCGTCTTCGTCCAGATCTTCCAGTCACCGTGAGTCGTTCCGTGATGCGTGCACTCGCTCCCGAACGCGACGAACGTCAAGCGCACATGATCGATTTTTGTCGCGAGCTCGCTCCGTTTGGCGATCGATCCGTGGCTGCTTGGATTGACGAACTCCACGCGCGTCCGGCAGCTCCGCCGCCGCGACCATCACCCGCAGCGTTTGGCGGGGGCGCCCCAACGCCGTCGGGTGTTCGTCCGAAGATGCTG
Source organism: Polyangiaceae bacterium (assembly GCA_031415295.1). Lineage (GTDB taxonomy): Bacteria > Myxococcota_A > Polyangia > Polyangiales > Polyangiaceae > Polyangium. The sequence continues at coordinate 1,078 of JANORL010000790.1, read as the reverse complement.
AGTCAAGCGACGGAAGTTTTTCACATGCCCGAGGGCGGCCTCAACTACCCGCCGCTCGATTACCCACCGCTCGAAGCTCCGTCCGCAGTCATCCCTGCACCTGCGCGTTCACCCGCGCCACCTCCGGCGCGTGACGACGATGGTGGAAAACGACGCGACACGCCGACGACGTTCTACGTCAAACCCGAAGGCTCGGACAAACCCGAACTGCCTGAACGCGTTCCGGACAGTCAGAAGACGCAGATGATCGACTCGTCACGGCAGCTGAGCCGTTCCGGGAGCGGTCCGAGTCCGGTGGCTGCGAATCCGAACGGGAGTTATCCGAAGCAAGCGAATCCGTTCAACAAGACGATGCCTATTACGGCGATGCCGGACCTCAGTGTTTTGCCTCCGCCGGGTACGCCATTGCCTTCGGCGTTTCCAAGCCAAGCACCGCCTCAAACGCCATCAATGCCAGGGTTTGGCTTGGCACCACCGCCCGCGCCTGGATCTTCGGCAGGTTTTCCACATCCAGGGGCTTCAGGTGTATTTGGTGTGCCTCCGGGTGCGGCGACGTCTGCTTATCCAGCGCTCAGTCCGGAAATGGTTCCTGGAATGATGCCTGGGCAACAACAAGGATTTCGTCCGCCGAGTATGGCGCCGCATCCGATGATGACGGGCTCGAATATGCCGCGGGTGAACATTCCCGGAACGGGGCACCCGCATCCGATGATGACGGGTTCGAATTTGCCGATGGTCAACATTCCTGGAACCATGGGGCCATCGCCGCAGGGTGGAGGGCAGGCGCCGAATTGGATGTCGACGTCGTATGCAGGTGCGCCACAAGCGCCGGCGTCAGGAATTGCAAAATGGGGCGCATTTTGGAACAATGCACCCCAACAAACGCAGATTATCATCGCCGCAGCAACGGCAGCGGTCTTCGTATTGGTGGTACTGCTCTTGTTGTGGCTGCTCGTCGGGTAAAACGATTTTGTTGACCGATTTTGTTGACCGGTTGAGCGCTTCGCGCTCAACCTTAGTCAGGAAAAATGTCGACAAGCGCTGCGCGCTTTCGACATTTTCCCTCTACCCAGTTTAC
>JANORL010000789.1:0-2609 GCA_031415295.1 Polyangiaceae bacterium | reverse complement strand
TCATTGATGTAAAAATTGCCTGCCGAACGACGTAGCGCCTTTTGCGCCTTCTCGATGAAAACCCGATCCCGAGCAAACACAGCACCGGTCAATGCGTACGGACTCGTTTGGTCGCACAATTCGAGCGCCCGGTCTTCATCGCCATCTTCATACGCGAATACCGTGAGCACGGGACCAAAAAGCTCGGTTTCCATCAATGCGTGTTTCGGATCGTCCGCTTCAATCACCGTAGGCTCGATGAAATACCCCTCGGCGTCCGACCATTCCGCACCACAAATCACGCGCGCTTTGCCGCTCGCTTTGCCGGCGAGCACCGCATTCGTAATTCGTGCATATGCCTTGGCATCGATGACCGCACTCATGAAATTGCGAAAATCAGCAACATCGCCAATTTTAATCATCCGCGTGAGCTCCACGATACGTTCCTTGACCGATGGCCATATCGATTTGGGAATGTACGCCCGGGACGCCGCCGAACACTTTTGCCCTTGGTATTCGAATGCCCCCCGCACCAGCGCCACGGCCAACGCCGTTTCATCCGCACTCGCATGCGCAAAAACGAAATCCTTGCCGCCCGTTTCCCCCACGAGCCGCGGATAACTACGATACCGGGAAATATTCTCCCCGACTTTGCGCCAAATGCTCTGAAACACGGGCGTCGAACCCGTAAAATGCACGCCTGCCAAGGTCGGATGCTCAAGACAAACTCGCGAGATTTCTACGGGATCCCCCGTCACGAGATTGATCACCCCATCCGGCAATCCCGCTTCGCGGAATAATTCCATAATGAAATGCGCCGATAACATCGCCGTATTCGCCGGCTTCCACACCACTGTGTTACCCATCAATGCCGGCGCCGCAGGCAAATTCCCCGCAATTGCCGTAAAATTGAATGGTGTAATCGCATATACGAACCCCTCGAGCGGCCGCATCTCCATCGTATTCCACATTCCAGGCGAGCTCTCCGGCTGCTCCGAAATGATCTGGCGCGCATACTGGACATTGTAGCGCAAAAAGTCGATCAGCTCACAAGCCGCATCAATTTCAGCCTGGTAAGCTGTTTTGCTCTGTCCCAGCATTGTCGCGGCATTCAGGATTGGGCGCCACCGTCGTGACAAAAGTTCGGCGGCTCGTAGAAATACGGCTGCCCGTGCATTCCAAGACAACTCGGCCCAACCGGGCGCTGCTCGCAAAGCCGCATCGATGGCTTGCGAAGCGTGCTCAGCGCCACCCATGTGTGCGTTTGCCAGTAGCAAGCTGCGACGATGTGGCGACCGGACCTCAATAAGGTTTGTCGTTCTCACCTCACGCCCGTCGATCACCATCGGAATCTCGATGGTTTGACCTGACATGCGCGCGAGCGCTGCCTTGAGTTCTGCACGCTCCGGCGTTCCGGGCGCATACGCACGGATGGGCTCGTTGATTGCGACGGGCGTTTTGAAGATGGCGGCCTGCATGGCGAGCAAGTCTATCACCATTGTCTCCGCTATCCTCCCCCGATGACGTCGACGCTTGCCCTCGAGGCTGCCCCCGCCGAACTCATCGACCCAGCGACGCGAAAACCACGGTTCGGCACGTACGTCGGCAGCCTGCCAGCGGTCGATTTTCTCGAAACTGGTGCTGGCTTACCCGCGATCCTCACCCGCGGCAAACGCTGGATGTACGTGATCATCGCCTCGGACGAGGTCATCTGTTGCGCCGCGATCGTACGTATGGGCTACGCATCGAACGCCTTCGCTTTCGTCGTCGACAGGCAACAGAGCCGCTCGATCGCCGACGTAACCGCCTTAGGTCCTGCGTTTATTGCCGCCGTTGGTCATCGCGCCGGCGAAGGAGCAGACGCCAAATTTGGTTTGGGCCCCAAGCAATTCAGCATCGATCGCCCGTTTGGAAGCAAGAACTACTTCATCAACATTCGTGCCCCTCGGCTGCGAATCGAAGCTCGGTTGTCGACCGCAAACGCTCCACCGCCACTCTCCGTCATCACCGAACTGTCGGAAGGACGCTTCGGTACCACGGAAAAACGCGCCCTTCTCGAGGTCGAAGGAACCGTCAATGCTGGTGGTAAAAAGTTTGACCTCAAAGGAGCTTGGGGCGGCTACGACTACACCGCCGGGCTTCTCGAACGACACACCGCATGGAAATGGGCCTTCGGCATGGGCCGATCCACCGACGGAAAACCCCTGGCATATAACCTCACCGAAGGTTTCGTCGATCACCGTGAGTGTGTGGTTTGGCGCGACGGACAACTCGTGCGGCTTGGCCCAGCACACTTCTTGTTCGACAAGCAGCGCTTACTCGAACCATGGCGTGTCCACACGGACAAACTCGAAACCGATTTCGCCCCGACGTACCTGCACGAAGAGCGTCACAACTTGCTGGTCATCCGTTCGCGTTTTCAACAAATCGGCGGCGCGTTTCGAGGCAAATTGGTCCTACCAAACGAAACCATCGCCTTTGAAAAACTCGCTGGCGTCACCGAAGATCAAGACACCCTCTGGTAACTCTCCCCGTTGCATCAACCGCGCGGCGGGCGAGGCATACACGGGTCAAGGGGCATTGCAAAATTTTAGAAATGTGGATCGACCGCATCGCGGTCGATCCATGCA
>JANORL010000788.1:0-2867 GCA_031415295.1 Polyangiaceae bacterium | reverse complement strand
GGTCCCGCGCGTGCGCGAAAACCGGGATTCGACCGACCTCGCACATTGGAATGCGTCTGGCGTGTGCAACGATTAAAGCGTTATCGGCGCCGCACAACCTACGGAAAACACAGCGAGCGGCACGCCGCACAAGAACTGCACCGAAAACACCACGAGCAGCACACCGCGCAAGAACCGCAGGAACAACGGGATACGATGTTTCATGTGTCGGATGGCAACACTACCGGCGTAAGATGGCAAATTTTCTTCTCCGAATAACTTGCGACCTTGGCACCTTTGCACAAATCGTTTTGCGGCCATGTTAACACCGCGTCCATTGCAAACATCCTCCCAATGCCCCACATCGTTCAATCGACGATAACAACATTCGCTCCGTATCGGCACTGCCAGGTTGATGGTGGACATCAGGAAACGTATTGCGGACAACGCAAACCCAGCTCCCAAGCTCAAAAGGCACCTAACATCTCGGTCAACCATCGTTTCCCTGCGCTTTCCGCGATGCACATCTCCGTCAGGTCATCGATGCGCCCCAGATCGCCACTTCACACCGATACAAGTCGCCGATCCCGGCCCGGATCGCCACTTCACATCGACGGCATCTGTGACAACGCATCGGTTTGTGCACTTCACGACGATGTGAATCGCGCTTTTCCCAGAGCAACGTGACATTGCAGCAATGTGAATCGCCAATCCTGACCAGAAGAGCGTTTCGACGTCTCCGCAAGGTGCCCGGCACGTTCACAGAAGGCTTACAAACACGACAAAATCTCGTACGTTGCGCATGTCCGTCCGACCCATTGCCATACGCTTCAGCCTGAGAAATACCCTCGTGGCATGATCCTGCTTCCAATGTTCGGGCCTCTCATGGTATTCTGCCGCCTTACCTTGGCAAGGAGCCCTCGTGTCTGGTCGCTCAACCGTCACCCGTATGGAAAAAGCCGCTCGCGATGGCGGTTTCGAAATCGAATTACCTGCCGAAGGTGATTGGCTCGCATTTGGTTCTTCGCAAACACCGATGCGGTTATGGCTGCACGCGCTCGATGACGGATCGCTATTGATGGCCATATCGCAAAGCAATGTCGGCGATGAGATGCGCGAACATGCAGCATTGAATGCATCGACGTTGCCCAATGGCGCTCGGGCATTGCTTGTCGCGCGGGAACTTAATTCATTGCATCGGTTGATTTTGCGTGCGTTTCAATTGTCGCTCACGCTGCCCGATGAATTGCTACATATTTTCGAGCGGCAATCGGGCCATTTGCCAAGAACGACGGAAGCCGAGCGGCTCGTCGTACAACGCGTGGGACAAGAAATTTTTCGAGCGGCATTGCTCAATTATTGGGACGACCGCTGCGCAATCACGGGACTTGGTGTTCGCGAACTTCTGCGGGCAAGTCATATCAAACCCTGGGCTGCGTGTGAATCGGATGCCGAACGACTCAGCGTCCACAATGGTCTGCTGCTCGCCCCGCATTGGGACGCCGCCTTCGATTTGGGTTTCATCACGGTGAAAGATGACGGCGAGGTGATCATTTCGCCAGTGCTGCCACAAGAAGCGCGTGGTTTGTTGGGCTTCGACCAGCCGCTACGCGTACGAAAATCGCTCGACAAGCATTGCGTCTATTTGGCATGGCATCGGGAGTGGGTTTTTCGAAAAGCGCCTCGTCAAACGATTTGACGACACGTCTCTGCTCTCTCGGCGCCACGTGTAGACCATTCACGTTGTTCACATTTTGAAAATAAGCAGTCCCTCCAGGGCACTTTCAACTCTACGCATCGTGACACTCGCCACTTTTGCTATTTACAACCGCGCCACAACATAGTAAAGGTGCCGCCATGCGTTTGACTGACATTCTCGTTGTGCTCGATTCCATTGCTCCGCTAAAACTCGCGGAAGGCTGGGACAACGTCGGATTACTCGTCGGAGATCCCGCAGCAAACGTCGAGCGAATCCTCTTGTGTATTGATTACACGCCCGCCGTTGCCGCCGAAGCACGGACGAAAGACGTCCAGCTCGTCGTGGCGTATCATCCCGCCATTTTCGAGGGAATGAAACGAATCGTCGCGGGAAGTGGAATTTTCGAGGCTGCGCGAGATGGCATCGCCATTTTCTCACACCATACGGCTCTCGATGTCGCCGAAGGCGGGACAAACGATTTCTTGGCCGATGTACTCGGCTTATCCGCACGCAAACCCATGCGCGCCCCCGGTGCCAAATTCGGACCAGCGCCCGAAGGCGAGCTGTTGGGGCTCGGACGCATTGGAATGCTCGATGAACCGACCTCACGTACCGAACTGTTTGCGCGGATCAAAAAAGGCCTCGGCATTTCTTCATTGATCATTGCCGGCCCACTTGACGGACACGCGCAAAAAGTTGCGGCGAGCGCTGGAGCGGCAGGAAACATGGTCGACGACGCACTCGCGCAACGTGCTGACCTGTATTTGACCGGCGAAATGCGCCATCACGATGCCCTACGCGCCGCCAAAGCCGGAATGACGGTCGTGTGCGCATTACATTCGAACAGCGAACGCGCCGCATTGGCTCGAATTCTGAATCGTTTGGCAGCTGCACTTCCAGGTATCGAACTGGCGCTCAGCGTCGAAGATCGCGATCCGTTTGTCGTGGTGTAACGCGAGGCGATAAACTATTCATTCGTCGAGGAGTTTGTGAATGAAAGCCAGTCAATCGTACCAATGGAGAATGGGGCATTCCTGGTTGCTTACGTTGCCGTTGCTCATGGCCTGCGGCAGTCAAGAATCGCGGCCCGACGACACACTGTCGCTGCGTGATGCATTGCGAAACGAACCCGAAGTGTTGGCAAGTTTGCCGTTTGAAACTCGTTACGAATTGGCCGTGCGCTTCGATG
>JANORL010000787.1:0-1855 GCA_031415295.1 Polyangiaceae bacterium | reverse complement strand
TTCGGAAATCGATTGGACTTCAACAGTAGAGCCTCCGCTCACCGCTCTGCTCGGCCTGCTAAATCCTCAACAATTTTAATCTAGTAGCCCCACTCGGGATCGAACCGGGACGCTTGTTACAGCAAGGGATTTTAAATTCGCTTGGTGGTATGCCACAAGCAGCAAACAGCATCAAACACGAAGTTTCAGAGAACGGTTCGCCCCCAATTGCGACCCCTTCCGGCGTTTCACGGCCTCCGTCCGGCGATTCAAACTTGGAAATTCGCCGCGAATCGCCGAACGTTTGCGATTCTTGCGATTCGTTGGCAACGAAGCCGCATCGTCGTGAAGAGCTGGTCGCGATGCTCATGCGCGTGCAAATGGCGGCGATGGAGATGGGGGACGGGGAGGCGGCCAGGGTAGTGCATGAGGCGGTGGGGAGGTTGATGAAGTAGCTGCGGTTCAGTTCGCGTTGGGCAACTGGACAAACGTGGGCAATCGGCAATGTTGCTTGGAAGGGTCGAATCATCCGTTTTTTCATTTCGCAGGGTGGTTCTGGAGCATGTTGACTCTGTCCCTGCTTCGCGTACCCTAGGCGCATGGCAGCTCAGGCAGTGACCGTCAATCTTCCCGAACCGCTCTACCAACGGCTTGAGCGGCGTGCGAGTCGCATGCATCGGACGGTCGAGGCGGAGATTGTCGAGGCTGTCAACACGTCGCTTCCAGAGGAGCCAGCCGAGCTTCCGACGGATATGGCCGAGTCTGTTGCGGCGCTGCATTTGCTGGGCGATGACGATCTGTGGCGGGCAGCTCGACAGCGCCTCGATGCGCAAAAGTCAGCGGAAATCGAGGCTCTCCACCTAAAGCGCCAGAGTGACGGACTGTCTGTGTCCGAAACCCAATCGCTCGCGGCGCTCATGCAGGAGTACACGCGGATCATGCTGGTTCGTGCTCGGTCGGCAGCGTTGTTGAAGCAACGCGGCCACGATGTTGCAGAGCTGCTCGACGAATGAGCCGTAGCTACATCGCGAAAGCGCTTCGCGAAGAGGTTGCAGCGGACGCGCGCCATTGATGCGGGTACTGCCGCACGTCGGCACGAATCACGGGCAACACCCATGGAGATGGACCACATCATTCCGGCGTCGTTGGGTGGTCCGACGGCAAGAGACAATCTGTGGCTGGCATGCTCGATGTGTAACAATCACAAGGGAAATAGAATTGCGGCCACAGATCCGATTTCGGGCGAAGTCGTGCGTTTATTCGATCCTCGGCGTCAATCATGGGCGGACCATTTCGAGTGGAGTTTGTCAGGAGATATCATTCTTGGCAAGACAGCGATTGGCAGAGCCACTGTCGTTGCCGTCCGCTTGAATCGCGTAGAAATCGTGGAAGCGCGACGGTGCTGGGTCATTGCAGGGTGGCATCCTCCGAGGGATTGAGAGAATAGACGCCGCGTGGCCCAACCTTGCCTCAGGAAAACGGCTCCATCTCGAATGGGCAAAACAGCTCGACGAGATTGGCGAGCAGGTGAGGGTGATGCGGGACGCGAAGATCTCGTCGAGGAAATGGTCGACCGTGCTGCATCGGCGGAAGGACAAGCGCTCGACGAGGTATTGCGCACGGCGGACCTCACCGTTGCGGGGAAACTCGCGGGCGTGCCAAAGGAGCCGGATCCAATACCCACGATTCGGCAGCTCGGCACGTTATGGACCAGCGGAGAATTGCACAAACAATTGCGCGTGGGCGTTGTCACCAGGCGTCGCAGGCGGGCTCCGAGCATGGCGCACCTTCCTCGCCGAGCACGGCCTCTCCACCAACGACTTCGTCTTTGTCGACCTGCACGGCGAACGCGTCAACGTGAACCACGCCGCAGCTC